>JAYUIF010000298.1:0-8136 GCA_043766295.1 Spartobacteria bacterium | reverse complement strand
GGAAATGTGACGCGTTCGGAGTTCCTACTTCAGTCACTTTAGATCGCTTTTAACCGCCTAAAGGCGGAACTCCAAACTAATCCTCCGATGCGGCCAATTTTGCCAGCACGCTGAGGTCTTCGAGCGTGGTGGTGTCGCCTTTGATGTTCTCGCCGGCGGCGACTTGTTTGAGCAGGCGGCGCATGATTTTTCCCGAGCGGGTTTTTGGCAGCGAGTCGGTGAAACGAATTTCGTCGGGCGTGGCGACGGGGCCGATGACGGTGCGGACGTGTTTCTTTAATTCGGCGGCGAGGTCTTTGCTCGTGGCGATGCCGGTTTTCACGGTGACGAAACACACGACGGCCTGGCCTTTGAGTTCGTCGGGTTTGCCGACGACTGCGGCTTCGGCGACGGACGGATGCGAGACGAGCGCGCTCTCGACTTCGGCGGTGCCGAGGCGATGGCCGGCGACGTTCAGCACGTCGTCAATACGACCGACGATCCAGATGTAGCCGTCCTTGTCGCGGCGCGCGCCGTCGCCTGCGAGGTAGTAGCCTTTGAACTCGCTCCAATACGTTTTTTTGTAGCGCGCCTTGTCGCCCCAAATGCCGCGCAGCATCGCGGGCCACGGTTTGCGGATGACGAGTTTGCCGCCTTGGTTCGGGCCGAGTTCCTTGCCGTCGTCGCCGACGACTGCGGCGTCCACGCCGAAAAACGGGAGTGTGGCGGTGCCGGGTTTTGTCGGCGTGCAGCCGGGCAGCGGCGTGATCATGTGGCCACCGGTTTCCGTCTGCCACCACGTATCCACGATGGGGCAACGCCCGCCACCGATGGTGCGGTGATACCACATCCACGCTTCGGGATTGATGGGTTCGCCGACGGTGCCGAGCAGTCGGAGCGAACTGAGATCGTGCTTTTTCACCCACTGGTCGCCCCATTTCATAAAGGCGCGGATGGCCGTGGGCGCGGTGTAAAAAATGGAAACGCCATACTCCTCGATGATGCGCCAAAAGCGGTCGTTCTCGGGCCAATTCGGTGCGCCTTCATACATGAGCGAAGTCGCGCCCATCGCGAGCGGGCCATAGACCATGTAGCTGTGCCCAGTGACCCAGCCGACATCGGCGGTGCACCAATAAACGTCCTCATCGCGCAGATCAAAAACGTATTTGCACGTCATGTAAGCGTGCAGCAAATAGCCGCCCGTCGTGTGCAAAATTCCCTTCGGCTTTCCCGTCGAGCCGCTCGTGTAGAGGATGAAAAGCGGCGTCTCCGCATCGAGCGCGATGGCGGGGCAAATTGCGTCCACGTATTCCAGTTCGCGATGCCACCACACGTCGCGGCCTTGCTCGATGTGCACGTCCTGTCCGGTGCGTTTGAAAACGATCACGCGCTTCACCGGCGTGTCGTTTCCCTTGATCGCATCGTCCACGTTTTTCTTCAAAGCGACGACGGCTCCGCGACGGTAGCCACCATCGGCAGTCACGATGATCGTCGCTCCGCTATCGAGCGCGCGATCCTTGATGCTCTCGGCGCTAAACCCGCCGAAAATCACCGAGTGCAGCGCGCCGATGCGTGCGCAGGCGAGCATCGCAATCGCGGCCTCCGGCACCATCGGCATATAGATAATCACGCGCGTCCCGCGTTTCGCGCCGTTGCGTTTCAGCACGTTCGCAAAGCGGCAGACTTCGCGGTGGAGTTGCTGGTAAGTGAGCACGCGCTTTTCGCCCGGCTCGCCTTCCCAAATGATCGCGGCCTTCGTCTTGCGCGGCCCGTCGAGATGGCGATCCAGACAGTTCTCCGACACGTTTAATTTCCCGCCGACAAACCATTTTGCGTAGGGGCATTTCCAATCGAGCACCTTCGTCCATTTCTTCTGCCAGCAAAGTTCCGCAGCCTCGCGGGCGAAGAATTTTTCCGGCTTCTCCACGCTCTCCTTCCACATTTTCTGATACTGCGCCATCGAGTTGATGCGCGCCTTTTTTGAAAACTCCTTGCTGGGTTTGAAGATGCGATTTTCGACGAGAGTGGATTCGATGTTGTTGCTCATGGCGTTTGGAAAAGTGTGGCGTGTCTAGCGTCGCCGCGCCCGCGCGACAAGCCCTGCATGAACGCGAACGTCGCTTTTGAAAATCGTCGCGAATTCTTTTTGTCCCGGAGGGACAGCCGGAGATTAGCCGGTGGCGTCAGCCACCGGACCGTGGGCAAAACGATTCAAGCCCCGGAAGGGGCGGCAGACATAGGAACACAAGGATCTCCATCGCCCCTGCCGGGGCGCTTGTTCGTTGTGGACGTGATCCGGTGGCTGACGCCACCGGCTAATTTCGGTCAGGCCCTCCCGGCCTCAATCATGGCGTCCGAGCATGAAGCTCCAGCTACACCGCCTTCGCCATGATGTAGTCGTCCATCACGAAGCCGTGGCCGATGTCGGCGATGGCTTCGCTCGCGATGTGGAAGCCGGCTTTCAAATACGCGGCGATGGCGCGGGGGTTGCGCTTGTTCACTTGCATCCACACTTCGCGGGCGCCGAGTGCGCGGGCGCGTTCGCAGACGTGGGCGAGGAGGGTGCGACTGTGTCCTTTGCGTTGGTGCTCGGGGAGGAGGTAAAGTTTGTTCAGCTTCACGCGCGCGTCGGCCTCCAGCTTGTAGGATAGAAAGCCGATGGGCTCGCCGCTTTCCTCGACCAACTCCCACGGCACGCGCTCGGCAAATTCGCTGGCGAGTTGCTCGGCGGAATACATCCAGCCGAGCATGAATTCGATTTGATCCGTTGTGATGATGCCGGGGTAGCACTCGCGCCAGATGCGTTGCGCGAGCGTGCGAAGCAGCGGGATGTCGGCAGCGGTGGCGGGGCGGAGATTCAAAGCGGGGGCTACGCTTGCTTGCGCCCGCCGAAGAGCTTTTTGAACCACGCGCCGATGGCGACGACGCCGATGATGACGAATTTTTTCGCCGCGAGAAGAGCTACCCAGATCACTTTAAAAAATCCGCTCTTGAGCAGGACGCCGCCCGCGATGAGGCCGGCGATGCCGTAGGTGGCTACTTTGTCGCCGGATTTGTAATCCGTGTAGCGATTGCCGTCGGTGAAATCCACCATGGCGAGGATGCTGGGGGCTTTCTCTTTGATGTCGTTGAGTTGCGGCACGGATGAAATGACGCTGACTTCGAGGATGCCTTCGCGACCGAGCACGCGGATGTCGTAATTGAGCTGCTGCACGGGCGCATCCACATCAAACGACTTTGCCCAATAGAGCTTGTGAGTGGCGCGATCGTAGTGCGGTTGCTCGGCCCATCCGCTGAGTTCCAGTTTTCCGTAACCAGATTTTACGCGCTCATCACTCCCGGCTTTGTGGGCCTTAATCAGTTCCTTGAGCATTTTATCGAAATCGGTGGAGGCAAACTCCTCGTCCTTTACGTAGCCGTCGTCTTTCCACTGGAGGACTGCGACCCATGTGGTGCTGTCCAGAAAGTTTGCGCCCTTCGGCACGATCATGCCGAGCGTGCTGCCGGCTTCCGGCGGATTGCTCCAAATATCCACGAGCACCTTGCGGGCGTTCGCCGGATCGAGGTAGCGGAATTCTTCGCCGAGTTTGATTTTTGCCTTCCCGCCGACGAGCGAAATCTCACCGCTCTTATATTCGATTTCGCCGATGGTTTTCATCACGCGCTGGAATTCGGCGATCTGCTTGGCGTCCGGCTGCGCGCCCTCCTTTTGTGCATGGAGAGACGAGACGAGGACGACGAGGGCGAGTAGTATTTTTTTCATCGGTGGTAAATGAGTGCGCCGCACGCTATGCCGCGAAAGTCGCGGAGGGGAAGCCGATTTTTCCTCAGCTATAATACACGTGACCGTGGTAGAGGAGGTTCACAAAAAACGTGAGAACCGGGTGGAAAAAGTATCCAAATGAGCGGAATGCGACCGCCATGCCGATGAACTGAATCGTAGGCGTCCACAGCATTTGCTGGTAGGCCTCGACTTTATCCTCGCGAAGGAAAAACAGCGGGATGCACGAGCCGTCGAGCGGAGGAAGTGGCAGGAGGTTGAAGCAGCACAGGAGCAGATTTAGCGAGAAGGTGACGCCGAGCAGCGTGGCGGCGAGTTCCAGCATTTTGTCGGGATGCGACGGCGCGACGAAATCTGCAAACTGGAACGATGATGCCGCGACAAACCAACCGGCGGAAATACCCACTCGAATGAAAAACGCGGCGAGCAGTGCGAGGATGAGATTCGCCGCCGGGCCAGCCATCGCCATGAGCGCGGCACGGCGCGGATAGCGGGTCGCCCACTGTGGATCGTAGGGCGCGCTGGCCCATCCCATCATCCAAGTCATGCCGTTGGCGGCGTTGATGAGAAAGGTGACGATGGGGACGAGGATCATCCCGATAGGCTCGCGCTTCATGTGCGGAATCGGATCGAGGGAGACCTGCCCGCCGTGATACGCCGTGTCGTCACCAAGCTTGTGCGCAGCCCACGCGTGCGCTGCCTCGTGACAGACGGTGGAGTAGGTATAGACGAAATACCAAAGCAGCCCGAGGGCGAAATCAACTTGCGACATGGCCCGCGTGCTATCGGCTTTCTCCGCCGCGCACAATGGCGACGGTGAATTTCGCCCCGCACTGGGATCTCAACCGAAATGTCTCTCGTGCGGATGACCATATTTTCACAAGCCCGAACAAGAAAAACACTAGTCTCAACAAATCTCGCGTGTAACCTGCTTGAACATCCTAAATTATTGAGCTTTCGATTGCGCGCCGTCCAAATCCACATAAGTTTATAGATATGAAAATCCAAATCCTCCAAAGGCTGACACTGACCGCAATGTTTGCTGCTTGGCCGCTACAAAGCCACGCCCAGACTACGGCCAACACAACCTCGGTGGGCTACATCAACGTCACGATTCCAGCAGCCACGCCGCCGACAATTACCGAACAAAGCGTCGCCTTCTCCGTGCCGCTCTACAATTCGCCGGATTTCCAGGGCACTGTCGCTTCACTCGATAACGCGACTTCATTTACTCTAACGGGAGCTTCCTTCACGGCGGGTAATTTCGCCATCGCCGCAACGCCACGCGGCGTCCGAATCATGACCGGGACGCAGCAAGGCCTGCTGCTCCTCGTTACTGCAAATACGGTGAATCAACTCACGGTTGCTCTTCCGAGCGGTGTCACAGACATCAACACCATACTGACCGTCGGGAACTCGGTTCAAATCGTCCCTGTGAATACCTTCGGCAGCCTTTTCGGAACCACGACCCCGCTTCTGATGACAGGAGCAAGCGCAAACGTTGCCGATGTCGTTTACCTTCTATCGAAAAATGGATCAGGCAATGATCTGTGGTTCACTTTTTTCCACGATGGAACGAACTGGCGTCGGGCCGGAACGGGGGCAAATCAAAACAACACCATTATCTATCCCGACGAAGGTGTATTCATCGTGCATCGCGGCACCAGCCCGGTGACTTTGACCATGATGGGGGCCGTCCCAAGCACCAACGAGCAAACGCCTTTGTTTGGCAGCGGCTCGACCTTTTTGGCGAATCGTTTCCCAGTGGATGTTCAATTGATCAACTCCGGCATCCAAACGAGTTCCGGCTGGGTGACAAATGCCAGTGCTAACGTGGCAGATAAAGTCTATCTCTGGGACACCACCAACCGCTTATGGCAAACGTATTTCCACGATGGAACGAACTGGCGCCGCGCGGGAAGCGGGGCCAATCAGGACACCACACTCATCAAAGCTGGCTCAGCCGTCGTTCTGTCCCGGTCGGCAGCGACAGGCACCGCGCTGAATCAATCACTCCCCTACACCCCCTGATTTGAATTCAGTGTTACAACGATCCATCACCGAACAGCGTATTCCGGAAAGTTTCTTGGAATCATTGCGGAGCATGGGCCTGAAAAACGGGTGCTGGGGGCCAATAAAAGTGGAGACGCCGCCAATCAAACGTTGCGCCACAGTTGAACATCTGTATGGGTATATCGTGAGATTTACACACCCCATATCCGCCTCCAAAATCACATTCACAATATGAAAAACTCGACCATAAAATACAGCAGCGCTGCCATTCGTATATGCGCTTTACCGCTGGCTATACTGGTCGCAGTGAGTGCGTCGGCGGCGTCCAATTCATGGACAGAGGCGACTAACGAAGTTTGGAAAAGCGACACGAACTGGACGGCCTCACTGAAAGAGGGAAAGGCGGAGATTTTCAATGCGCTCCCGAACGCAACTGCACCCACTGAGATTACGCCTCCCGTTGTAGAAATTGTGACGCCAACGGGAATGATCACCATCAGCGAAGCCAACCGCCTCGTTCTGAATGATACGAATCCCGCCGCGCGCACGGGCGAATCCGCAGTAAAAGCGATCCTCGCGTGCCTTGGAGGCGAGCAATCGCCAGCAATCGCCAGCAATCAATTCGGCACTGGTAAAGTAATCGGAATCGGTGAAGTCAATCTCACCAAAATTCCGGAAAATACCTTCAATCAAAATACATTCAGTGTTCGCGTTGATACCGATGCGAAAGCGAATGTCGGACACACTTTTACAGGCCAACTCAGCGGCACTTCGGGATCCGAACTGACTTCGTTCTCTAGCGGAAGCGCACGTTCTTCACAGAACGCAGGAATTTCTGCTTTTTCAAACAACAATTTTGCAGGCAACAGCGGTGGTTCTCGCGCTGTTGCGCCGCGCACTTCACGCAAATATGCCGTGGCATCATTCACAGAAAAGCTCGGTGCAAATACATCCCTAACCCGGAATTCGCACGACAGCTTACTCACCGACTACGGCGACAATCCCGTCTCGGCAACTGACCAACTCGACGCCACGATAGACGACGTCGCAGCAAACGAAGTCACCACCACAAGTGGTAATGTGACCGGCATCGCCGCGTATATCGCGCAGAATAACCTTTTAAAAAACGAAGCAACTAGGGCTGGAAACAACACAGACCTCGCAAACATTGGCCTTCCAAAGCAAAGCGGTGACAACAGCAATAGCATCACAGCGCCCACGGGAACCAGCATCACCACCGGGTATCAAGAAGTCCCAACGACTCACTTCGCATCAACGACGACCTCGCTCGGATCGGTGGCAGTAGCGCCACAGTCATCCAGTCCGGCCCCCGCCGTCAGCGGTATTCCAAGCACCGGGAACAACGCCTCCTATTATTCTCCTACTTCAGCGCGCAGCAGTTCAGTCGCCGTCAACAGCACAAGCAGCCTCGCCCAATTTAACACCATCCAAAAGACTCCGACACTCAGACGTGCCCTCTCATTCGCATCTCCCCCTAGCGCTGGGGATAAAACTCTGATTACATTTGGCACAGACGGCCTACTCCTAAAGGACAACTTGGGCGTCGCTCTTTCCGCCGGCAACGCTGCGTATGGCGATGGCATGGCGGTTCAAATTGGATACTACGACGGAGCAAATACGGGGAATAATTTTTCGGGAACTTGGGTTCCTTTGACCGGGCAAAACGCAGTAAATAGTGCCTACCTAGTAACAACCATTGGAGACGATTCAGGCTCTGGAGGCGGCACAGCAGGTTCGTTTTATTCAGGCACTCTTGATTTTATTGTTGGGAATTCGGGGAAGGGTAATTTTCCCCCCACAACTACCATCCCTCTCTCTTTGCGTTTCTACAATGCAGCGCTCATCGCGAACGCAACACTCTACAATACGGTATCTGATGATCTCTGGTTGTGGCAGACCCCTGGACCAGCCGCGCCGATGAACCCTCACTTTGATATGTCTTTAGCTGATCTAGGACTGGAATGGCAGGGTGGTTTATCGTCGGCATTTAAAACCACCGTGGCCGCTCCCGAGCCGACTTCGGCCCTCTTGCTCGCAGTTGGCGCGGCGGGAATCTTTGGGCGGCGCAGGCGTCGGGCTTGAACGAACGAAACGCACTCGTCTCTGTCTCACGAAGGCAAGCCTCTGGGCTTGCCTTCGTATTTTCCAGACATAGCAATCCACACACATGCCACAGTTTCGCTACACCGCTCGCAATGCCTCCGGCCAAATGGTGGATGGCGTCGTGACCGCCAATGATCGGAGCGGAGCCATTTCCCAAGTCGAGCAGCAGCGATTCGTCCCCGTAAAAATCCAACTCCTCAGCGACGAACCCGCAAAATCCGTCGCGCTCGCCAACAAGC
>JAYUIF010000297.1:0-3449 GCA_043766295.1 Spartobacteria bacterium | reverse complement strand
CGCCATCGTGCGCAGGCTCGCGGCCTCGGCGTGGTGGATGCCCGTCATGCAGGCGCGGGCGGCAAAGGAGTTTCCCTCGCAGGCGATTGTTTTCTGGCAGGATGCCGTGCAGCGCGCGGGGCGGCAGCGGGGCGAAGTTTTGCGGGATGCGGTGCGCGAGACGGCGCGGATGCGTGGGGCGCGTGTGCTATGGGGGCAGTTCGTCGAGGCCCGGCCGGAACTCGCACTCGCATACGCACAGATCATCGTCGAGGAGCTGCGCGAGCCGGATGAAAATGTGCGCGCATACTACGAACTTTGGTGGGAGCAGCGCTCGGCGGAAGAGGTGGGGGAGGATGAAGTGGATGCCTTTTACCGATACGCCGCACGATGGTCGTCGCCGGAGCAATTGGAGCATTGGATGAAGCATCACACTTCGCGACGTGGGCGCGATTACCGCGTGTGGATGGAATTGCTGCACGGCTGGAAACACGACGAGCGCGCATGGCAGATTTACAGCGCTGTGATGCCGGAGCCTGTCTTCGGTGAAATGCCAAAAACCGCCAAACGTGAGTCGCTGGAAAGCCGCTATCGCCTCGCGCCGGAAAACGCAGCGCACGCTCTGGCCTTTGCGCAGTTGCTCGACGCGGAGGGAGACAAATCTGCCGCGCAGAATGTGATTTTCACCGAGGCCAAACGCACGGATGCGCCACCGTGGTTTATCCGCAAAGCAGCGTATTTGCAGGCAGCAGCCGGAAATTTCAGCCCCGCCGTGGAGACCGCCCTGCGCGAAAAGCTGCGCTAGGAAAACACGGATACCCGGATGTTTTCAGATCGGATGATTTGGATGTTCACGGATAGGTTTCGTTTCACACACATCCGGCACCACTCTCTACTCGGTGGATTTTTCACCACGAAGGACACGAAGTGATACGATCTCTACAGTCAGGTCGCCATTTGGCGCGTAGCGCCAGCCACTACGGTAGCCGTGGGTGAAGCGGAGCGAAACCCACGGATGCCAGCAGAAACGGCCTGCGCCGCGTAGTCGGCGCGTGAGCTTTCACCGTTTTAACCGCGTGCTTTTGGGCGGAAATCTGACATTGAACGGAGTGCAGATTCGTTTGTCACAACCGCCACTCACTTTATGAAAACACACATCCTCACTCGCACGTTCGCCATCGCACTGTTCGCACCGCTCGCTTTTGCTGCGGGGACTTTTGCGGAAAATAAATTGCCGGAGATCAAGGTGGACGACAAGGCGCTGGTGCGAAATGAGCAGAACAGCTACGCGCCCATCGTGGACAAGGTGGCTCCGAGTGTGGTGACGATTTCGATCAACAAGCAGGTGCTCGTGGGCGCGAGGGGGCAGCAGCAAAATCCATTTTCGGATGATCCGTTTTTCCGCCGCTTTTTCGGCGTCCCGGAGGATGAGGGCGCGGGGAAAAAAGGGGACGCGAAACCGGGGCGCAAAAAGACGGTGCCGGTGGGGATGGGCAGCGGGGTGATCGTGAGCGCGGACGGTTACATCCTTACGAATAATCATGTGGTGGAGCAGGCGGATGAGATCGTGGTGACGCTGGCGGATGGGAAGACGGAGTTTAAGGCGAAGCGCATCGGCACGGATCCCGGCAGTGACATCGCGGTGATCAAAGTGGAGGCGAAGGATCTGAAGGCGATTACTTTTGCGGACAGCGAGAAGATCAAAGTGGGGGACAAGGTGCTGGCAATCGGTGCGCCGTTTGCGCTGCGCCAGAGCGTGACGCAGGGAATTGTTTCAGCGATTGGCCGCAATGAGACGGGGATTTCGGAGTTTGGAAATTTCATCCAGACGGATGCTTCGATTAACCCCGGAAACTCGGGCGGTGCGCTGGTGGATACGGAGGGGCGGCTCGTCGGAATCAACACGGCGATTTTTTCGCGCAGCGGTGGAAATATGGGAATCGGTTTTGCGGTGCCGGCGAATCAAGCGCGGACTGCGATGGAGAGTTTGATTAAATTTGGGAAGGTGCAGCGCGGTTTCCTCGGCATTCAGATGCAGGAAATGAATGAGAAGCTGGCGAAGGAATTCAAGGCGCCGGGCAAGGAGGGCATCCTCGTGGCGGAAGTCGTGCCCGGAGGCGGTGCGGAAAAAGGCGGGGTGAAGAGCGGGGATGTGATCGTGGAATTTAACGGCCAGAAAGCTGAGGGCATCGCGGAACTGCGCAACAGCATCGCCAACATGGCGCCGGGCGCGAAGGTGGAGCTGAAAATTTTCCGCAATGGCGAGGAGAAAAAACTCTCGCTCACGCTCGCCGAGCGTCCCGGGAATCTGGCGATGGACAGTGCTCCGATGGAGCCGCAGAAGGAGAAGGAGAAAGCGCCGGACGTTCTCGATGGTGTGACGGTGGGCGACATCAAGCCGGAGATGCGGAAGCAATTTGGCATCCCCGAGGATGTGAAAGGCGCAATCATCACGGCGATCAATGCCGAGTGCGCGACCGCTGAAACGGACGTGAAGGTGGGCGACGTGGTTGTGGAAATTGATGGCAAGCCGGTGAAGGACTCCGATGCAGCCGTGAAGCTCAGCGAGGAAGTGAAGCAGAAGAATAGCGTCCGTATCCGCGTGAACAGCCACGGCGCAACGCGCTTCGTGGTGATCGAGGAAAAGAAGGAGAACTAGGCCGCGTTATTTCGGCGGTTGCTCTGCTGGCTTTCCGAGAAATGCGGGATTGGTCATCGCTTCGGGAGCCATCTCTTTGAGGTTCGGCGGCACCTCCGCTTTCACTTCGCCGAGCGCCCATTTGATGCCGCCGGCGAGGATGTCTTGGAACATGGGATTCGTCCAAGTTTCCTCGCGGTGTCCCATCGCGGAGAACCACACGCGGCCCTGTCCCTCTTTGCGCGCCCATGTAGTCGGGTAAGGCGGGCGCTGGTAGTCCGGGCCTTTCATCGCTGGTGCATCAATGACGCTGAGGACGTGGATGTCGGAATTGAAGTCCTTCAACGAATACCATTCTTCCATCAGGCTGTAGTCCGCGCCGACTTTCTCGAAGCCGGGAAACTTCGGATCGGTCACTGTGTTTTTCGCGACCTGCTGTGAGTCGTGTTTGATGAATTCACCACCGAGGAAGCGCACGTATGCGTCGGCTTTTTCGCCGTGATTGAGATAACGCTCGGGGCCTTTTTTGTCTTCGTTGTCCGTGTGAAAAGTATCGCTCGCCGAGTGCGTGCCGATGAAGCCCTTGCCGCTCGCGACGTAATCGAGCAGCGCCTGTTTGCCGCCCGCGGGCATCGGCGGATTTTTGTCCGTGCCCGCGGTCGTGAGGTCGCCGGTGGTGTAGAAAAAGACGGCGTCGAACGGCTTGAGTCCGTCCGCCGTGAACACGCTCCCGTCCTTGCTGAACGTGAACTCCCAGCCGTTTTTCACGCCGAGTTCGGTCAGGACTTTTTCCGCGAAAGACGGCTGCCCGTTTTTGTAAGTGATCGCCGAA
>JAYUIF010000296.1:0-3454 GCA_043766295.1 Spartobacteria bacterium | reverse complement strand
TGGCGCTGGGAAAGACGATGGCTTCGAGCAGGTCGCGCGCGGTGCGGATGGCGCCGATTTTGGTGAGGTCGGGGCCGAAGGTGCCGCCGACTCCGCCCATCGCGTGGCAGGTGATGCAGGCGGATTTCACGTCGGTAAAAATGAGTTTGCCGCGCGCGGCGTCGCCGTTGGCGCTGAGGGCGAGGAGTTCTTCGAGCCGGGTGCGCTGGCGGGCGAGCGTGGCGGCGTCGGGGCCGGGCGCGGCGGGCTCGATGGGGATGGGCTTCATGGCAGGCGCGGGCTTGGCGGAGCGGATTCCGGCGAGCATTTCGCGGGCGATACTTCCGGGGCCGGGGAGGGCGTAGGAGAGGCTGGCGGCGCTGCCGATTTCGTAGAGCGCGTAGGCGACGGTGTGTTCGAGGAAGCGCCCGCCGGCGGTGGTGTCCATGGCGAGCAGCGGGGCGACGGCGCGCCTGTCGCCGATGCGGCCGAGCGCCTCGGCGGCGGCGCGGCGGGTGTGCAGGTCGGCGTCGGCGAGCAACGGGATGAGCGCGTCGGTCGCTCCCTTGTCGCGACAAAGCGCGATGCTAAGGGCGGCGGCGGTGCGTATCTCGGCGTCCATCGCTTTCAGTCCGCGACGAACGGCTACGCGCGCTGCTTCGCCGGGCATGCGGCTGAGCACCCAAACGCACGCGATTCTTTCTCCAAGCGGGCGTGCGGAGTCGGGGTGCTTTCTTTCGGTCATCACTTCTACAAGAGCCGGCACGGCGTTGTCGCCGAGTTGGATGAGCTTGCGCGCGGCGCACTCGCGAACGGCAGGCGCAAAATCGTCGAGCAACGAAATAGTCTCCGCGATGGCGGGTCTGGGGACCAAAAGTGGCCCCGGCTCATTCGGACGCGCGTCCGTTTTCCGCACGCGATAAATCGCCCCGAGCACGTCGGGCTTCACGAGCTGCGAGGTGGGGCAACAAATTTTATACCAGCCGCCGGTGTCCGCGATGAGCAGCGAGCCGGTGCCGCGTTCGTCTTCGATAACATCCGTCGGGTGAAAATCCGTCTGGTCGCTGACGAGCAGGTCGCTGTCCGTGGTGCGATAAGTCGCGCCGTCGGGCGTGAGGATGTGGCGCGTGACTTTGCGAAGATTGAAATTGGTGGCGAAAAGATTGCCCCGCCATTCCGCGCCCCATCCAGCGAGGCGCGACATTTCCAAGCCGCACGCGGCGGCGGGCCCGAGTTGCGTCATCACGGGCATGAGCGCGCCGGTGCGCGGGTGGCCTTTGAGGACGCCGTTCTCTTTTCCCCACACGCCGCCATAGACGGCGTGGAAGATGCCGTCGCGTTTTCCGTTCGCGGGATTTTGCAGAAAAGTGCCGCTGAGAAAACGCTCGCCGCTGGGCGAGAAGACGACGTCCACGGGGTTGTCCATGCCGGCGGTGATGACGGGCTCGAAGCCAGTGCCATCGGGCCGCATACGAAAAACGTGCGAGGCGCGGCTGACGAATTCCCGGCCATCGCCGAGCGTGTGGCGCTGCTCGGCGGTCGCGCCTTTGCACCAATAAATGAAGCCGTCCGGCCCGGCGTAGGGGCCGTGCAGATCGTTGGCGCAGCGGGTCAGCGTCTTGCCGTCGAACCACACCTCGCGCTTGTCGGCCACGCCGTCGCCGTCGGTGTCCGTGAGCTTCCAGATTTGCGGCGGGGCGGAGACGTAGAGCGAGCCGTCGAGCCAGAGCGTGCCTTCGGGGAACATCATCTTGTCGGCGAAAATCGTGCGCTTGTCGAACTTGCCGTCGCCGTCCGTATCCACGAGGCGCAGGATGCGGTGCGTCTTTTCCGCGAGCTGCTTTTCCACCGGGTCGTTCGAGCCGGAACTGTCGGCCACGTAGAGTTCGCACGCGTCGCCAAACGCCATCGTGATGGGCCGGTCCACGAGCGGCGGCCCGGCGGCGAGTTCCACCGTCAGACCATCGGGCAGCGTGAAAGTGTGGATGCCGATTTTGAATTCCGCAGCCTGAAGCGCGGTGGTAAAAGTGAGAGCAAACAGAAGACGCATGGCCGACATGGAAAGCGAAGCAGCCCATCGGCGCAATGCACTTTCAGAACGTAAATTGGCTGAGGAAATCCGTGGGCGTGATCGTCGGCACGGGCGACCGTGCAAAGTCTCTGACTTGGAAATGATACGATTTTTACAGTCAAATTGCATGAACGCAGCGAACGCCAACGGTGTTTAAATCATCCAGCCCAGCGGTTGCGAGGAACGAGCTACCCTGGGTGTTCGATTCAAAATGCCAACAACCCTGAAGGGGTTGCAGCCATCGTGTTTGTCTCGCTGCGAGATGAAACCCCTACAGGGTTTGCTTCGTTTTTATGTCGGCACCCAGGGTAGGCGCTCCGTTGTCGCGCCAACCGCTGGGCTGGATGATTGAACGCCGTTGGCGTTCTCCCTGCCTGCAAATTCCGGCGAAATGATCCCACTCGCCGCCTCTACCTCCCCGTGCAGCGGCCTCTGCATTTGCTCGCGAAAATTATGCGCCTACCGCGCGAGGAACGCCTCTGCCGAAGTCCCCTGCGCCTGCGAATAAGTTCGGAGGAAAGACAGGTCTTCCTCCGTCAGCGGAATGGTGATCGTGCTCATGCCCGGAAAATGCACGCCGCAGCACGGGGCGTCAATGCGCAGCTTTCATCGGGGAAAATGTGAGGCGCGGTTGCGGTGAAAACGAATAATCTGTCTGTCCCTCGCGCCTCCTCCGGTCGCATTGGATTTGGTGCCATGTGCCTCTTTGGTTTGGTCGAGTGCCTCGCGCACCCACTCGATATAGTTGGAGTCGGGGTTGGGCGCAACGGCCTCGTCGCGAAGAACGGATTCGAGCGTCTGGACGGCTTCGACCGAGGCGAGTCTGACCAAGCCATCGAGAGCTTGCTTCCATCGGTGTCGCGTCGGTCGCGCAAAACCTCGGCCAACAGTGGAAGAGCGGAAGGTGTGCGAAACTCGCTGATAATGCGGAGTAAGCTGTCGCGAATGCCCGATGATGTCTCGGTGCGATAAGTCGCAACGAGAGGATAAACAATAGCTGAGTCGAGTTCGGTGAGGCCGTGAAACGCAGACTCGTAATCGCCAGCCCGTAGCTGACGCAAATAGTAATCTACTGCGTCCTGAAGCGTGGCATCGGATGCTGCTTTCATTGGCTTTCGTTCACACGAGGAGCGAGGAGACGCCTAACGACCGCAAGCTCAGCGACCGCAGCCCGGAAGCGCGGGTGTGCGCGATACGGCGCGAGGCGAAGGCGCGGCATGTGCTGGGTTTCATGGTGGGAGCACATGCCGTGACTGAGCCGGTCGAGTGAGAGCCGCGCATCGGTAACTGAACGCCAGGGCTGCGGTTCGCTGCAGCGCATGGTTGAACCAATCGCTGCGCGAGGCTGGTCTGTCTTGGGTGGTGGTTTTTGTGGATGGTGAAGTGCTCATGGAGCGAGCGCGG
>JAYUIF010000295.1:0-3467 GCA_043766295.1 Spartobacteria bacterium | reverse complement strand
TTCGGGCTGGTGTGGGAGGCGAATGAGATCGAGCGCGACAAGGCGCTCAATTCCGATTTCGTCGCGCTCGATCTCGTGCCGGAACTTTCCTGCCCGCGGGATGCGAAGGCGTGGCGCTATCGTTTTGAATCTCTGCTCGCAATAGCCACGCTGGAGCGGAAAGTGGGCATTCTTGTCGGCGCAAAAACCGTCTGACACGCTTACACCAATGCCACAGCCTGTTCCTGATGTTTTCGCTCAATGCGTGACCGCAATTCGTTCGGAACGGCTGATTCACCGCGAGAGCAGACAGGACAAGGAGTTTCATTTTCAGAATTGGTTCAAAACGTGTCTCGAACCGATGGGGCTGAACTTTGAAATGGGCGGACGAAATTCCTACCCGGATTTTCGGCTGGTTCACGCGGCGGTCGGTTTTGAGGTCAAAGGGCTCGCGTATCCAGGGCGCGAGGCGAACTACGACTGCAACAGTCAAGTGCCCTCCGGCACGCACAATGGGCGCGAGATTTTCTATGTCTTCGGGCGCTACCCGGCGGAGCCGGACGGCGACTCGTATCCCGTGCTGGATTTGGTGATCTGCCACGGCGATTTCCTGAACGCGAATCACGAATACGTTCACAAAAATCGCAGCGTCAAAGGATTCGGGAGCTACGGGGACATCATGATTCGTGACCGCAAAATGTATGTCGCGCCGACGCCGTTCGGCCTGACGAGCGGCACCGCGCATCATCAAACGCTCATCCTGCCTGCGGAGACGGCGGTGGACGAGCGATTCGAGCCGGTCGGAGATTTGGTGCGCGTGGAATCCGCACACCTCGTCGTCGGCTACGCCTTCGACCTCCGCGACAATACACTGACGCCGGAGAATGTGCCGAATCCATCGGTGGGCCGTGAGCATCGTTTTCGTGCGTGGCGATTGAAAGGCGTGGCGGGAGAGCGCGTGCAAATGCGGAAAGCTGCCGTCGCGGCAGCGGAGGACGACGACAATGAGTGAGGCCGTGCGAACGCGAACGCTCATCGAGAGCGACGATTTTCCAATCGAGTTCGTCTCGCAACTCGCGGAGGCGGAGAGCTGGCGAAAGGAAGTGTATCGGCCCGTGTATCACATTCACAAGTGGTGGGCGAAACGCCTCGGTTCCGTTTTTCGCGCCGTGCTGCTCGGCGCGGCATTGCCGCCGGGGCAGCGGCTGGCGGAGGCGTTTTATCGCAAGCACGATTTCCACGGTCTCACTGTTTTCGACCCGTTCATGGGAAGCGGAACGACTATCGGCGAAGCGCACAAACTCGGCTTTATCGCGTTGGGGCGCGACATCAATCCGGTCGCCGTGGAGTCCGTGCGTGTTGCGCTCGGCCCGCTCGATGGCGATGCGCTGAAGACCGCTTTTGCTGCTCTCTCTGCGGGAGTGGGGAAAAGAATTCGTCGGCTCTACAAGACCCACGATGCGCGGGGAGCCGAGTGCGATGTGCTCTACCATTTTTGGGTGAAAACGCTCGCGTGCCCGCACTGCACTGAACGCGTGGATTTGTTTCCAAACTACATCTTCGCGCGGAACGCACTTCCACAGCGCAAGCCGGAGGCGAAAGTGGTTTGCCCGGATTGTGGCGAAATTTTCTGCACAACGGTCAACGCGGAAGGTGCCACTTGCCCTGCGTGTTCGCACTCATTCGACCCGCATTGCGGCCCCGCCGACGGCACAAACGCGACGTGCCGCGCGTGCGAGAAAAGTTTTCCCATCATGCGCACGGTGCGCGCGCAAGGCGGGCCGCCCGCACACCGACTCTACGCGAAACTGGTGCTCACAGCATCGGGCGAAAAAGTCTATCTGCGCGCGACGGCAGACGACGCGGTGGAGTATCAGCGTTGCTCGGGAGAACTCTCCCGCTCGGCGCTGCCGCTGCCGACACTCGAACTGCGCGACGGCTACAATACGCGCCAGGCCCTCAACTACGGCTACGGGCAATGGCGGCAGTTTTTCAACGACCGCCAGCTTCTCGCGCTTGGCTGGCTGCATGAGGCGATTCTTGCGCTTCCCGAAAAGTCCACGCGCGACGCGATGCTCGCCGTGTTTTCCGGCACACTGGAATTCAACAACCTCTTTGCGTCCTACAAAGGCGAGGGCACCGGCGCTGTGCGGCACATGTTCTCGCATCACATTCTCAAGCCAGAACGGATGCCGATTGAGGGCAACGTGTGGGGCACGCCGAAAAGCTCCGGCGCATTTTCGACGCTGTTCAAGACGCGGCTTTTCCGTGCCATCGAGTATCGTGGCGCGCCTTTTGAAGTCGCGCTCGGCTACGCGCGCGCCTCGGTGGAAAATCGGCGGGTGTATGGCGCAAGCGAACCGTTTAGCGGGGAAGTCTCGACACAATGGCCGCCGGAGAAATCATCGGCGCGGGTAGTTCACATTTCCCGCGGAGACTCGGCTACCACCGGCCTGCCCGCTGGCAGCGTGGATTTGGTCATCACTGACCCGCCATTTTTCGACAACGTGCATTACTCGGAACTCGCCGACTTTTTCCACGCGTGGCAAAGCCTGCGCCCGCGCAACGGCGGCAGTCCGCAACCGCATGAAAGCACGCGCCAAATCGGCGAAGTGCAAGACACGGATGCTGGAGCGTTCGCCGCGAAACTCCGCGCCGTTTTCACGGAATGTCATCGCGTGCTGAAAGACGACGGGCTGCTCGTGTTTTCGTATCACCACTCGCGCCCGGAAGGCTGGACTTCGCTTGCAGAAGCGGTGCTCGGGGCGGGCTTCACTTTCATCAACGCCCAGCCGACGCGCTCAGAATTGTCTGTGGCGATGCCCAAATCGCAGACAAAGGAGTCGATTCAATTCGATACCCTGCTCGTGTGCCGTAAAGCGGCAACGGATTCCCGCCAGCGAATCGGGCCGCGGGAAGCATTCGACAACGCCGTGCTTCGCGCGGTGGCGAAGGCATCGCGGCTGCGTCGCTCACATTTTTCGCTCACGGCTGGCGACTGCCGTATCATCCTCTACGGCCAATTTCTCGCGGAGGTATCGCCACAACTTGATGCGCCCGCGCTTGCCGACGTGCTCGCCGCATATTCGGAATTACTTCACTCGACCGCCGAAAATCTCGGCATCGGCGAACATGAAGTCATACCGGCTTTCGCCGATGTAACCGATAAGACGGCCGCGGCGCATCAGCTTGTTCTTCTGGAACAGCCTTCCGCGCCTTCCCCGCTCGCTATGGGACAATGATGCACCCGAGGAGGATTGCGCGCATCGGTTCAGCGTCTCCTCTCGTGACATTATCCGCGCGCTGTTCCGCAACTCGCCGCGACGTTGCCCGAGGAGGGTTTGACCGAAATCGCCGGGGACGCGGAGCGCACCGCCAATGCTCGACGCGATCCTCTCGACGCATCCGCAACTGCTGCACGACGCACAACGGGCGGCGCTCGTCGCGCATTTCGAGGTCGAAGAAGCCGATGAAGAAATCCCGGTGGC
>JAYUIF010000294.1:0-3472 GCA_043766295.1 Spartobacteria bacterium | reverse complement strand
CAAGGGGCTTCGCCTCGGCGAACTTGCCCTTCGCCGCAGCGAGTCGCGCCTTTGCTGCACTTGCACCATTTGCGGCACTGCCGCGATAGGCGGTTTCGTAAGCGGAGATGGCCGCCTCGGCTTCGGATACTTTGTCGAGATTGAGGTAAAGATTTCCCAACATGCTCGTCGAATCCTGCGCCCAAGAAATCGGCAGTCCTTTGAATTTTTCCGTGATTCCTTTGATGAGCGGAGCCGCCTTTGCGAAGTCGCCCGCCTCGATGAGTTGCTGCGCCTGCGCAAACTCCGGCGGTGCCGCTTTGCGGATTTCCTGAACCCCCGACACTTCGTAGCCTGCCTCACCGGCTCCCTCTTTTACCATCATACGCGAACCCTGCATCCCGGTGATCAAGACGCCTTGCATCACTTTGGGCGGCACACTCGGTGCCACTGATTTCATGACCACGTAGTCGGAGCCGGTCACTGCGACGGGCGCAACCGGGGTTTGCGCAAAGGCAAGCGAAGCCCCGGTGAATGTCAGCACACCGACTGTGACAGAAAGAAGTTGCCGGAAAGGGAATGTGGCACGTAGGTTCATTGCTTTTATTGAGCGCGCGGGAAACTACGCGAGCGCTACAAAAGAACGCAACTAAGAATCCGAAATTCACGACAAAATCATGGTCAATACTCTTCGCCGCTTCAGCACGCCCATCATGTGGGTCATCACTATTCTTGTTATTGTCAGCTTCGTTTTCTGGGGCGGAAATAGGAACGACTCGGGGCGCGGACGCTCCACTGCGGCGATGCTCTACGGAAAGCCGGTGAGCATGGAGACATGGCAGCATCAAGCGCGCAGGCTCGCGATTTTTGCCAGGATGGGCAGCGAAGTTTTTGCGGTGCTCGACCCGATGTCGCGCAACGGCGAACCCACCGCCGTCGGCGTGGGAAATTTGTTCGTTTTCGACCGCGAGGCGAACGCGCTCGGCATCACGGTCACGGATGAGGAAATCAATAAACAGCTTGTCGAAAACACTTCCTTCCACGACGCGGACGGGAAGTTCGACGGCCAATTGTGCCAGCGCTTCATTGATAATTTCCTGACTCCACAAGGCTACAATAAAGAGCAGATCCAGCAGTTCCTCGCGGACGAGGTGCGGATCAACAAGATGCGTGACATCATCGGCTCCACGGTCGCCGCGACACCGGCGCAGGTGAATGATTACATCCAGCAACAACACACGAACACCGAAGCGTCGTATGTCGCCTTCAAGCACGCCGATTTCCGCAAGGAGCAAAAAGCCACGGACGAGGAATTGAAAAAGAGCTTCGAGGAAAAGAAGGAACTTTTGAAAACACCCGAGCTGCGCAAAGTCCGCTTCGCAGCGTTCCTGATGCCGCCGGCACCGGACGGCAAACCGCTGGACGCGAAAGCACGCACCGAGCAACTCCAGCCACTCGTGCAAAAGGCCTACGATCTGCGGCAGGAACTCGCAGAGCCAAACGCGAATTTTGAACAGCTCGCGACGAAGGCAGGCGCGACACTCGGAGAAACAAAGGAGTTTTTCGGCGCGGAAAATCCACCGGCGGAAATCGAAACTTCGCCCACCGTCGCAGAGGCCGCATTTCAACTGACGAAGGAAAAACCCTACAGCAATCACCTCACGCTGCAAAAGGGTGCCTACGTGCTCATGCTCGCGGACACCAAGGCTCCCGAACAACAAACGTTCGAGACGGCGAAAGCCCAACTCGAAACGGAACTGCTCGACGCAAAAGCCGACGAAGCCGCCCGCAAAAAGGCCACCGAAATGCAGGCGAAAATCGCGGAAGCGCAGACCGCCGGCAAATCATTCTACCAAGCCGCCGAGGCTCTCGGGCTCAAGGCAGAGCCGCTCTCGCTGTTCAGCGCCAACGTGCGCCCGATGGGGAAAAACGAGTATGCGGATGTCATCATGCAAGCGGCCAATAAGCTCGCTCCCGGAAAAGTCAGCGACGTGATCAACTCCGACAAAGACGCGCTCATCGTGAATGTGGATCGCCGCTTCACTTTCGATGCGGAAACTCTCAACACCGACAATGCCAAGATCGCTGCGGAAATTGAAGACGACAGCGACGGCAGCGCAGAACTCCCTCCACAATACCGCGCACAATTACGCAGGCAGCTCCTCCGCATGGGACTCAAGTCGCGCACCTTCCGCATCTGGCTTTCTGACCGCAGCATGGCCGCTGGCGTAGGTGATTTAGTCAAATCGCGCTGATGTCACCGGAGGTCGAGTCGCTCTTTGACGACGCCAATGGCGACCTCGCCCTGGGCGATCTCGAACCCGCCGTGGAAAAATACCGCCGCTGCACGGAACTCGCGCCCGACTTCGCCGACGGCTGGCACGCACTCGCCATGGCGCTCATGAAAATTGGCCGCCCCACCGAGGCCATCGCCGCCGCCCTTCGCAACACCGTTCTGCGCCCGAACGACCAACTCGCGTGGAGCAGCCTCAGCATTTGCTACGTAAAAAATCACCAAATCAAAGAAGCCGAAGCCGCAGGAGCGAAAGCGCGCATTTTGAGTTGGGGAGGAAAAATTCAGAAGTAAGCGCGGCAAAAATCACTCGCTCCTCAACGCGCCAAGCTGCGAACCCCTCAGCGCGATCCTCGTCGCGAGCCACGCCCAGAATGCTCCGAGCAGCGCCATGCCTGCGAGGAGCGTGAGGATTCCGCGCCATGGGAAATGCGCGGCCTGCGCAGAGAGGCGCGGCCATACGGCGGTGAGCGCGCTCACGGCTCCGATGCCGAGCGCGCCGATGATGAGCCAGCGGTGCTCGGCAAAGACGAGACGGCGCAGCGTCTGCGGCGTGAAGCCGACGGCTTCGAGCAGGCCGAATTCGCGGCGGCGCTCGAAGACATTCCTCGCAACGACGATGCCGAGGCCGGCGCTGCCTAGCAGCATTCCGAGTCCGCCGAGCACTTGGAAAATCGAAAGGTAGGTGTTCTCGACTTCGTTGAATTCCGCGAGGCGTTTCACGGCGGGCGTGAGTTCGAGTCCGCGATCACCGAGCTGCTTTGCGAGGTGCTCGCGCACGGCGTCCATTTTTTCGCGCGGGCAATCCACGAGGAAGAAACGGCTACCGGCGGTGTTCGGGAATTTCGCGGTGAAGTCTCGCTCGGGGATGATGACGAGGCCCTGCAGGACGCTACCGCTCACGGTCGCGGCAAATTGCACGTGCACCTTGCCGCCACGTTCACCGTCGTATTCGAGCACGTCGCCAAGCTTTTTCTGCATCGCCCATTGCAGCGTGTTTGCATCCACGATGCCGGGGACTGCGGCGTCTGCTTTCACGCCGGACCAGTCGAGGCCGAACTGCTTTTCGCGCAGTTCGGCGAAATCCACACCGAGCAGGCGCGGCTGCACGGCGCGGTTGAGGTTCAGGCAGCTTGCGTCGTCGCCGTCGCGCACGCGCATCTGCACGACGTGGACGCCGGACATGAGTTTGTCGTCGAG
>JAYUIF010000293.1:0-3472 GCA_043766295.1 Spartobacteria bacterium | reverse complement strand
GCGCCACCCGCTCATCCGCCGTCGCCTTGCGCCATTGCTCAAAATTCAAAAGCGTCCGCGTCGCACGATCAAAAGTGAGCAGCGCAATTTCATCCTCCAGCTTCGCCCCGCGCACGATCGCCTCCGCCTGCGCCCGAGCCTGCGCCGCCAAATCCTCCCGCCGCATACTCGCGCTCGTATCCACGAGGACGACGGTGCGTTTCCCCGGATTCGCCGTGGGGAGCGCCGCCGCATTTTGCTTCGGCAAAAATGGGCGCGAAAAACCCAGCGCCAGCAGCGCGATGACGAGGCAGCGCAGCAACAGCAGCCAAAGATTTTCGATCCGACTCCGCCGCGTCACGCGCGGCCGCGACGCCTTCAAAAACATCAGCGAACTGAACGGCGTCACCTCGCGCGTCGTCCGCCGGATCAAGTGAAAAATCACCGGCCCCGCAATGGCAAGCGCGCCGAAAAGAAAGAGCGGGGCGAGAAAATTCATGCCCGCGACTAAAACTCCGTTCTGCGGATTTGGCGATGAGCGAGTGCAGCAAACGCAGTCTCGAATCACTCGATAAACGAACGCCGCTTCCCCAACCTAAGCTAGACAACGATGGGAACCCACTTACTTTCCGCCGCGCCGATCGGCGCAACGTCCCCCAATGAAAACAAAAGTCACAGTTTTGGCGCTGGTTGCCTTCGTTCTCGCAGCCGCCGGTCCGGTAGCGGGCCAGGTGCCGGATCAGTTAAAACATTCGATCCAACCTCCCCCCGGTGGGCCGCAGTCGGGTGGACTTTTTGGCGCCTCGGTGAGTATCCGGGGCGGGATGGCTTCGGCATCCGCGGAATATGCCGGGCAGTTTCCACTTGGCGAAGGACCCGCAACTGCGATCACGGGCCTTTATGATACAACGAGCGGTGCGTTGCTCCGCGTGCTGCCTGATCCTTATCGCATGGAAGAAAGTTTGCCAAGAGCGAGGGCAGGTCGATGGGTTCCAGACGGACCGTTCATCCAGTTCGAGCAGGAAGCGACCGGAGGGAATAACGCGTCTTCGATGATCCATGTGTATGATGCCGGGGTGACGACGCGGGTGCTGACGCTGCACGATCCGAATCCCGCGCCGAACTGGCACTTCCCCGGCGCGGTGGCGGTCGCGGGGAATCGCATGGCCGTCAGTGCTTACTACTACGATGAGGTGACGGAGGAATTATCTGGAAAAGTCTACTTGTATGACTTCGCGAGCGCGACCCCAACCGTGCCCTATGGCGTGCTGAATGACCCTGACTCAAACCGGTATAGCTGGTTCGGTTTCTCCTTGGTCTGGCATGGGTCTCGGTTGCTAGTCGGGGCAGGTAGCAATCGCCCTGGTGAGCCTTTTACTGGCATGGTCAATATTTTCGACCTGAGTAGTGGAGTGCCGACGACGCCGGTGATGGTCATCCACGACCCTGGGACGACGGGGAGCAATGCCTTTGGAGGAGGATTGACGATTTCGGGTTCGACGCTCGTGGTGGTGGCTCACGGTTACTCCACCGGAAGAGTTTACACGTTCGACCTCGCCGCCGCGACGCCGACCATACCGACGATGATTTTTGACAATCCACGTCAGGATACTTACACCGCATTTGGTAATGCGGTGGCGCTTTCTGGAACAAAGCTGCTCATCGGTGCGCCCTACGATGACGTGCCTCCGGGTATTGGCACTGAAGGGGGGCGGGTATTTGTCTACGATCTTGCCGGCGGGACGCCGACCGTGCCGCAGATGATCCTCGATAATCCGAACCCGTACGGGTACGGGGAATTTGGATGCAGTATCGGCATCGACGGAGGAATCGTCATCATCGGGGCATGGGTCGAAGGAGGCAGCCCGACGCCTACCGGCGCGGCGTATCTCTTTAACTTGAACGGTGCCACGCCCGGCGTGCCAACGGCGACACTGGCCAGCCCGAGTCCATCGATCGGGGATCAGTTCGGTCTGGCGCTTGCGCTTTCCGGGACGCGCCTCGTGGCCGGCGCGCCCTTCGATACCGGCAACGCCTACGGCTTCGGTGCGGTGAGCATCTTCGATCTGGCGAGCGCCACGCCTACGTCGCCGACGCTCGTCCTGCGTCCGCCGGTTTCCGACGGTGGCTATCGGTATGGCTATGCGGTGGCAACGGGCGGCCCTTATGTAGCGGTCGGTGATCCCGACTTCGAACATTTCGATCCATCTGAAGAACCAGTGTACCGATTTGGCGGCCGAACTTACATATATGATTTCTCTACCGCCACGCCCGCCGCGCCCGCGCTAATCCTGGATAACCCAGCGATGGAATCGATCATCGACTTTGGTGCTGCGTTGGCGATTCATGGGAGCCGGATTGCCGTGGGGGCACCTCGTCCTGCCTTTCCGGCCGGCAACGACGGGAAGGTATATCTTTACGACGTGAATGGTGCATCACCAGGCGTGCCGGAGCTGGTGTTCTCCAGCCCGTCTGGGCAAAGTGGGTCTCGCTATGGCATCGCTCTAGCCATGTCTGGCTCGCGTTTGGCCGTGGGAGCTTCGGCGGCTGTCTTTAATGGAAAGTGGGGAGGCAAAGTCTATGTCTATGACCTCGCGAGTGCGACGCCGACGGTGCCTGCCATGGTGCTGGAGAATCCGACCCCCGATGACTACGACTATTTCGGCTTCGCGCTCGCCATCGAAGGGACGAAACTCGTTGTGGGTGCATATGGCGACGATGCCGACGCGGCGAACTCTGGCCGGGCCTATGTTTACGACCTGGCTTCCAGCACTCCTTCCCTACCCTTTCTGACTTTGAGCAATCCCTCTCCCGGCCAGAACGATGGTTTTGGCGGGCTGGTGGGGATGTCCGGTTCCCGGATCGCTATCACTGCCTATGCGGATAGCAATGACGCGCTCTATGCGGGAAGTGCATACGTCTATGATTTAAATAGCCCCACGCCGGCAGTGCCGGTGTCCCGGCTAGCGAGCCCGCGTCCGAGGGAGCGAGATCTTTTTGGCGACGCCGTGGCGATCGACGGCGCGACGATCGCCGTGGGTGCGCCGTTCGAGGATGCGATCCAACGCGACAAGGGTGGGGTCTATGTTTTCGGTCCCTCGCCTTATTCGTGGTGGAAGGTGTCGGAGTTGGGCGATCCCTTTGCTCCCGATCTCGGTGATACGGACCGGGATGGCGTGAGCAATCTTGGGGAGTATGGGTTGTTGCGTTCACCCACAATGCCGGGTGGGGCGGCGACGACGGCGGGTCTTGCCAGCTATGCCGAGGGCAGCCGACTCAGGATGTCTGTCCTGCGTGATCCAGCTCGCAATGACGTGACGCTGGAAGTGCAGGCAACAGCGACTTTGCTGGGGCCTTGGACGACCATCGCGACGAGCACGCTCGGCGCGCCCTTTGCAGGGCCGGGTTATTACGGCGGGGATTCGGCGACGCCGGGGGTGAAAGCTGTTGAGATGCGCGATGTGGTGAATACGACGAATGCAGCTCAGCGATT
>JAYUIF010000292.1:0-3483 GCA_043766295.1 Spartobacteria bacterium | reverse complement strand
CAGCTTGTGCGGGCGGACATTCAGTTGATCGAGCGCAGGCTGAAGACGCGCGACACGGTGAATCCGGGCACGGAGAAAAAACTGACGCAGACCATTGCCGAGTCCGCCGGGAATTCAAATGAGGAGGTGATCGCCATTTCAAAATTGATGGCAAACGACGCACAGCGACTCATGGGCGGAGAGGGGAGGGAGATGGTGGACGACAGCAGCTACGAAGTGACGCTCCGCAATCCGTTCGAGCCAGCCGCCCCAGCATGGAAGGGCCAGCTCCGGGGCCGCGTGCAACTCATCTCCACGCCGCATCTCAATTTCCTCACCGCAGGCACGCAGTTGTTCGCTTTCACGCCGGACAATAAAAAAATATGGGAGGCAACTCTCGGCGCTCCGATCCCGCTGCACGATAACAATGGCGAGTCGAATCACGCCGCCGAGCCGTGGGTGGAGGCGGGCGCAAAACTCTACTTTGCCGACGGCGCATTTCTCACGTCGTTCGACATCGCCAGCGGTCAGGTGCAATGGCGTTTGCCCGGCGTCGGGTTTCGCAAACTGCAACTGGATGATGAAGGAAACCTCTACGTCGCGTGCGATAATCTCCCCGCCGATTCGCTTTATTTTACGCTCGATGCGGACTCATCCATGGCGAGTCCCTCGGTGATGAAAGTCGCCGCCGCCGATGGGAAAATCCTGTGGCAAGGCGACAAATATCAAGACGTGTGGGTCTCCGGCAAAGACGTGTATGCCTATCGCCAACTGCAAAACGCCGCCGACTTTCAGAACGCCGTCTTCGACCGCAGCAAAGTCCCCGAGGGCCGCACGAAAATCTATAAACTCACACGTTCAAACGGCAACGTCTCCTGGGAATGGTTCCAGTCCCGCCTCCCCCGCACGGTGATTTCTGATCACAAATACGTCGCGCTGCTCTTCGGCGATGAGTTGCAGATCATCCACTCCATCTCGCTTTAGCCGGAACGATGCCGTTGTTTTTAACTACAGAGGGCACAGAGAACACGGAGGCACAGAGAATACGTTACAAAGTCAGCCCACACCTTTTTATTTTGCGGTCGGCGTCTTTGCAAATCCCCCGCTTTTCCTCCGTGTCCTCTGTGCTCTCTGTAGTTCCAACTGCATGGTTCCGGCCTAGCGCGAGACGTCGCACTTGGTGAGCTTCACCATTTGATCCCAGCCGGTGCAGTCGCCGAGGATGTCCACGGGCAGACCTTTGCCGATGCGGACTTCGCCGCCTTCTTTGCCGATGAGGACGAGGTAGGAGACGCCGCCGATTTTGTCTTCGCGGTAGCGCCATTGCGCGAGGTTGAAGCTGCACTGCACCCAGCCACTCGTGCCTTGCGTGGAAAGATAAACGGAGAGCGTCTTGGCGTCATTGGGATCAATGTGATAGCCCGCCATGATGCCGTGGGCGGCGAGTCGCACGCCCTTGTAAGTTTTGTCCGCGCGCGCCCGGTCGGCGGCGTAGGCTTGCAGCAAAGTCTCAGCGGCGACGATGCTGCCTGCCTCGGCGCGCGAGATCGGGACGTTCGCATTTTGCAGGCGTTCGATGGCGCGTTTAATGGACACGGCCTCGTCCAGTTTCCCATCCACGGTGAGTTGTTTTTTAAACTCCACCAGCTTGGGAAGAGTGTCCGCGACGACGCCCGATACGAGTTCCTGCATCTTTGTGGCCATCGTTTGCTGGAGCGTGCGGAGAGCCTTGGGATCGTTGACGTAGTTTTTTTCAGAAAGCGCCATCTCGCTTTGCAAACGATTGCGTTCCGTGCGGACGGCGAGAGCGGCATCGAGGTCCGCCGCTTTTTGAAACT
Organism: Spartobacteria bacterium; assembly: GCA_043766295.1. Taxonomy (GTDB): domain Bacteria; phylum Verrucomicrobiota; class Verrucomicrobiia; order Chthoniobacterales; family Chthoniobacteraceae; genus SXWH01. Next base: position 1,666 of record JAYUIF010000292.1, on the reverse strand, counting down.
GGAGTTGAAGATCGCCCAGCGCGATTTCGTATTTCCCGAGCAGGTCGCGGCGGACGATGGCGATGCGGTCTTCCACTTTCTGAGCCTCGGCTTCGCCAATATTCGCGGCAGTGGGAGGCGCTATGGTCTGAGCGCAGGCTGTCGCCACTGCGAAAATGAGAAGGAAGCGTTTCATCGGGGCGCGAAATAGAGACAGCGAGAGCACGGAAGGCAAGACTGCGGCGACTTACTTTTTCTTGCTCGCAATGTGGGCAAAGCCATCTTTGAAACCGCTTACGAAACCGCGCTGCCATTTTTCGGCGCGCGTTGTGTCGGCACCGGCGGCATCGAGCGCGAGCACGCTGAGTTCGTCTTCGGCGGGGAGTTTCGGGCGTTCTTTTGGATGCGCAGGGTCGCGCACTTTGGCGGCGGCTTCTCCGGCGGTGACTCCGGCATCGTAGCCGTTTTCAAAAGGTTTCGTCTCCACCGGCGGCGGCGCATCGCGAGGGCTCTCGATGTCTGCGACGCTCTCAATTTTCTTTTGCGGCGTAGGCGATTTCGGCTTTTCACACGCGATGAGCAGTGTGGCGAAAATGAGGAAGGCGATGTGTTTCATGGTTGTTCTTCTCGCGGTGCTGGCAGCCAGAGTCCGCGGTCGGCGTCGTAGCGCAGGCGCACGCGCCACGATGAATGCGCGCGGGCTTTCACGAGTTTTCCGCCGAGGACAACGGTTGCAGCGTCGTGATTATGCAGCGTCACCTGCGCGTTTTCCATCGTGTCGAACGTGACACTTTCGCCACCGGCGAGCTGTGCCCGCACAAGACCGCGCGCACGCCACCACGCGGATTCCTCGTTGAATTCACTGCTCGTGAGTTCCCGCCAGCCCTCCGCAGTCACTCCGCCAAAAATCCACACGAAAAACGTAATCGCCACCGCGATGCCAAGCGCGATGCCCCACACGATGGTGCGATTGCGCCGCTGCCGACGCTCGACGATTTCGGTGATCGGCTGCCACTGCTCCATCCCCTCGCGCCAGTAAAGCGTGTCGTCGTCAATGTAGCCGCATTTGTGCAGGTGGTTCACCTGCCGCGAAGTGTATGGCCCGCGCTGCTCGCCTTGGTGGTGGATGTGAAAAACTTCAGCCTGCATGAAAGTGCCGCAGCCCACGAGTGAGCATGCGAACGTGTGATAAGCGAACACACACGCGTCTGGTAATCAAAAAGTGAAAGCCGACCTTCCTCGTATTGCGCCACTCGCAGCCGCTTTTGAGGGACTACCGACGGAGGGGATCGAACCCACACACCCGTGAGGATACCAGATTTTGAGTCTAGCGCGTCTGCCAATTCCGCCACGTCGGCTTTGTGAAGTGCGCAAGCTACGGAGTCCGCGTGGTTCTTGGCAAGCGCGGAGGGCGCGGTTTATTCAGCGAGCGATTTTGGCGGGCCGAGGATTTCGCGGGCGAGAAATGCGGCGCGGAGATTTTGCGGCGAATTTAGCATCGCGCGCAGTGCGACATTGAGCGTGTTCTGCGGGCGGTCGAGCGTGAGCGCGGCGGCTGTGGCTGCGGGCGGTGGCTCAGGATTTGAACGCTCCGCGCCTTTCGCCATTGCAGCATTTTGTGCGGCGATTGGTTCGATGGTGGTCGTAGATTCCTCCTGCGGGCGTGCTGGTTTGCCTGGCTTCGGCT
>JAYUIF010000291.1:0-3491 GCA_043766295.1 Spartobacteria bacterium | reverse complement strand
AGATGCACAGATGCCGACTTTCAAGTCGTGCCGTGTGGATTTGGTGCGATAGTTGGCACCGCACGCGCAGTGGATGGTCGTCTCTTTGTAGTCAGGATGGATGTCGGCTTTCATGGTGATGTGCGGAAAAGGGCGCGCAAACTAGCCGCCCATCCGCGTTGTGCAAACAAAAAGTCCCGCATCTTTCTGCAAAGACTCCGGCGGCAGATTGGTTGCACTTTCCGCAGATGCTGCGCTCGACATGCGATGCGTCGCCACTAATTTCACCGCCTCTTTTCCAATCGCACATGAACACACCCAGCCATCCCGTCACTCGTCGTTCCTTCCTCGGTCGCACCGCGCTTGCGGGGGCGGTGCTTGCTTTCCCGCACATCGTGAATGCGCAGGCGGCGAAGGCCATCAGGATCGGCATCGTCGGCTGCGGCGGGCGCGGATCGGGCGCGCTCACGGACTCGATGAACGCCGACCCGAGCGTGGTGCTCGTGGCGATGGGCGATGTCCACGCGGACAAACTCGAAACGAGCTACAACAACATCAAGACCGCCAAGCCGGATCAGGTGAAAGTGCCGGACAACCAAAAGTTCGTCGGCTTTGACGCCGTGGACAAAGTGCTGGCGACGGACATTGACATCGTGCTGCTCACCACGCCGCCGGGATTCCGCCCCGTGCATCTGCACAAAGCCATCAACGCGGGGAAGCATGTCTTTTGTGAAAAGCCGCTCGGCGTGGACGCCCCGGCGATCCGCCACGCGCTGGAGGCGGTGAAGAAAGCGAAGGAGAAAAATCTGGCGATCCAAACGGGCTTTTGCTGGCGCTACAATCTCGCCGAGCGCGCGACGTGGGCGAAGATGCACGCGGGTTTCATCGGCGACATCCGCGCCTACTACGGCACCTATCTCACGAGCAGTCCGTGGGCGCCGCACGAGCGCAAAAAGGAATGGAGCGACGTGGAATACCAACTGCGCAACTGGCTCTATTACACTTGGCTCTCCGGCGATCATCTCGTTGAGCAGGCCGTGCATAACGTGGATAAAATGAGCTGGGCTTTCAAAGATGTGCCGCCCGTGAAATGCACCGCGCTCGGTGGCCGGCAGCAGCGCATCGAGCCGGAATTTGGCAACGTGTATGACCACTACGCGGTGATGTATGAGTATCCAAATGGAGGACGCGGTTTCATTTTCGCGCGCCAGCAAGGCGGCTGCTCGAATGAAAACTCCGACTACATTATCGGCGCAAACGGCACCGCTCAGATCAGCGGATTCAAGCCGCTCCACGTCCTCGACACCGCCGACGGCAAACGCTGGCACTACGAAAAAAATGGCGCTGCCGATGGCGTATCGCCCGGTGAAAAAAACCTCATGTATGTGCAGGAGCACAAAGAACTCATCGAGAGCATTCGCGTAGGTAAACCCGTCAATATGGGCGAGCAACTCGCGCACAGTTCGCGCCTCGCCATCATGGGTCGCATGAGCGCCTACACGGGCCGCACCATCGAGTGGGATGACGTGGTCAACTCCAACGAAACGTGGGCGCCCGTGGACATGAACACCCTTCAAATGGACACCAAAGTGCCCCCGCAAGAAGTCCCCATGCCGGGCCGCTACAAGCTGCCCGCGTAACCAACAATCTTCTTCCGCATGAATCGCCGCACGTTCCTCGCCACCAGCGCAGCACTCGCGGGATGCGCGCTCATTTCCAGCGCGCAGGACTTGCCGGTGAAGAAGCGCACGAAGCTAAAAAAAGCGGTGAACCTCGGGATGTGTAGCGTGAAAGGTTCGCTCACGGATCGCTTCAAGGTGATCCGAGATGCGGGCTTCGACGGCATCGAACTGAGTCTCCCCGACGACGGACTGATGACGGATAATATCCTCGAAGCCAAGCAAGCCAGCGGGCTTGAAATCGCGGGCATCATTTGCACTTCGCACTGGAGTTTTCCACTCAGCGCCCCCGACCCGGCCAAGCGCGAACGCACGGTGAATGGACTCAAGTTTGCACTGAAACAAGGAGGTGAAATCGGCTGCAAGCGCGTCTTGCTCGTGCCGGGGAGTGTGGAAAAAAACGTGACCTACGAACAGTGCTGGGAGCGAAGCATAGAAGGCATCAAACGCTGCATCGAAACCGCCGAGCAATCCAAATGCGCCATCGCCGTCGAGAACGTCTGGAACCGATTCATCAACGAACCCGTCTCCGCAAAACGCTACCTCGACGAAATCAACAGCCCGTGGGTCGGCTGGCATTTCGACATCGGCAACTGCGTGACATTCGGCTGGCCGGAACACTGGGTGCGGACGCTCGGGAAAAAATATATCTTCAACCTCCACATCAAAGAATACAGCCGCTCCAAGCGCGACAAGAGCGGCCCGTTCGCAGGCTTCGAGGTGGAGTTGATGGAGGGTGACAATGACTGGCCAGCCGTGATGAATGCGCTCGATGAAATCGGCTACGAAGGCTACGGCATCCTCGAAGTCAAAGGCGGCGATGCAGAGCGTCTGAAATTCCTCGCCGAGCGCACAGACAAGATTTTCGCGTGCTAAATCCGAGTATCAAGTCGCCATTATTTTCGGCAGCGTGATTGTAGAAACGGATTATTTATTCGCGGCGAGGGCTTCGAGGTAGTCGAGGAGGCTGGCGAAATCTTTCACGCTCAGCGTGGCGACGAGGCCCTCGGGCATGAGGCTCTTTTCGCTCTTGTCGCGCTTGATGATGAGCTTTGGATCGAGCGTGATTTCCTGCGCGGCGATGTTGCGGATGACGACTTTTTCCGATGCCTCCTGCGTGACGAATCCCATCTGCACGCTGCCGTCTTTCATCGTGAAAACATTCGTGGCGAAGCCCTGCGCGATGGTCTTGTTGGGGTTCAGGATGTTCTCCGCGAGGTCGTGGCGTTTGTAGGTCGTGGCGATGTTGCCGAGGAACGGCCCCTTCGGCGGCTCGCTGGCTTTCACCGTGTGGCAGGCGACGCAGCCTTGCGCTGTGAAAAGTTGTTCGCCCCGCGCGATGTCGCCCTTCGTGGTCATGACTTGCGCGAGCACGTCGTCCACTTTCAGCGTGGAAATGAGCGGGCCTGTCGGCTGTGCGCTGGCGGTGACGGTTGCTGGATCGAGCTTCAGCGTTTTCACGGCGGCGACGGCGACGGCGGCGACGGTTTTGTCGGCGTCGGTCAATGCGGCGACGATTTGCACGGCGCGCGATTTGTCGTTGGCGGCGGCGGCGGCTTCGATGATCTGTGCGCGGCGCTTTGGCTCGGCCCAACCGGCGTCGAGAGCCTTGGCGGCTTGTGCGCGAGGTTCGGGCGAACCAATTTTCCGGCCAGCGAGATGCAGCAGCGCGGCATCGGCCCAGACGCTGCCCGCGCCGTCGAGCGTGGTCGCAACTTGCTCGAATGCTTGATGCTGATTTTCGATCATCCGCGATCCGAAGAACGCGCCGCGCAATTTACCGGCGTCCTGTTTTTTCGCGGTGATGCGCGCCAGCGTGCCGAGGATGGCGAT
>JAYUIF010000290.1:0-8278 GCA_043766295.1 Spartobacteria bacterium | reverse complement strand
CTACCAAAGCAGCCTCCGCGCTCGCTCCATGAGCACTTCACCATCCACAAAAACCACCACCCAAGACAGACCAGCCTCGCGCAGCGATTGGTTCAACCCCTATGAAAGGTGTCAAGGTGGAGCGTAGGGAAATTAAAATTGGATTGGGATCTTGAGGGGGAAAAGGGCCAGACAAAACATCCATCGCCTCGATTGCGCCGCCCCGCGCGATAGCCGTTCATTTTCTCCCGGAAGAAAGGCGGATTGACGCCCCGCTGCGAGCGGATCAAGGTGCGGGCATGAGCATCACCGCCACCGTGAAGAACGACACGATCAAGCTGCCGGAGGGAGTGCATTTGCCGGATGGGACGAAGGTGCATATCGAGGCAGAGGTGCCGAAGCGGCGGACGGTCGCGGAGCGATACGCGAGCTTCATCGGCATCGCGGATGATATGCCGGCGGATCTCGCAGAGAACCACGACCACTACATTCACGGCACGCCGAAACGGTCGTGAAGGTTTTCGCCGATACCTTCTTTACATCGCGCTCATCAACCGGCTGGATGCAGCGCATGAGCGGGCGAAGCAGTGGGCTGCGGAGTTCAACGGCGAGGTGGTGACGACGCAGTGGATCCTCACGGAGGTGGCCGATGCGTTTTCCAGTTCCACGATCCGGCATCGTGTGAAGCCCGCGCTGGATAAAATCGCGGAGGATCCTGACGCGACGGTGGTGCCGGTGTCGCCGGAGTATTTCGCTCGCGGTCTCGAACTTTACCATTCCCGCCCGGACAAGGAGTGGTCGCTGACCGACTGCATTTCACTCGTGGTAATGGCGGATGAGGGGCTGACGGATGCGCTGACGAAGGATCATCATTTTGAGCAGGCGGGGTTCACTGCGCTTTTTGCGGTGTGATCGGAGCCGCGACTATCCGTGCCAGCCATTCCAAGACAACTACTGCCCCGTGCGACAGCCGTTCGTTTTCTCCCGCAAGAAAGGCTCGCTCGCGGTGGGTGCGGTCATTGCACTTCTTGCCCGTGTGGGGCTTGTCCGGGGAGTAGGAATGTTTTCACCAGTTCGCCCTCGCCGCAGGCGGTCATGCCGGGGAAGCGTTTGAACCATTCGCCTACGGGGACTTCGGGTTCCCGCAAGCACCAGTTGGAAAACAGCACAAGCTGAACGACCGAGATGTGGCGCAGGTGAACGCGGTCGAGTAGGTGCGCCATCAGCGCACGGGGCAGGTTTCGACGGCGGATTTTCGGCATATCACTCGACGCCGTAGAAGCCCTTGGTGATCTCGGCTTTCAATCGCTCGACTTCGTTGGTATCCGTGGCGTCAATCATTTGCTGGGCGAGGACGCCAAGTTCCTCGCCGGAGAGCGGGCGGCATTTGTCGAGTTGCTTGGTGTGGCGCACGACCTCTGCCAGTTCCGCAGGCGGCAGGCTGTCAATCTCGTGGATGATCTCGGTGGCTGTCATGGGCGAAGAATAGGGGATTGCGAGGCGGTGGTCAACCCGTGTCACGGTTTCAGTCGGCCATCACTTCAAATGGAACTTTGGGGCTTTTGCGAACGGCTCCGTGGATGGTGTCGAATGCCTTCAACGTCCAAATGGGCTGCGCCGCTCCGGTGGTGTCCTGTTTTTAATTTGGAAGCCAGGAAGCCAGGAAAAGAAAGCCCCTGCATCCCGTTTACTGCCGCTTCCGATCTCCTTTCATGGCTTCATGGCTTCCAAATTGGACGCTGCCGCCGCCCCCGGCGGCTTGACACGCGGGCATTGCCGCAAAGACAAGGGCCGCGCATTTTCACCGAGTGAATACGAACATGAAAAACACCACCGCAACAGCGAAGGCGACGATCCCATCGGGCGGTGTGCTGCGTTTGTTTTTGCTGCTGCTCGTGGCGGGCTGGATGACGGGTTGCGCGGGGAATGTGAAGGACACGAGCCGGACTTTTACCTGCGTGGTGATTGATGCGGGGCACGGCGGACAGGACAACGGAACGACTTCGCGCTGGGGCGGGCGGGAGAAGGACAACGCGCTCGATGTGGCGATGCGGCTGCGCCCGAGGCTGGAGTCGGCGGGGTTTCGCACGGTGATGACGCGGAGGGACGATACGTTCATCCCGCTCGACACGCGCGCTGCAATCTCGAACCGGCAGGACAACACGATTTTTGTGAGCATCCATTTTAATGATTCGCCGAAGCGCGCGATCCACGGGACGGAAGTTTATTACCATTCGCGCTGCTCGGCGCGGATTGCACAGAATATCCTCAATCAAATCACGGCGTTGCCGGGCACGGTGAACCGGGGCGTCCGCACGGCGAATTTCCGCGTGCTGCGCAAGGCCGAGTATCCTGCGGTGCTGGTGGAATGTGGCTATCTCTCGAATCCCGGCGAAGGTTCGCGCTGTGCGAGCGGTGCGTGGCACGAGCGGCTTGCGGAGGCTATCGCGCGGGGGATCATCATCCAGCGCCACGGTGGTGTGGATGCGCTGGCGGCGCGGTAGGCGCTACTTCGCGGGGGTGGTTTTATGAGGGGCGTTGGGGTCGCCCATTTTCTGTTTGAGGCTGTATTCGCTGTAGTATTCAGCGATCATTTTCTCTCCATCGAAAACACGCACTGCATGAGCGACGATTTTTCTGCCGGAGGCTTCGATTCTCTTGATGGAGGGAACGTTGATCGTCTGACCATTCGCGCCACGAACGTTGTTGTTGTTGGACGCTTCGTTGTGCTGGGCCGTGTAGGTGCTGGTGACAATATCCGTGGCGATCACCTGCTTGCCGACTGGCACCAGCGAGGCTTTGACTTCGCCTGCTTTGTTCACGCCGAGGTTGCCGCTTTTCATGTCACGGTCGAAGAACCAGTATTTCACCGTGAGGTAGTCCATCTGAACTTTCGAGGTGTTGTTCAGCGTGATTACGAGAATGCGCGATTGGGTTGTGGTTCCGTTTGCTCCACCGCCATTGGTTTTCACATTTTGCACCACGTCGAGACGCACCGACCCGCCCTCGGCGTGAAGTTTCAACATTGCGGCGAAGAGGAGGGCGAAGAGGAGGGTGAGCGTTTTCATACGGCGTGCGTTTCGCACTGAAAGGGCGGACTGGCAAGACTGGGCGCGTCACTTTCGCTCAAAAGCAGCGCCGGAAAAATAATCGCACGCGCCGCAATGTCGCACCTTGCGTGCGCGGGCGAGAGGCTGCAATGTATGCCCAATCTCTGATGCCGCGCTGCGAACTGCGCAAAGTGCGAGGCCCGCTGGCGAAGGCATGGGGATAGCTAAAGACGATTTATGATGAATAACTTCACGCCTCGCGCGCAGCAAGTTCTGGCTCTGGCCAGAAAGGAAGCCGACCGTTTCAACCACAACTACGTGGGCACCGAGCATCTGCTGCTCGGGCTCATCAAGCTGGGGCAGGGCGTCGCGGTGAACGTGCTGCAAAAGATGGGCCTCGATCTCGAAACCGTCCGCATGGAAGTCGAGAAACAAGTCGGCAGCGGGCCGGATCAGAAAATGGTCGGCAACATTCCCTACACGCCACGCGTGAAAAAAGTGCTCGCGCTCGCCGGCAAGGAAGCCAAGGCGCTGAGTCATTCCTACGTAGGCACCGAGCACATCCTGCTCGGCCTGCTGCGCGAGGGAGAAGGCGTCGCCGCTCGCGTTTTGAAAAATCTCGAGGTGGACATCGAGCGCACGCGCAACGAAATCCTCAAGGAACTCGATCCGAATTTCGCTCCGCCGGAAGGCGAACAAGATTCACCGCAGGAAGTTCCAAGCGGCGGTGGCGGCAAGAAGGACGGGAAGACTCCCGCTTTGCGCGCCTTTGGCCGCGACCTCACCGAGCTTGCGAAGAAAGGCGAAATGGATCCCGTGATCGGTCGCGCGAATGAAATCGAGCGCGTCATCCAAATCCTCTGCCGTCGCACGAAGAACAACCCCGTGCTCATTGGCGAAGCCGGCGTCGGCAAGACCGCCATCGTCGAAGGTCTCGCGCAGGAAATCGCATCCGGCAACGTGCCCGAGCTTTTGCGCGACAAAAAAGTCATCACGCTCGATCTCGCCCTCATGGTCGCCGGGACGAAATATCGCGGCCAGTTCGAGGAGCGCATCAAGGCGGTGATGGACGAAATTCGCCGCAACAAAAACGTCATCCTCTTTATAGATGAGATGCACACCATCGTCGGCGCAGGCAGTGCCGAGGGTGCGATGGATGCAAGCAACATCCTCAAGCCCGCGCTCTCCCGAGGAGAGCTGCAATGCGTCGGAGCGACCACGCTGAACGAATTCCGAAAATACATCGAGAAGGACGCCGCGCTCGAACGCCGCTTCCAGCAGGTGAAAGTGGAGGCACCCAGCGTCGAGGACACCGTGCTCATTTTAAAAGGCATCCGCCACAAATACGAAGCGCACCACAAAGCACGCATCACCGACGAAGCGCTGCAAGCCGCCGCCGAGTTGAGCGACCGCTACCTCACGGGCCGCTTCCTGCCGGACAAGGCGATTGACGTGATGGACGAAGCCGGCTCCCGCGCCCGCATCGCCTCGATGACGCGCCCGCCGGACATCAAGGACATCGAAAAAGAAATCGAATCCATCAAGGCGCAGAAGGAAGGCGCGATCAAAGCGCAGGACTTTGAAAAAGCCGCCTCGCTCCGTGACACGGAAAAACAAGCGAAGGATCGCAAGGAAGCCGTCATCAAAGAGTGGGAAAAGAAGCGCGAGGAGAAAGACATCGTCGTCACCGAGGATGATATGCGCATCGTCGTCGCCAAGTGGACGGGCGTGCCGCTGCATCGCATGGAGCAGGCGGACAACGAAAAACTTCTGCGCATGGAGGACGAACTGCGCGGCAAAGTCATCGGCCAGGACGAAGCCGTCACCGCCATCGCCAAGGCGCTTCGCCGCTCGCGCGCTGATCTCAAAGATCCGCGTCGTCCGATTGGCGCGTTCATTTTCCTCGGCCCCACCGGCGTAGGAAAATCCTACCTCGCACAGACGCTCGCCGAATACATGTTCGGCAACCGCGACTCGCTCATCCAAATTGACATGAGCGAATACCGCGAAGAGCACACCATCTCGCGCCTCGTCGGTTCGCCTCCCGGCTACATCGGCCACGAGGAAGGCGGCCAACTCACCGAGCAAGTCCGCCGCCGCCCGTATTCCGTCGTGCTTTTCGACGAGATCGAAAAGGCGCACCCCAACGTCCTGCACCTGCTCCTGCAAGTGCTCGAAGAGGGCAAGCTCACCGACGCACTCGGGCGCAAAATTGATTTCCGCAACACGATCATCATCCTCACGACGAACATCGGCGCGGAGCAGATGAAACGCACGAGCATGGGCTTTGGTGCCACGAAGGAAGACGGCAGCTACGACACGCTGAAAAGCAAGGTGCTCGTTGAAGCGAAAAAGATGCTCAAGCCGGAGTTCATCAATCGCTTCGACGACCTCATCGTCTTTCACCAACTCGCGAAGGAAGACCTGCGCCAGATCGTGGATCTCGAAGTTGCGAAGCTCACCGAGCGCGTGCGCCAGAAAAATATCATACTTGTCCTCGACGACAGCGCGCGCGATTTCCTCATCGAAAAGGGATACGACCCCGCTTACGGCGCACGCCCGCTCCGTCGTGCGGTGGAAAAATACATCGAAGACCCGCTCGCCGAGGAACTGCTCAAAGGCACCATCAAATCCGGCGACACCGCCAATGTGAGCGCCACGAAAGACGCCCTCGTTTTCAACGCGCCCGCCGGAAGCGCGGAGACCGAAACAGCAGTTGCCAAGTAACGGTTGTTGGGTAGCGTCACCGCAGAGTCCAATTCCTCCTCCTCCGAGGGCTGGCGAGCATTCCCCGAAAGCTCGCCAGCCCTCTTCTTTTGGAGACAAGGCGCAGACGAAACTCTCGTTCTGCGATTACAGCAACTCGGCGATCTGCACCGCATTCAGCGCAGCGCCTTTGAGGAGCTGATCGCCGACGACCCAAAATGCGAGCGCGTTATCGAGCGCGCAATCCATGCGGATGCGACCGACCTGGCAGTTGTCGCGCTCGGCCACGTTGAGCGGGAGCGGGTAGGTGTTGCTCGCGGGATCATCCACGATGTCGAGGCCCGGCGCTTTCGCCAGTGCTGCACGCGCGGCTTCCACGCTGATCGGTCTTTCAAACTCCGCAGTGACCGCGACCGAGTGCGCGCGATACACGGGCACTCGCACGCAAGTCACGGACGCCTTGAACGACGGATGGTGCATGATGCGCCGGCCCTCGTTCTGCATTTTCATTTCCTCCTTCGTGTAGCCGCTGTCGAGAAAGCCATCCACATGCGGCAGCACATTGAACGCAATCTGATGCGGATACACCTTCGACACCACAGGCCGTCCTTCGGAAATTGCGGCAACTTGCGCGCGCAACTCCTCGATGGCCTGCGCGCCCGTTCCGCTCACCGCTTGATAGCTGGATGCGATGACGCGCTTCACGCCGAACGCCTGATGCAGCGGCCACAGCGCCATGAGCGTGATCGCCGTCGTGCAGTTTGGATTTGCGATGATGCCACGACTTGATTTCACATCCGCGGCGTTGATTTCCGGCACCACGAGCGGCACGTCGGCATCCATGCGAAACGCGGAGGAATTATCCACAACTATCGCGCCCGCCTGCGTGGCAAAAGGCGCGAACTGCATCGAGATCGAGCCGCCCGCGCTGAAGAGCGCAACGTCCACTCCGGCGAAAGATTTCTCAGTAAGCTCCTCGATGATCACCTCGCCGCCCTTGAAAGGAAGCCGCTTCCCAGCCGATTTCGCCGAGGCGAGCAGCGTCAATTTTCCCACGGGGAAATTGCGCTTCTCAAGAGTCTTCATCATTTCGACTCCGACAGCTCCAGTGGCTCCAACGATGGCAACGTGCAGGTTCTTACTCATAATAGAAAGGGCGCGGAAACTAGCGGGCACGCTGCGGAGTGCAAGCGCACGAGTCGCTGTCGTTCGCTGAACGAATTGACTGAAATCAAAAGACACCGGCCCAGTGCGAAGGATTGTTGTTTTCAACTACACAGAGCACGGAGGAAACATTGGGATGAATGAGATTGCTTGGGAATGCATGAAAACCGGAACGGTTTGCAGCAATACTATTCCTGCCTTCGCCTCCGTGTCCTACGTGCTGTCTGTAGTTCCACCAGCATCGTTCCGCTCGATGCAGCGCAGCCGTCTTGACTAAAGCGGACGCCGTCGGTTTGTTCTGCGCTCTCATGCTCCGGCTTGCGCTCAAGATGCTCTATGGCGATGTGGCGAAGTTTATCATGCTCGTCGGCGGCCTTACTTTTTGTGCGCTGCTGATGACGCAGCAGTCCGGCGTTTTTTGCGGCCTCATGCGCTGGACGACGGCGACGATTCGCAACGTGGACGTGCCCATCTGGGTGTGCGATGCGAGGGTCGAGCAGGTGAATGAAATCGTGCCGCTGCGCGACATCGAAGTGGCGCGCGTGCGGAGCGTCGAGGGCGTCGAGTGGGCGGTGCCTTTGTATTGGGGAATCATTCAGGCGCGGCTGCGCGACGGGTCTTTTCAGCAAGTGCAGATCACGGGGCTCGATGCCTCCACGCTCGTCGGGCGGCCCGTGCGAATGACGGCGGGAAACGTGGAAGACCTGCGCCTGCCGAACGCGGTGATCGTGGATCAAATCGCGGTGAAGAAATTCAAAAAGAAAGGTTACGATTTAAAAATCGGCGACACGTTCGAGATGAACGACAAGGAGGCGCGCGTCGTCGGGCTGTGCATCGCGGAGCCGAGCTTCATGGGGCAGCCCTACATCTACACGACCTACGAGCGCGCACTCGAATACGCGCCGCCACAACGCAAGCAGCTTTCCTTCGTGCTCGTGAAACCAAAGCCCGATGTCCCGGCGGCGGATGTCGTGGCGCGCATTCGCAAAATCCCCGGCGTCGCCGCGTTCACGGCGGACGAGTTCAGCGCGCGCACGATGGACTGGTATTTCAAATACACGGGCATCCCATTTTCGTTCGGCTTTGTCGTGCTGCTCGGCGCAGTCGTCGGCATCGCGATTGCGGGGCAGACGTTTTATCTCTTCGTCCACGAAAACATCCGAAACCTCGCCGCGCTCAAAGCGATGGGAGCCAGCAACACGCTCGTGGCTGAGATGGTTTTTTTGCAGGCGTTCACCGTCGGCATCACCGGCTATGGCCTGGGCGTCGGCGTGGCTTCGGTGATGGGGCGCGTATTTTTGAAATTCGGAGAGCCTCCATTTTATCTGCCGTGGCAGGTGCTGGCGTTCGCCGGTTCGGTGATCGTTTTCATCTGCCTG
>JAYUIF010000289.1:0-8303 GCA_043766295.1 Spartobacteria bacterium | reverse complement strand
GGTGTTTCTATGATTGGAACGGGATCGGGGAGCGAGGTGACTTCCTCGGGGAGGTCGGGGATTTTACGTTTTTTGACGATGATGGGTTTGGGCGGTGCGGGTGTGGGTTTGGCTTCGGCGGACGGAGTTGTTTTTGGGGGCGGAGGATCGAGGGCGGGCTTGGGCGGTGCGGCGGAGATGGGCACGGCGGGCTCTTCGAGGATGTGGGGTTTGTTGTCGCGCTTTTCGATGAGGGATATTTGCAGCGCGATGAGGAATTGGAGTTTTGCGTCTTGAAACTCCGGGGCGTCGCGCAGTGTGCGGAAGCGTTTGTCCGCATCCTCCCAATGCGAGAGGCGGCGTTCGATTTCGCCGCCGAGGAGCGCGGTGTTGATGTAATGGCGGTCGCCGGATTTCATCGTGGCGAATGCGGTCGTGATTTTACCGAGGGCACGGGCGAGGTAGCGCTGGCAGAGAGCGTCTTTTTCCTCCACCTGCCACGATGCGCGCAGGTAGCTCAGGCCGATGAAGTGGGGCGGGGCTTTGAGAAATTCCTGGATTTGCGCGAGGGAAAAATACGTGGCATTCTTCGCGGCGATCATCTGGTAGTCGGGGCTGAGGACGAAGGGTTTGATCTTCTCGGCGAGTGGCTCGGGAAATTCGTCGAGGAACATGACGAAGCGGCATTTCGGGCATTGCGGGAGTGTGCGCGGCTCGATGACGTCGCCGATTTCCCGTCGGTCGAGGCGCATCCCGCGTGGGTTCGATGAAGTTTCGATGCGTTGTTTCCAATGGTGGCCGTCAATCGGGCAGGTGAATTCCTGTTCGAGCGAGTTCACAGCGCGGGCGTTGATGATGAGCGTGAGGATGAAGACGAGCAGCAACTTCATGCCGCGACTTTTGCGGTGGGAGGGAATGGATGGCAAATGGCAAATGGCGCGAGTTGATGTGTTCAATAGAATACTTCCCTCGCGGGAGTGGGCGTGTTTAGAAACGGGCCTCTCTCAGCGCATGATTACTATCCGCATTGAAAATCTCACGAAGCGATTCGGCGACGCTGTGGCGTTGCACGGGCTGAATCTGACCATCGGCGCGGGCGAGATTTTTTTTCTACTCGGGCCGAGCGGCTGCGGAAAGACGACGCTGCTGCGGAGTCTCGCGGGCTTTTACGAACCGGAGGATGGGAGGATTTTTTTTGGCGACGAGGATGTGACGCGCCTCGCGCCGCACGAGCGCAATACGGGGATGATGTTTCAAAGCTACGCGCTGTGGCCGCACATGACGGTGGCGCAGAATGTGGCGTTTGGCCTCGAAGAGCGGAAGGTGGCGGCGAAGGAAATCGAGCAGCGCGTAGGAGCGGCGCTGGATTCGGTGAAGATGGGGGCGTTTGCGGGGCGGAAGATTCACCAACTTTCCGGCGGGCAGCAACAGCGGGTGGCGCTGGCGCGGGCGATGGTGATTCGTCCGCGCTGTCTGTTGCTCGATGAGCCGTTGTCGAATCTCGATACGAAACTGCGCATCGAGATGCGCGGGGAAATCCGGCGCATTTGCAAGGAGGCCGGGCTGACGGCGATCTATGTGACGCATGATCAAAAGGAGGCGCTGAGCGTGGGCGACCGAATCGCGGTGATGGAGGCGGGACACATCCGGCAGGCGGGTGCGCCAGCGGAGGTGTATCGCCGCCCTGCGTCGCGGTTCGTGGCGGATTTCATGGGCGAGACAAATTTCATCGAGGGAACTGTCGCCGCTGTGGATGGCGCGGTGCGGGTGGAGACTCCGCTGCGGACTTTCACCGCCACCGCGCACGGCTGGACGCCGCAAGCGGGGCAGCGCGTGACTTTGAGCATCCGCCCCGAAGCGTGGCTGCTCGGTGCGGATGCAAACGCGACGAACGCCGTGGCAGGTCGCATCCGCGAGCGTGTGTATCTCGGCGAGATGGCGCAGTATCGTTTCGCAGTCGGCGATGCGGGGCTGAAAATTTACGAGCTGAATCCGAAGTTCGTTTTCGAGAGCGACGACCGCGATCTCTTCGCGAGCGTGGCGCCGGAGGATGTCGTGGTGCTGCCGGTTTAGGGCGCTTGTTTTTTGCAATTGCCACCATCCGGTGCCGCGCGGAGACTGCGCATCACCTACATGCTTGGTTTTTTTGAACGCCAGCGGCTCGTGAAGAAGGGTCTCGCACCCCAGAAAACGAGGCGTCGCTTGACCGAGAGCGAACTCGTCGAGACGCTCGAACGCGGACTCGTTGCGAAAATTGTCATCGTCATTGCGGCTGCGGCGACGTTGCTGTGGGTGCTCATGCTCGGCACGCGTTCGCTGCCGATAGAGACGATGCTGGTGGCGCTGCTCATTTTCGGAACGGCCACCGCGCACCTCTGCCTGAACCGCCGCGAAGTCTGGTCGCGAAACTCGCGCGTGTTGCTGCTCTTTTTGATCCTGCTCGGGCATCTCGCTGCGGTGAAATTCTGCCTGCTCATGGCGGATACTGCGATGCGCCACAGCGGGGAGTTGCTGCCCGGCCAACTCAGTTCCATCGAGCGGCGCGATCTTTGGCGGCTCGCAATTCCCTTCGCGTTTGCGCCCGTGCTGGCGAGCGTGCTGATGCGGCGGACGGTCGGTGTTTTTTCCGCTGTGTTTGCGACGCTGTTGAGCATCCCGGTTTTTGCCAGCGTGAACGACGACCTCGTATTCATAGTCACGAATATCACCACGGGCCTCGTGTGCGGCTTCGTCGCCATCTTCCTCACCGGCGAAGTGCGCAAGCGCGGCGACCTCCCGCGCGCCGGACTGTTCGTCGGCCTCACCGCATGGGTGCTCGCCGTGGCTTTTAAAGAAATCAACCTGCTCCACATTTGGGCGCAGGGCGCGGCGATGAATTACCACGCGCTGTGGATGCAGAGTGTAGTCGCGATCGGCGGGCCGATTGTGATGGCGCTGATTATCGTCGGCGGGCTGCCGTGTGTGGAGAGTCTCTTCCGCATTACCACGCGCGTGCGCTGGCTGGAACTCGCCGACCTCAATCACCCGTTGCTCAAGCGCATGACGCTCGAAGCGCCCGGCACTTTCCAGCACAGCCTCGCCGTCGCCAATCTCGCCGAGGCCGCGTGCGAAGCCATCGGCGCGAACGCCACGATGGCCCGCGTGTGCGCATATTTTCACGACATCGGCAAGCTCGTGAAGGCCGAGTATTTCACCGAAAATATGCGGCACGACCGCAATCCCCACGACGATCTCGCGCCGACGATGAGCGCGCTCATCATCATCGCCCATGTGAAAGAAGGCATCTCCCTCGCCCTCGAACACCGTCTGAATCAGGACATCATTGATGTCATCCAGCAGCACCACGGCACCTCGCTGGTTTTCTATTTTTACAAGCGCGCCATTGATCAGCAACTAGCCGCGAACGGTGGCGGAAAAATAACCTCCATACACGAAGAGGAACTGCCCGAAGTGAGCGAGAGCAGCTTCCGCTACAGCGGGCCGAAGCCGCAGACGCGCGAGTCCGCCATCATTTCCCTCGCCGATTCCATCGAGAGCGCCGCGCGCAGTTTGGAGCGCGTCACTCTGCAAAGGGTCGAGCAGCTCATCACGGACATCATTCGCAAGCGCGTCGCTGACGGCCAACTCGACGACTGCGATCTCACCTTCCGCGATCTGGGCGAAGTCGCACAGAGCTTCCGCCACACGCTCAGCAGCATGTTGCACTCGCGCGTCGCATATCCCGAAGACAAGGACACCAAAGTTCGCCAGCCGCGCGGCGAAGGTGGGCCGCAAAGCAATATCCGCCAACGCCCCGGCGCTACCGCTGCTTAGACCATGAACAACAAAGTCGTCGCCTGCATTCTTGCCGTCATTTTCATCGTCTTCGGATTGTGGATGACGAAAAAAGCCATCGGCAAAAAGAAATGGGCTGCCAAGCGCGTGATGCTTTGCGTCGCCGGACTTGGCGGACTCGGCATCGGCAGTTACTGCGCGGTTGCCGCGAAAAAATTCTAGTTCGCCAGCGTGGTCGCGAGCTTTTTTGCGATTTCCAAAAACGCCTGTGCGATGGGGTGGGTGAGGTCGGCGGCGGTGATGGGTTTGCCACGGTCGCCGGATTCGCGGGTGGCGATGTCAATGGGCACCTGGCCGAGCAGCGGCACTTGCACGCGGTCGGCTTCGCGCTGTCCGCCGCCGCTGCCGAAAATGTCGTAGCGCACGCCGTCGCTCGGGCAGAGGAAGTAACTCATATTTTCCACGATGCCGAGCACCGGGACGTTCACTTTTTGAAACATCGTGACGGCTTTGCGTGCATCAATGAGCGCGACTTCCTGCGGCGTGGTGACGATGACTGCGCCAGCCAATGCGACGGTTTGCACGATGGTGAGTTGGATGTCGCCAGTGCCGGGCGGGAGGTCGAGAATGAGGTAGTCGAGATTGTCCCAATTCACCTGCCGCAAAAACTGCTGCGTGTATTTCGTCACCATCGGCCCGCGCAAAATCGCTGGCGCATCGTCTTCGAGCAGGAAGCTCATGCTCATCAATTTCAGTCCGTATCGCTCGATGGGAATGATGCGGTTGTCCTCATCGGCAAAAGGTCGCTCGTTCACGCCGAACATCAGTCCGATGCTCGGCCCGTAGAGGTCGCAATCGCACAAGCCGACCGCCGCGCCCTGCGCTTGCAATGCACACGCGAGATTCGCGGCGACGGTGCTTTTTCCCACGCCGCCTTTGCCGCTGGCGATGGCGATGACGTGCTTCACGCCGGGGATGGAAGTCTGCGGCATCGTCTGCGCGCCCATCGGCTGTTGCGCGGGCGCGGTGATGTCTATGCGAACGACTGCGCTCGTGACTCCGGCCATCGCAGTGAGCGCAGCCTCGGTGTCTGCTTTGATCTGCGCGGGCACCACGGCGTCGGTGGTCGCCATCGCCATTTGCACGAAGACCTCGCCATCGGTGATGCGGACGTCTTTCACAATGCCAAAACTGACAATGTCCCGGCTGAATCCTGGGTATTTGACCGTGGCAAGTGTGGCGCGAATGTCGTCAGTAGTAAGCATGGGCGCGAAAGTGATCTTTCCTAGAAAATGAAGATAGCAAAAAGAGGGTCAATTGATGTTGGGAGTGAGGTCGAAGATTTTTCCCGGATTGAGAATATTGAGGGGATCGAGGGTGCCTTTGAGTTGTTTCATGAGGGCGAGGCTGGATTCGCCGAGGGCTTTTGGGAGGTAGGGTTTTTTGGCGAGGCCGACGCCGTGTTCGCCGGTGATGGTGCCGCCGAGGCTGACGGCGTAGTCGAAGATTTCCTGCATGGCGATTTCGACGCGGGCCATTTCTTCGAGGTTGTTTTCGTCGGTGAGGAAGGTGGGGTGGAGGTTGCCGTCGCCCATGTGGCCGAAGGTGCCGATGAGGAGGCGGTGGCGTGCGCCGACGTCTTGGACGAAGCGGATCATTTTGGCCAATTCGCTGCGGGGGACGGTGGCGTCTTCGAGGATGGTGGTGGGGGACATGCGGGCGAGGGCGCTGAAGGCGGTGCGGCGGGCGCTGGCGAGGCGGGTGCTTTCTTCGGCGTCGCGGGCGATTTGGACGTTGGTGGCGCCGCAGGTTTTGGCGATCTCGGCCATTTGCCGGGCTTGATCTTCGACGGCAGCGGGGTGTCCGTCGGCTTCCATGAGGAGGATGGCCTCGGCGTCGAGCGGGAGGCCGATGTGGGTGTAGTCTTCGACGCATTTGATGGTGATGCGGTCGAGGAATTCGAGGGTGCAGGGGATGATCTTGGCGGCGATGATGGCGGAGACGGTCTCGGCGGCGGCATCCATGCGGGTGAAGCTGGCGAGCAGTGTTTTTTTCGCGGCGGGTTTGGGGACGAGTTTGAGGAGGACTTTTGTGATGATGCCGAGCGTTCCTTCGCTGCCGATGAAGATGTCTTTCATCGAATAGCCCGCCACGTCTTTCACGCATTTATTGCCGAGCCAGACGATGCTGCCATCGGCGAGGACGACTTCCATGCCCATGACATAGTCGCGGGTGACGCCGTATTTCAACCCGCGCAGGCCACCGCTGTTTTCGGCGACGTTGCCGCCGATGGTCGAAATTTTCATCGAGCCGGGATCGGGCGGGTAGAGGAGTCCGGCGGCGTCGGCGAGTTCGGAAACGGCGAGAGTGATCGTGCCGGCTTCGACGAGGACGGTGAGATTTTTTTCGTCAAGTTCGATGACTTTGTCCATTTGTGTGAGGCACAAAATAATGCAGCCGGGCGAAGCGATGCTGCCGCCGCTGAGACCAGTGCCGCTGCCGCGACCGACGATGGCGATGAAATGAGCGGCGGCGTATTTGATGACGGCGGAGACTTCGGCGGTGGTGTGCGCCATGACGACGGCGGCACCGGTGCCGTGCAAGGCGGCGGTGCCGTCGTAGCCGTAAGCGAGGAGGTCTTCGCGCGAATGGAGGATGCGCGCGGGGTCGAGCAAGGCGGAGAGGTCAGCGACGAGATTTGGCATGGCGGGGTTTCTATGCGGCATGTGTCGGGCGGTGCAACTTTGTATCGTGCGGCTGGGTGAAATTATTGACGGCTGTTTGCGCTTCCGTCGCGGGGTGTCTTTTGGGCATCGTGTGTCCATGCGTCGCATTTCTGTTGAACTTGGTTCGCGCTCTTACCATGTGCTGGTGGGCTCCGGCTTGCTCGGCGGGCTCGGCGCGACGCTGCGTGCGGAGGGGCTGAAGCAGTCGGATGCGTTCGTGATTACGAATGCGGAAGTGGGCGGTCTTTACTACGAGAAAGTGCGCGCGGAATTGGCGGCGGCGGGTTTCCGCAGCGTCGTGCGGCATGATATTCCGGCGAGCGAGGAGGGGAAAAATTGGGAGGAGTTTTCCAAATCGTGCGCGGCGATGCTGGCGGCGTTCCCGGATGCGAATGCGGTGCCGCTGGTGCTGTTGCTCGGCGGCGGTGTGGTGGGCGATCTCGGTGGATTTGCGGCGGCGGTTTTCCGTCGCGGCGTGCCGTTCGTGCAGTTGCCGACTTCGTTGCTGGCGTTGGTGGATTCGAGCGTCGGTGGAAAAGTGGCGGTGAATTTCGGCGGGGTGAAAAATATCATGGGAGCGTTCAGTCAACCGCGTCTGGTGGTGTGCGACCTCGATGCGCTGCGCACTTTAAGCCCACGCGAAGTGCGGAGCGGCACGGCGGAGATTATCAAATACGGCGCGGTGTGTTCGGCGGCGTTGTTCGAGCAATTGGAGCGCGGGGATTTGGAAAAACTGCTGGCACTCGATGTGGACGTGCTGACGGATGTGGTGGCGCAGTGCGTGCAGATCAAGGCGAACGTGGTGCAGCAGGACGAGCACGACAAACTGGGCATCCGCAATGTGCTGAACTTCGGCCATACCATCGGGCACGCGCTGGAATTGAGCGCGGACTACGCGCTGACGCACGGCGAGGCGATCTCCATCGGCATGGTGGCGGCGACGCGCATGGCGGTGAAGCTCGGGCTGGTCGGCGTGGATTTCGAGCATCGTTTATTCGCATTGTTCGAGCGCGCCGGACTGCCGATGTGCCACGCGGACAAGCCGGGTCTTTTCGACCGCATCGTGCGGGCGATGCAGATGGATAAGAAATTTCGCGACGGAAAAAATCTGTTCGTTCTGCCGACAGATGTTGGCGCATGGGCACCGCGCGAAAACGTGGACTGGGCGCTCGTCCACGAGTGTGTGCGCGGGGTGTTGGCGTAGCTGCGCATCGGTTGCGCGTGAGTGACGCTGGCACACATACGGCTTAAACGTCGTCCACATGATTGCCCTGACTAAGCTGCAAACTAAAATTTTCGCCGACGGCGCTGATAAAGCTGGGATGCTGGAACTTTACCGCAACCCGCTCATCAAAGGACTGACGACGAATCCGACGCTGATGAAAAAAGCGGGCATCGCGGACTACGAAGGCTTTGCGAAAGATATGCTGCTGACGGTGACGGAGAAGCCGGTGTCGTTCGAGGTGTTTGCCGATGAGTTCGACGAAATGCGTAGGCAGGCGCTGCGTATTCGCGACTGGGGGCGGAATGTGTATGTCAAAATTCCGGTGCTGAATCCACGCGGCGAGTCGGCGGTGAAACTCATCAGCGATCTTGCGCGCGATGGGGTGAAATTGAACGTCACCGCGATTCTCACGGAAAAGCAGGTCGGGGAAGTCGTCAGCGCGCTGGAGCGTGATGTGCCGGCGGTGGTTTCAGTTTTTGCAGGCCGCATCTCGGACACGGGCTGCGACCCGATGCCGATCATGCGCAGTGCGCGGCGGATGATGGAAAATTTACCACACGCGGAGTTGCTCTGGGCGAGTGTGCGCGAGGTTTTTAATA
>JAYUIF010000288.1:0-3515 GCA_043766295.1 Spartobacteria bacterium | reverse complement strand
CGGCGACTTTTCTCCGCTCAAAACAAACCACGGCTTGCTCGAGCCGTGAAAATCGGCCAGGGCGTGAAGACAGTCGTCGAGTGCGAGGGGAAGTGTATCGAACTCACCTGACTCCCGAAGCCAGAAAATATGCGGTTTCTGTGGGCGCAGGAGGTCTGCTTTGTGTCGTTTCTGTTTCGGCATGACGGCGGTCAGGTAAAACCTGCGGGATTGGAGCCGGAAGCCGTTGAAGGCTGTGAACAAGTGTGAATAAGTCCGCTTGCAATTTCCTATGCAACACTATCGCACCGGCTGGATTTCCGACGTTCATCTTGGCACCCGCGGCGCCCAGGCCGATGCATTGCTTGCCTTTCTCAAGGCCAACGAATTCGAGACGCTTTACGTCGTCGGTGATCTCATTGACGTGTGGTCGCTCAAGCGCGGCATCTATTGGCCGCAGTCACACAACGATGTGATCCAAAAACTCCTGCGTGCCGGACGCAAGGGCACGCGCATCATTTACATTCCCGGCAACCACGACGAATTCCTCGCCCGGCACCACGGCGAATACGGTAACATGACGGTGCAGGAACGCGCGATTCACACGACGGCAGATGGCACGCGGCTGCTGGTCATCCACGGGCACGAGCTCGACACGGTGATGCAAAATGCCCGCTGGCTCGCGCTCATCGGCGATGTCGGCTATCAGTTTCTTCTCTGGTTGAACCGTCCGCTGAATTTTTTCCGGCGCATCTTCGGTCTTGGTTATTGGTCACTAAGTTCCTACGCGAAGCAAAAGGTGAAGAGCGCGGTGAACTATGTCGGCAAATTTGAGGAGGCTATCGTCCGTTACGCGCATGACGACAAAGTGCATGGCGTCGTCTGCGGGCACATCCACGCGCCCGTCGTGCGGCCCATCGGGGGCGTGACGTATTACAACTGCGGCGACTGGGTGGAGAGTTGCTCCGCGCTCGTCGAGCACCATTGCGGGCGGATGGAATTGCTCACCGGCCTGCACACGCCGTCGCGAGTCATCCCGCTGCCGCCGATGGGATCATTCGAGGAATTTGAAGAGGTCGGCAAGCGGATGCAGGGGCACTAAGGGCTTTTCGCCGGGGTGCGTACATTTGCAGGCGCAGTCACCTGCGCGGCGGCTCGCACAGACGTTTGCCCGCGCATAGGCGGTTCGTCGTCTTGGTGCATGAGGTAATTCACCATCAATGCGGCGGCACCGAGCGCGATGCAGGAGATGATGACACCGACCCTCGGTCCCCATGTGGAACGGGTATCGCGCGGACGCTTCAGTCCGCATTCGGGGCATTCGGCGGCGTAACTCATGAAAGTGTGGCTGCAGCGCGGGCATTGAATCGTGTGCATGGTCGTTGGGTGTTGTGGTCATTGAGTCATGCGTGCGCCGGGAAAATCGGCAAGAAACCGCTTGTTACGTTTCTCCGCGCCGGGACACGAAAACGGAGAAAATATGGCAGGTCTGTTTCAGACAATTCTCCGCGGTGCAATCGCGCCCGTCTGGTGACTGTTCGCGTGCTGGCAAGGCACTACGTGATATTCGGCATGCGATAGCCGAAGCCGCGCACCGTTTCGACGTAGCATCCTGCTTTGCCAAGTTTCTCGCGGAGGCGGCGCACATGCGTGTCCACAGTGCGGGTATCAATGACGCGGTCGTAACTCCACACGTCACGGAGGAGCACGTCGCGGCTCTGCAGCCGACCGCGGCGTTCCATCAAAATGGCGAGCAGCTTGAATTCCGTCGCGGTCAGGTCAATCGGTTTGCCTTGCACGGAAACTATGTATTGCATGCGGTCCAAGGTGATTTCGCCGAGTTTGATGGCTGCGTCCTCCGCCGGCTGGCCTGCGGCACGGCGCAGGATGCTCTGCACGCGCAGGACGAGTTCCCGCGGGCTGAACGGCTTGGTCAAGTAGTCGTCCGCGCCGAGTTCAAATCCCACAATGCGGTCCACCTCCTCAGCCTTCGCGGTGAGCATGATGATGGGTATGCTCTTGGTCTCCGCGGCCCCTTTGAGGGCCTTGCACACTTCCAAGCCCTGCATGCCGGGGAGCATTAGATCGAGCACGACAAGCGCGGGAAGCTGCGTGCGCGCGGTTTCGAGTGCTCCGCGGCCATCGCTGGCTTCCAGCGTGGCAAAGCCTGCGTTTTTCAGGCTGCTGGACACGAGCCGCCGGACGTCGTCTTCGTCCTCGGCGATCAGGATTCTCTTGCTGGGTGATTTGTTCATGAAAAACGACGCAAGCGTGCCGCGCACGTTCATCACATCAAGCGGTGCGATGTCACAATTGTGTGACTCGTTTCGTACTTCTTCTACGCTCCAAATCGGGATTCCCGCAGCAAGGGTTTGCTGTTGCGCCCTCGGAATCATGTTACAAATCTATGTTTTACCCACCCCCGGCATTCCTCCCTCGCACTCCTGAGTTGCACAGGATACGCCGAATCCGCGCGCTTCATCACCAATCCCTCGAAGAAATCACAGCCGAGCAAACGGTTGGTGGCGCGGAGCCGTTGGTAAAACGTGAGCGCCTCGGCATGTGAATCCGCGCGGATCGTCTGCGTCAACACCACGGCACCGCATGGAACCGCGCGCGACATGTCGCCGGCGAAAACTGGATCACACGGCAGCAGCGATTCGAGGATCGCACGCCTCTGCTCGTAGCTCGGCGTGCCGGATTCGGGCACCCCGTCAAGCACGACGAGAGTGCCGCGTCCGAGATTGTGCCGCCGTTCAAGTGCTTCGCAGTCGGCCCAAATGAGGCCACTATCGCCGAGCTCTGCCAACGCCGCGAGCGCGGGCTGGAAACATTCCGCGATGGTGAGCAGCGTGCCGTGCCGATTCCACATCGTCCCGCTCGGCGTGTGGATGAGCGCGCGCCAGCCATTCAACTTCGGCTCCGCATACCACGGGCCGCGCTTGGGTGGAGCCAACTCGAGACGCCCGCCCTGAATGGGTCGCGCGGGAAACGTCAGTAGCCGTGGAGCCGTCATGGGCTTGGAATCTTCGAGTTGGAAGGGCCGGATTCCGCGTTTATCGGGCTGATTTGGCCTTCGATTTTCGCGCCGAGGGTGGAAGGATTGGCGCTCGTCTCGGATTCACGAACGGCCTTCGAGTGGATGGCGAGCGCGGCGGCTTCGAGGTCTTCGAGCGACACAACGCAACGCTCGTCGCCAAAAATGGTGAGGACGAGTGGTTCGCTAGTCTTCATCGGGGAGCATCACGGTGATGGCAGGCTGCGGGTCGTCGATGTCGCGCGGCCCGCACATCGCCTTGAGATTCACGAGCGGCGGCGTGCGGTCGCGGTTGTCGTTCCGCACATGCAGGCCGAAGAGCATCTGCGGGCCGCTCGTGCGACGCGCGGCGCAACGGAGCATCCACACGATGTCCCACAGTCGGCCCTTCTCGTCTTGGCAGCGCACGCCATCGGGCACGGTCACGTAGCTCTCCCACACGGCGCGGGTGAGATAGACCGGGAACTTCAACCCGGCCTCCCGCGCCACTTCGCTCACA
>JAYUIF010000287.1:0-3523 GCA_043766295.1 Spartobacteria bacterium | reverse complement strand
CGGGCTGTGGGGCGTGAGCGCATTTCCTGTGAGGGAGATGCCGCCGAAGCCGCACCCGAGCGATAGCGGCCCAAAAAAGGGACACCCCGCCGTGCATTTGCAAAGCACGCTCGCAGTCACCGGCTATCACATTCATGCGAGTGACGGGGAATTTGGCCATGTGGAGGATTTTCTCGTGGACCCGCATAGCTGGGCGATCCGGAAGCTGGTGGTGAAGACCGGTTTCATGCTCACGAGCCACGAGGTGCAGGTGCCGACATCCACGGTGAATCGCATCAGCTACGAGGAATCCACGATGTTCACGAGTCTGAGCAAGAAGGCCATCGAACACAGCCCCGAGCATCATCTCGCTTCGCACTGAAGAGGAACCACCCACTCAACGAAGCCACTCAACTTAACCACGACTAAGATGAACGAAGACACCACCGAACCCACGCGTCCGATCAGGAACATCACCTGGCAGACGCAGCCCACTCCTGCTGAATGCGAGCACCACTACGAAGTGATCGCCGTCGAAGGCGACTACACTCTCAAACGCTGCATGAAGTGCGGAAGTCTGGAGGCAAAATGAGCGACAAAAATTCCACGAACGTTTTGGCGAAAATCCCGAGCGGCATCGAAGGCTTCGATGACATCACCAATGGTGGATTACCAATGCGCCGCACGACGTTGCTGATGGGTGGCCCCGGTTCCGGCAAGACGGTGCTCGCGCTTCAAATCCTCGTCAGTGCGGCGAAAAACAGCGGCACACCGGGCATCTTTGTGGCATTCGAGGAAAATGCGCGGCGCGTTTCTGCGAATGGAAAAACGTTTGGCTGGGACATGGCGGAGTTGGAAAAAAAACAGCTCTTTTTCCTCGATGCACGGATGCGCTCCGACGTGGTGAAAGCGGGCGCTTTTGATCTCACGGGACTGCTCGCTGCATTGACGGCGGTGGTGAAGGAGATGGGGGCGAAGCTGATCGTTTTTGATGCGATTGATGTGCTGCTCAGTCTGCTCGACAATCCGGCGGCGGAGTGTCGTGAACTTTACCGGCTGCACGAATGGCTCATGGCGCAGGAGCTGACGGGCATCATCACCGCGAAGGTGGAGGACAACCAGCCGTCCACGGCGCAGCGATACGGCTTCATGCCGTTCATGGCGGATTGCGCGGTGCTGCTCTCCCAGCGCGTCGAAAATCGTATCGCTGTGCGTGCGATGCGCGTGCTCAAATATCGCGGCTCGTCTCATGTGCTGAATGAGGTGCCTTTCGTCATCAGCCCGACGGGCATCGAGGTCGGCGCATCCAATGGCGTCCACCCGGAGCCGCAGCCGTTCAATGTGCGCGTATCCACGGGCATCAAGCAACTCGATGTGATGCTCGGCGGTGGCGGCTTTTTCCGGGGGACGAATGCACTCGTCACCGGCAGCTCCGGCAGTGGGAAAACCACGCTCGCTGGTGCTTTCATCCTAGCGGCCTGCCGTCGCAAGGAGCGCGCGCTTTTCATCTCATTCGACGAAAACTCCCGCGACATCGTGCGCGACCTCGCCACGATGAGCATTGCCCTCAAGCCGCATCTCGCGAGCGGTCTGCTGCGGATGGAGTCCATACGCACGGAAGCGGCGTCTTCGGAGGAGCACTACATGCGCATCAAGCGGCTCATCGCCGAACACAAGCCGCGCTACGTCGTCATTGATCCGCTCTCGGCACTCGCCCGTGTCGGCGGCGGACTGGCCGCGCGCGCCGTCGCCGAGCGGCTGATTTACCTGTGCCGAAACGCAGGCATCACCGTGTTTTTTACGAGCCTCATGGAAGGGAGCGACCCGCATCTGGAGACGACGCTGCTGCACGTCTCGACGATCTCGGACTCGTGGATTCAGATCTCGTATGCGCTGCTCGACGGCGAGCGCAACCGCGCGCTGTCCATCATCAAATCACGCGGCTCGAAGCACTCGAATCAACTGCGCGAACTGTTCTTCAGCAACAAAGGCGTCACGCTCGCCGAGCCCTACACGGCGGGTGGCAAAGTGCTCCTCGGCACGCTGCGCATGGAAAAAGAAGATGAGCAGCATGCAGTGACGACCCGGAAACGGAGGAATGTAAAATGAGCGCCGCCTACGTATTCCGTCTCTACATTGCCGACGGCGCGCCGAACTCCGTGCGCGCACTGGCGAATCTCTACGCCATCTGCCGCAAGCATTTTCCCGACAGCCATCGCATCGAGGTAATTGATGTTTTGAAAGAGCCGAAGAAGGCGCTTGGCGAGGCGATTCTAGTCACTCCCACGTTGGTAAAAATCTCTCCCGCACCAGAGCTACAGATCATCGGCAACCTGAGCGAAGAGGAGGAAGTCCTTCGCGCACTCGGCCTGCCACAAAACGAAAAGAAATAACGACCATGAACCATCCATTTACCACGCTACCCACGCAAAATTCTGAAAAAGCGATCACACTCGCGCTGAGCCTAGCCCAGGCGGAAAACGCAATCCACGCATTCACATCAGGTCAGGTGGATGCGGTCCTCGATTCCGACGGAAATACCTATCTGCTGCGCCCCGCACAGGAGCGCCTGCGGCGAAAAGAAAAACAGATGGAGGCGGTGATGGAAGCCGCCGCCGATGTGATCACTGTGATTGATAGCGATGGCGTCATCCTTTCCCAAAGCCATGCGGTGAGCCGTATGCTCGGCTACAACGCGGAAGAGTTGGTCGGGAGCAGGTTTTTCGAGCTCGTCCACCAAGATGATATATTGGCGGCTTACTCCGCGTTCTTCGACGTCATCGAGGGATTTAGTGAAAGCGCCACAGCGCGCTTTCGCCACCTCGCCCGCGACGGTTCGTGGTGCGAGGTCGAGGCCACGGCTGGGCGGCTGGACGATGGAGACGCGAAGTGCGTCGTCTTCATTTTACGCAACCACCCGACCTCCAAGGAGCGCACGGAGCCATTCGGCTTTTTCCAACGCTACATAGCCAACGCCTAGCCAAAAAAACCAACACACCGCCATGCTCACCACACTCATCTCCATCATCATCGCAGCGATCGTTTTGTATCTCATCTTTTACCTTGCCGGAAAATTCATGGCCGGCCAGCCGCTCCGGATCGTCGGCATCATCCTCGGTCTGATCTTCGTGCTCTATGCACTCCGCGCCTTCGGTTTCGTCTCCATTTAAAAAACCACTACTATGATTGCACATCTCGAACAAGCGGCGGCGGACAACACGCAATGCCCGGACACCACCGACGAGCAGCTCATGGAAATGATCCAAGCGCACAGCCATCGCGGGCTGGATCTTTTACACGACCGCTACGTCATCCTTTTGAAAGTCGTGAGCATGAAAGTGCTCCACAACGACGCGGACGCCGATGACCTGCTTCAGGATGTGTTCGTGGAAATCTGGGAGCGCGCGGGCAACTACGATCCACTGATGGGACGCCCGCTTTCCTGGATCGCCACGCTCACGCGTCGCCGCGCGATTGACCGGCTGCGAAAACGCGAAACCTATTGCCGCGCTGAAGAGCGATTCGGCGAGGAATCGCAGAGCCA
>JAYUIF010000286.1:0-3539 GCA_043766295.1 Spartobacteria bacterium | reverse complement strand
GTCGCCCCGGCGAGGGCACCGGGGACGCAGCCTGCGAGGGCGCAGGCGCTACCCCGCACGCACCGTTCGTATCCTGTCACACGCTTCCATCTGCATCGCTCCGGCTTTATTCGCCTGCTCGCGCCACTCGCGGCCAAGCTGCACCGCACTGCGGGAAATTTCGTCGTCGGGCATTGCACCGATGGTGCGCCGCCAGTCCTTTTCGCGGGTGTTCAGTCCGAGCACACTTGCGCGAAGTTCAAAGAACTCCTTTTCGAGCGTGGCAAGACGTTGTTCGACCGTCTCAGTTGGTTGAGTTGCAGTTGCCATAATGTCGGCAGTATATCCGACGATCGCGAAGTGGCGAGTGGGTTTTATGCCACGCTTCCAGCGTAGTAATCCATCCGCGCATCATCCACCGATTCCCCGGGTGCCAGCCGCACACTCCCCTTCGCCCGCTTTACCCAATCGCGCACTTTCGTCGTCTGTGCCTGCGTGCCATTCTCGTCTGTGGAAACCGCAGTCAAAAGCGCCACCACCTTAATCTTGCCGCGCCGCAACTCCGCAGGCACAGGCAAATGCAGACTGCCGTCCGAATCGGTTTCCAGAATCGCCGTGATGGTGCTCATGCCGACACGATGCACGCTCCGGCGTGCGGCGTCAACGCGACCGTCACGCCGCGCAAAGATCTTGGTTCCAGATCCGAGGCGGATTTCGACGACTTCCAAACCCATGAACCAGTCCGCAACCGCGTGGCCAAGCTCGTGAATCACGAGTAAAATCCACTCCGCCAAGTATAGCCCGATCAAAACTGCCGGAATGCCGAGCAGAAGGATCGTGACGGTCGTCGTGATGAATTCCATTCGAGTCGCACATTCACATGGCAGGAGCGTTCGGTGAAGAAGTGTTTGCTAGTTCCAGCAGCGGATGCGTATGCATAGAAAAAATTCCACATCATGGCCCAGATCACCGCCACAACCACAGAAGTTGAAATGCTCGTGAAGAATCTCACTGGCAGGGATATTTCAGGCTTCACGTTCCTGTTCAAAAGCGGCGAAGTCGACATTCGGAACATGAGCGCGGAGGGCGATGCGGAGTTCAGCGGGATGAAGTTCGGCTACTCCGTGAAGCTGTCCAAAGACGACGGCGTCACGATTGTCGTCACTCAGAAATAGGAAAAAATATGCACCTCGAAATCTCATTCGCTGAGATAAACACGCTCCTTGCCGCCAAGGGATTTTCAAACCTTGAGCTAAGCTGCGAAGGCGAAAGAATCATTCTTTCAGCCAAGAAATTCGGCCTGCGCCTGCGCCTTCAATTGATTCAATCCGACACGAGGATGAACCGCCTCGTCTTTACGCACAAAGGCGATAATCTTGGCGGTAGCGTTGCGAGCGTTGTCGGTGGCGGTTTCGCCTCATTTTTCGCAAAGCTCCCCGACTTCTTGAGTGTCGATACAGCGCAAATCGTCATTCACTGGGAGAAGCTCCTGCCTGGAATCAACGTCCTTTCGAGTCGAGTCAGCGTAAAAGGATCGGGTTTGTTGGTGGATCTAGAAATCTAAGCTCGCGCTGTCGAACTTTAGCCAAGTCAAGGCCGTCACAGCAGCGGCAGCGACGGGGGAAACACAACGTCATCAGTTTGTCCCTGCTTTTCCGTCCCTGCTTCCCGTCGTTCACTGCGTCGT
Source organism: Spartobacteria bacterium (assembly GCA_043766295.1). Classification (GTDB taxonomy): domain Bacteria; phylum Verrucomicrobiota; class Verrucomicrobiia; order Chthoniobacterales; family Chthoniobacteraceae; genus SXWH01. The sequence continues at coordinate 1,873 of JAYUIF010000286.1, read as the reverse complement.
TGCTCGAAATGCTTGCGAGCGATACGGGCAACGGCCTTCGTGGAAATGTAGTTCCATCCTCCGCCAATTAGGATCGAGACCAGAGGAACAGCGTATTTGATGATCGTGCGCTGTAGGAGCTTTTGACCAAGTTTTGCCGCGAATCGCTTTAGAGCCGCCAGTGTCTCTTTCGTGATTGTTTTACGGATGAACTTCTCGGTCACTTTGGCACCAACTTTCATCCCAAACTTGCCCGCTGCTTCCGCCGCACCGCCCCCTACTGCAAAGGCAAAGATGGTAAGGATGTCTTCGGGATCATCTGGATCAAGCGGCACGTTCATTATCTTGGCAATCTCGGCCACGAGTTTGAGTTGCATCTTCGTGATGACAACCAATTCCCCTGCGATGGCCGTGACAGCAATGGCTAACTGCGCGGGAATTGCCAAGCCTGCCGCCGGCACTGCCATAAAAAAAGCAGCCACTTCATCCGCCGACACTGCGAGTCCCACCAACCCACCCACGATTGCAGCATTACGGGCGGCGACGTTGGTTATTTTGGACACCAACTTGTCTTCACTAAATCCAGGATACTTTGCGGAAAAGTAATCGCCAGTCGCACGGTCGTAATAGTTGCGAAAGCACTTTCGGATGAGGTTGAAAAACCATTCGCCAGACTTGAATGCCGGAATGCCGCCAATATGTTCAACTTCTGCTTTGGCATCGTTCAATTCCAGCTTCAGGGACGCTTTGTCTTTTAGATCGGGGTCTTTCATCGGTTGAAAAGTCGTGATGGGGTGATCACTCATCACCCTCGGTTGAGTCGTTGTGACCAGTGCGTTAAACCGGCGATAGCAATGTAGCAAGCGGGTTTTCCACCATCGCTTCACGCTGAGCGCAACTCAGCGAGGAACCGCAGCGGTTCGCAGATGGCGAGTGCGTAGTGCGGCTGGAGGACGTGCAGGTGCGGGTCGTAGGTGACGAGGTGCGTGGCACCGCCGTTCATCGCGCAGAGGAGAAAGGCGATGTCATCGTCGTCCTCGGGATAGTGGCGGAAGTGGAAGAATTCGATCAGGACGAAAGTGCCGTTCAACGCGATGGCGGACAGGAAGCGGTCTGTCGCAGCTTGCGGAGCGCCAGCTTCGAGCAGCTTTTCCGCATACTCGGTGATGATGTCGGCAGTGTAGAGCAAGACGAACTCACCTCGTTCCCAGCGATCGAGGATTTCGACGCCGGGACTGGCCGGATTGCGCGAATGATGCGCGGCGAGGACTACATTCGTGTCGAGAACCGCGCGGGTGGTCACGGCCTACAGGTGCTTGGAAACTTCGTCGTGCGCGCTGCGCAATTGCTCGAACGCCTCCTCGCGGGTCATGCCCGCGGCGCGCAATCGCTCGGCTTCCGTGAGCGCACGCCCGGCAGCCGCCCTCGCCTCGGGGCTGTAATGACTGTTGCGCCATTCTTCGAGGTCGGTCTGCGTCCGCAAGAATTCGACGATCCGCTTATCGAGATCGGGGATCACTCGAACGCGCTCATCGAGATCCGGCGGCAGTTCAATCGTGATGCTCATGCGGGAAAGTCTATCCGGCGATTGCAATGTGGCGAGTGGCTTTTATGCCATCGCCCGCTCGATGCTGTGCTCGAAAGGATCGCTCACTTCCGCGAGCGTCGCGGCGAGCGTCGCGCCGTGGGCGGTGATCGCGAGTGTGTCGCCGCCGACGGTGCCGAGGCGGTTATGCGGGATGGTGGCTTTTGCGAGGGTGGCGAGGACGCGGGCGGCGTTTTCCGGGGCGACGCTGAGGATGATGCGGCTCTGGCTTTCGCCGAAGAGCAGCGCGGCGCGGGCGGCGTGCGCGGGGTATTTGTCGAGCGCGGGGCCGCTCGGCAGCTCGATGGT
>JAYUIF010000285.1:0-8372 GCA_043766295.1 Spartobacteria bacterium | reverse complement strand
TACGACCGCACCATATTGGACAAGGGCTGGCGCGAGGGCTCCGCACTCGCGCGAATCGACCTCCGCATCACCAATGGCCTGCGCTCACAACTCCTGCTCCCGGCTTGGTGCCGCGAGCGCGGCGTGGATACACGGTTCCTCCCGGCTTCACCATCGGCACTCATCCGCCAGGCATTCAACGATGCGGGCTACCGTCGCCTGTGGGGCATTTTCCCGAAATTAACAGCCATCGCCCTGCGTTACTGGATGGGCTGCCGCGTATGATTCCCACTTTCTCCGTCATCACTCCATCGTGGAATCAAGGAGCGTGGATTGATGGCTGCATCCGCAGCGTGCTTGCGCAGGGCGTGGAAGACTTCGAGCATCTTGTTCTGGATAATTGCTCGAACGACGAAACACCCGAAGTGCTCGCGCGCTATCCGCATTTGAGGGTCGCAGTGGAGCAGGACAGCGGGCAGGCCAACGCGCTGAACAAAGGCTTCCGCGCCACGAACGGCCCGGTGATTTGCTGGCTAAATTCCGATGATCGCTATGTGCCCGATACGTTTCAGATTGTCCGCCGCGAATTGCTGGACGCCGGACGCGATGTGATTTTTGGCAATACGCACGAGGTCTTTTTCAATGGGCGCCCCGAGCGTATTCACCGCGCGCGATTTGATGCACCAGAGGATATGCTCTACTGGTGGGAGCGCCGCACAGCCATTCATCAGCCAGCCGTTTTCTTCACCCGCCGCGCGTTGGAGGCTACCGGACTGTTGCGCGAGGATCTGCACTTCACCATGGATTTGGAATTTTGGTGGCGGCTCTCGCGTAAATTCCGTTTTCATTACGTGGATGAGACGCTCGCGGTCCAACTCCGCCAGCCCGACTCCAAGACCGTGAAACAGATGCCGCGTTTCTTTGAGGAAAAGGCGCAAGTTTTCGGAGCGGAACTCAACGCACTTCAGCCGCATCGCAGATGGCAAAATCACGTTGCGCGCCGCCTCGGCATGGGGCGCCGCTGGGTCAACATCGCGAAGGCCGTCGCTTCCGATAATCGCGCCACCGCGCGCGATTATCTCCGCCGGTCGCTGGAGGAAAACCCATTCCTCTTCGCAACTCCCGGCTGGTGGCGCGCATATTTTCACGCACGCTGAAGTTCATACGCACGCTGAATTTTCCGTGTATGGCTTTGGAAGGTGGGACGCCATGGCGAGAAAAACTCTTCGCCACGATGCGCACTTCATGGTTCATCGGGCGCGGTGAAATTACTGCACAACATCCTCGCTCAGCGGCGCGCCGCGCGGCTCGCTCCCTCCGTGCCTCATGTTGCACGGATTGCGTTGAGCTCCCGACCTATTCATGGGCCGTGGGGTGGAGCAAATCAGTGGCTACTCCAAATGGTGCGTTTCCTGAAGTTCTCTGGCTACGATGTGTGCTTCGATCTCAGCGACGATGTGGATTGCGCTTTGATTCTGCCGAGCCGTCTGCAAGGGCGGATGACGTTCGGCCTTTCGGAATTGCGCGAACATCGGCGGCGAAATCCGCGCTTTCGTGTGATCCATCGAGTGAATAACAACGATATTCGCAAAGGTGGAAGCGGTGTGGATGATTTTCTGGCGACCTTCGATGAAGTGACCGATCACACCGTCTTCGTCTCAGCGTGGTTACGCGACTACCACGCCGGGCGATGGTTCGACCCCGCCCGCCCGCACTCGGCCATCCTCAACGGTGCAGACCCCTCCGTCTTTCACCCTATCGGTTCCCGTCCGTGGAAAAGCGGGGAGCCTTTTCGTATCGTCACCCATCACTGGGCCGACAATCCGATGAAAGGCTTCGCCGAATACGCCGCGCTCGATGCGCTCATCGCCGAAGGCACTCTGCCCGGATTCGAGCTGTGGATCATCGGACGCTGGCCCGCCGACATCGTCTGGAAAAAAGCACGCACTTTCCCGCCATGCAGCGGCCCTACACTGGCTGACTTGCTGCGCCAGTGCCACGGCTACATCACTGCGTCGCGTTGGGAACCCGGCGCGATGCACCACATCGAAGGCGCGCAGTGCGGGCTGCCGCTCGTCTATCACGAAGACAGCGGCGGTAGCGTCGAAGTCGGCCAGCGATTCGGCGTGCCCTTCCGTGATGACCTCACCTCCGCCGTGCTGCGCTTGCGCGAAGAATACACCACACTCCGGCGACGGGTTTTTGATTCGATGCCGTCCGGCTCGCTCATGTGCATGGAATATCTCCGCCTCATCCAGCGGTTGCTCGCCGAATGATCGCCGCAAGACTCCTCGACGCGTCACGCAGCTTCATCCTCCGCAACCGCGCGCCGCGCGGCACCTGCATCTCGAACGGCGCGAACCGGGCCAAAGACAACGGCACTCACGCACTACATGAATCGCCACGCATTACTGCGACCCGGCCCTTGGAAAGTCATACACACATGAGGTTCATCGTCGCCTACTGCGGCTCACGCCACGCCGGGAGATTGCGAGCGGGAGTGATGCGCGTCTGGCTCGCGGTGACCGGGCGACTCGAGTTTCGATGTAGTTCAAACTCGCAATAAATGGAATGGTCTGCCTTGCTCTTACGATGAACTCACTTTGTCCGTGGTTCCACGAATTCAACGGCTCTGCGCCCCGCATGCTGTCTTCGGACGACCGCATACGCCTCGGAAACTGCGATCTGATCCGGCGACCTCTCGCCCGGCAAACCAACTAAAACGGTGCAACGGATCGGCTTCATCACCGACGGGAAACTCCCGACGCTTGCCAATAGCTTTACGCGCCCGTGGCGGCTGCTGCTCGGCTGGCCCAGCACCAGCGCAGTCGGCGCGATGCGCCACGGCTGGATCGCGCGTGAGGTGAACCGCAGTTCCTCGCTGCACTACGAAGTCTTCCGCCCGCACCGACACTACGCTGCCGTCGTGTTTTTGAAATCCATGACCCCCCCCTGCGCCGCCCTCGCCGAGCGGTTGCGCGCTCGCGGCACCCGCGTCCTTTTTGACTTAAACGTGGACTATCTCACTCCCGCCAGCGGCGCATTTTACTACAAAGGCATGGCACCCACCGGGGCGCAGCGCAGTGAGGCGCTGAAAATGATCGCGCTCTCCGATGGTGTGATCGCCGACTCCCGCCACCTCACCGCCATCGCCGCTGCGCACCATCCGCGCACGCGATGGGTGCCGGACAATGTCGCGCCCGATATCGTCCCAGCGCCCCGCACATGGCGGCGTCAGGGCAAGCTGCCGCTGCTCTGGTCCGGCCAATCAGTGAAGCTTTTCGAGCTGCTGAAAATCGCGCCCGTCCTGCGGCGCTACTCCGCCCACGTCCGGCTGGTGCTCGTCACAAATTCACTCGCCGCGCGCGACCTATGGCACGGCGATCTGCGCGAGCGGGTGGAGGCACTGCTCGGCGCGGTGGAGACGCAAGTGCTGCCATTCCGATCCATCCCCGCGCTACTGGAAACCTACGCGCAGGGCGGCGTCTTCATCTCACCGCGTTTCCTCGATAACACCTACAACCTCGGCCACACCGAGTGGAAAATCGCGCTACCCATGGCCTGCGGTCGCATCGCAATTGGCTGTCCGCAGCCAAGCTATCGCGACGTCGCCACGCGCTCCGGCGGGCACGGGCTACGGCTGTGCGAGACGGAAGAGCAATGGTGCGCTGCGCTGGATGCGGTGCTTTCCGAAAACTTCGATTTTTCCACCGAAGAAGACGCGGCCCGCACGGTCATCCGGCGCCACTACGGCACCCCGGTCGTCGCCGGGGAACACCGGCGGTTCATCGAGGAGGTGCTCGCCGCATGAATCCCTTGCATTGCATCTCGTCAGGTTTCGCACTTGTGCGCGAATTACTGTCATCGCGAAGCGCAACGGGTTTTCGCAGGAAACTGGACAAGCGCTGCTTTACAGCGCCACAGGGGGCGCCCGCGCTCCATTACGGAGGCGCGCTCGATTAAACATGATCCGATTCACCATCCGCGAACTGCTCTCGATTCCCGAGCGCCTGCGCTTCCGGCGCTCGCTTGCATGGCGTAATCTGCGTGTGCCAGCGGGTCAGCCGAAGCTTTGCTATGGCGATGTGATGGCGGGTGGAGAGTTGGTGGCTGGTGGAAAAGTGAAGCTGCTCCATCTCGGCGAACGCTGGCCCGAGGCGGAACATTTCAACGTGCTTTACCTAGTGAGCAGCGCGCCGCCGCCGTTCGCAGGCGAGCTGGTGCGATGGGCGAAACGTCGCGGCGTGAAGTTTGTGTGGAATCAAAATGGCGTCGGCTTTCCTGCGTGGGCGGGCTTGCGCGCTTGGGAAATAAATCTCCCGATGGCGGGGCTGCTGCGTCTTGCGGATCACGTCGTGTATCAAAGTGAATTTTGTCGCGAGAGCGCGGACCGCTGGCTCGGCCCGGCGCGCTGCCCTGCGAGTGTGCTGATCAATCCGGCGGACACCGCGATTTTCAAACCCTCGCCGACGCCGCCCAATCTCAGCGAAGGCTGGCGACTACTCGCGGCGGGGACGCACTACCAGCCGTTCCGCGTGATTGGCGCGCTGGAGACACTCCGCGTGCTGCTCGATGCCGGACATCGCGCGACGCTCACGGTCGCCGGTGAAATGCGCTGGCCCGGTGCGGATGCAGAAGTCCACGCCACAATCACGCGACTGCGGCTTGCGGAGTTGGTCACGCTGCGGCCCGCGTTCACGCAGGAGGAAGCGGTGAAGCTCTACCAATCCGCGCACATTTTACTGCACCTCAAATACAACGATCCCTGCCCGACCGTGGCCGTCGAGGCGCTCGCGTGTGGATTGCCAGTCATCGCGTCGCACAGCGGCGGGATGCCGGAGATCGTGGGCGACGATGGCGGCGAGTTAGTCCATGTGCCGCTCGATTGGTGGAAGGCGAGCTTCCCGCCGCCGCGTCGCATCGCAGCGGCAGTCGCGCGCGTGATGGGCGAATGGCCACAGCGCAGCGCAGCCGCACGAGCGCGGGCGGAGCGGCTTTTTCGCAAAGAGGCGTGGGTCGAAGCGCACGCGGGAATTTTTGAGTCACTGCTCAAATGACACCCGCAATCACCGTGCTGATGTCTGTTCACAACGGCCTGCCGTTTTTGGCGGAGGCTGTTTCCTCGGTGCTCGCGCAGACTTTTTTTGACTTCGAGTTTCTCATCCTCGACGACGCTTCGACCGATGGCACGGCGGACTACCTTCGCACGCTGAGCGACCCGCGAGTGCGCGTCATCACGCTCGCGGAAAACATCGGCCTCACCGCCGCGCTCAATCGCGGGTTGCACGAGGCGCGTGGCGAATTTATCGCGCGGCAGGATGCGGATGACTTGTCACATCCGCGTCGGCTGGAATTGCAGTTTGGATTTATGAAAATGAATCCGGCGTGCGCAGTCGTCGGCTCGCAAGCTTGGCTGGCAGATGCGCGCGGGCGTTCGCTGGGGAAAAAGAATTTCCCGCTCGGCTATCGCGGCATTTGCTTCGCGCACCTTTTCGACAACGCACTCGCGCACTCGGCGGCGATGTTCCGGCGCGCGGCGGTGGATGGCTACGATGAGACGTTCACCGCATCGCAAGACTACGAGCTGTGGTCGCGCCTCAGCGAGCGGCACGCGCTGGCGAATCTGCCACAGCGACTCGTTACTCTGCGCGTGCTCGATGCCTCGATCACCCGCACGCACAAGCGCCCGGAGTTGATCCGCCGCGTGCAGGCCGCGCACTACCAGCGGCTCTTCGCGCGCACGGCGAGCGACGCCGATCTCGATCTCATCGCGCTCTTTCGCACGCGCGTCGTGCCGGAGCGGCTGCGGGAATTTTGCGCACTGATTACTGCACTCACCGCCAGCACCGAGGCCGCGTGGCCGGGCGTCGGCAGCGCGCCGGACTTCCGCCGCACACTCGCGCTGATCCACGAACGCACCGGCTACAACCTTCTGACGCTCTCACGTCGCGCAGGTCTCGGCGAAATTCTGAGCGCGCTGCGTGCGTGGCCGCCGATGCTTTTTGCGATGCCGTGGTGGCGCATCGCGGCGCTGGCGGTGCTTGGAGATTCCGCACGAAGGCTCTATGAACGCGCAGCGAAATGAAGTTTCTCTTTCTTTCCAGCTACGCGCATCTCGCTCTCGATTCACACGCAGAGCGCGTTTCCGGCGGCGCTGAATTGCAAGTCGCGCTGCTCGCAAAGGAGCTGGCGCAGCGTGGGCATGAGGTCGTGATTGTGGGCGCGGACGATGGGCAGACAGACGGGCGCGTGCTTGATGGTGTGCGCATTCGGACGGGCGGAAAATTTCACACCGGCGGCGCGTGGGACACGCTTTGCGCATTGCCGCGCGTGCTGCAGATCATCCGCGAAGAAAAGCCCGGCTATACTTGCGTTCTTGGCTGGACGGCGTGGCTGGGGTTTTTACTGCGAGCGCGTCGGCATACGAAGCTGATCTATATTTGCGGCAGCGATGCGGAGGTGGATGGCGGCTATCGGCGCGCGAATCGTGTGCGCGGATGGTTGTTTGAAAAGGGAATGCGCGGCGCGGATCAGCGGTTTGCGATGAGCGAGCATCAGGCCGGACTCATGCGACAGGCGGGGCTGGAGTGCGGGATGTATCGCAATCTCATCCTCCTTCGCAAAGAGCCGCGCGCGTCAGTCAAGGATGTGGATTTTCTTTGGGTGTCGCGATGCATCGGGCTGAAGCGTCCGCACCTTTTTCTCGATCTCGCCGAGGCGCTACCCGCCGCGCGTTTTGAAATGATCGCTCCGCCGGAAGACCGCGCACTTTATCAAAGCGTCAGCGACAGGGCGGCGAAATTACAGAACGTCAAATTTCACGAGCGCGTGCCGTATGGAAAAGTGCAGCAATACTTCGACCGCGCGGAAGTCTTCGTGAACACGAGCGAATTCGAGGGTTTTCCGAACACTTTTATTCAAGCGGGCCAAGGTGGAGCGACGATCCTTTCGCTGCTAGTGGATCCGGATGAGTTGCTGAGCTTCCATCATGCGGGGCTGTGCGCGGCGGGTGACTGGCAGACATTTCTCGAAGACGCGCGCGAACTTTTAGAGGACGGGACGACGCGTTCTGAATTGCAGCGAAAGGCGCAGGCTTTCGTTGGCGAGTGGCACGATAACGATGCGAACGTCTCCGCTTTTCTCGCGGGATTGCCGGAATGAAAACGCGCGTCCTCCATGTTGTTGACAGCCTCGATCTCGGCGGCGCGCAGGTCGTCATCGAACAACTCGTCCGGCACGCCGACCGTTCGCGTTTTTCACCGGCAGTCGTGGCTTTGCATGGACGCGGCGCGATGCGGGAGCGGCTCATGCGACTCGATGTGCCGGTGCTCACGCTCTCGCCGCACAAACTTCTGCCACTCTATCTTCCACGCCTGCTGTGGCTGCTCGCAACGCAGCGTTACGACGTGGTGCATTGCCACCTTTTGTGGGCGAACCTTTTCGCCAAACCTCTCGCGGCACTTTGCGGACGGCGCATCCGCATCAACCACGATCACTGCAACGACAAGCTGTCGCTCCCCGCATTCCTGCGTGCTCTGGATCAAAAAGTGAACGCACTCTCCACGCACATCATCACGGTTTCGGAGAGCACCCGCGCTCATTTGCTCGAACGTGAACACCTCGCTCCCGAGCGCGTGACGACCATTCACAATGGCATTGATGTAAATGCGAATCGCCCGCGACCGGAGCAGCGTGCAGCCGCTCGCGCGAAATTTGGCCTCGGCGAAAACCGCTTTGTCATCGGCGGATTGGGACGGCTCACTTTTCAGAAAAACTTCGCACTCTTTCTCGATGTCGCGGCCGTCATCGCAGCGAAACATCCGCAGGCGGAATTCATCATCGCAGGCACAGGGCCGGAAGACTCCGCGCTCCGGGCGCAGGCGAAAAATCTCGGCATCGCAGTGAAGTTCACCGGCTACGTAGCCGACCCAACTGAGCTTTGGCCCGCGCTCGATTGCTTCCTTCTCACTTCGCGCTACGAGGGGCTGCCCATGACCATCCTCGAAGCGATGGCGAGCGGCGTGCCCATCGTCGCAAGCGATCTCGATGGGATGCGCGAAATTCTCCGCGACGGCACGAATGCCCGCCTGGTTTCGCCATGTGAAATCGGGCCTTTCGCTACGGCGGTCAGCACTTTGATCGAGCAGCCGACACTCGCCAGCCAGCTCGCGGAAAATGCGCTCACGACAGTCCGCGCAAATTATTCTGCCGAGACGATGACGCGCAAAGTGGAGGAAATTTACCTTCGCAGTTTGCAGGGGCGGAAGTAGGCCGGGCACGCAGGCGCGCCGCCGTTCGGGGAGTTTCCATTTGCGCTCGCGCGGTGAGGGCGGCATCTTGCGCCCCCTTTTTTAATATGACACTCACGGAAAAACTACTCGCTCGCGCCAGCG
>JAYUIF010000284.1:0-8373 GCA_043766295.1 Spartobacteria bacterium | reverse complement strand
TTCTCGATGTCGGAGGCGATGACGTTGCGCTCGCGGAAGTTTTCGATGTCGAAAATCTTGCGCAGGATGCGCTCGGTGAGGAGATGCTGGACGAGCATCTCCTCGACTGCCAATTCCGAGAGATTGGGATTCAGCGAGCCGCGGCAGACGGTGACGAAGCCAGTGAAGGCGGCGGCATAGGCAGGGTTTTCCTTGCGCGCTTTTTTCAGGATCGCGGCGAGGGCTTTGCCCAACTGCGGGATGATGTCCTTGAAGTGCGCGACGGCGGCTTCCCACTCCGCGATGGCCTGCGGGGCAAACTCCAGAAAGCGCCCGAGAATGGCGAGGAGAGTTTCCGGATTGTCGAGCGGCTGGTCGTCCACCTTTTGGCCGTGCTGGTAGAGCACGGCACGGCGCGGCTCCCAAAAGAGGAGGTTCTTCGTCGGGTAGCCTTTCTCGATCTTCGCGCGGATTTCCTTGTTGAGGTCGTCGCCGGAATCCTTCGCCTCCCAATGACCGTGATGAAGGCGGAAGACATCCATGATCGTGCCGTCCGGCGCGATGCGCCTGCCGCCTTTGCCCCGCATGGAGTGCTCGGGGACGAGCTTCCAGCCGAAGGGCTTCGCCGCCGTTTCGAGCAGCGTGGCGAAGGCACTGCGCACCGCCGTTTCATGCGTCGCGCCGAGCTTTGCAAAAGCGGCAAGCGATTCGTAGTAGGCGAGGACTGCCTTGTGAGAAGGCTTGAGCGTTAATGCTGGCATGATGTGAAGCTCTTCGCAGGATTGGAGAGACAGAAAAGTTTCATCGAGCGAGCAGGAACAGGCAGAGCGGACGTTGGACGCGAGCGAGAAACCACGAAAGCGCGGGGAGGGCAAGCGGCGAAGCGCGCTGCGCTATTTCGGATTGCAGATTGCGGAACGGAGTGGAACGACATCGCCTGCCGAAGGCAGGCCGAAGGGACGTGGGGGCGAGTAGTGGCGTGGGCGGGCATCACTTCAGGCGTTTGACGTTGTTGGCGGAAAGGAGGGTGCGCATCTGGGTGATGGCGATTTCGTTCAGCTTGAGCAGGCGCTCCGGCTGGGGCAAGCCCTGCCGGATGAGGACGGAATTGAGGCTTTCGAGGTTGGTGAGGACGACGAGTTGCTCCAGCGGGGCGTGGTCGCGGATGTTGCCGTCGGCGTCGGGGTGGGCGTCGCGCCATTGCTTCGCGGTCTGGCCGAAGAGGGCGACGTTGAGCAGGTCGGCTTCGTTGGCATAGGCGAGCGTTGCCTGTGCCTTGGTGATGGAAGGCGGGATGAGGGTCTCTTTGATGGCGTCGGTGTGGATGCGGTAGTTGATCTTGGCGAGGGTGCGCTGGAGGTTCCACCCGAGCTTGAGACGGTCGTTTTCCTCGTCCTTGAGGCGTTGGAATTCCGTGATGAGGTAGAGCTTGAATTCCGGGCTGAGCCACGATCCGAACTCGAAGGCAATATCCTTGTGGGCGTAGGTGCCGCCGTAGCGTCCGGCGCTCGCGATCAGTCCCTTGGCTCCTGTCAGTTTGATCCACTTTTTGGCCGACAGGAAAAAACTGTTTTGGCCCGCCTCATTTCTAATTCCCTCGAATTCGAGGGAATTAAAACCGGGGTTGTTGATGCGTTCCCATACGCCGAGGAACAGGACGGTGTCTTTATTCTTGAGCCACTGCTCGATCAGCGCGCCCGCGCCATCGAAGTTCCGCACCATGTCGGTGAGCGAAATATAGTCTCCACCCGGCTGCGTGAGAATGCCGATGGATGTGCCTTGAACCTCAATGGTGCTTCTTTTGGGTTTGCTCATCATGTTGGCTGAAGGGTTGAGGTAGGTCTAAACCCGTCGAATTCGACGGGTTTAATTATGGCGAATTCGCCGTAATTAAAATCCGGGTTGAACACCGATTCCCAGATGCCAAGGAACTCCACGGTATTCCTGTTGCGGAGCCAATCGGAGATGAAAAACTCGCCGTCCTTGGCTTTGAGCATGTCGGTCAGGGAGATGTATTCGCCGTCCGTCGTGTTGAGGATGGCGATTTCTGTTCCTTGGACTTCGATGGTGGCCTTGGCGGGCTTTTTCATTTGGCGTGGGCGAGTTTGTTATTCGCGAGGAACCAATGGCGAGGGAATGTCGAAATGGCGTGGATGGAAAGTTTCATCGGGCGAGCAGGAACGGGCGAGCGGACGTTGAACGCGTGCGAGAAACCACGAAAGCGCGGGGAGGGCAAGGCGGGAAGCGCGTTCGCGCTGTGACAGGTGAATGGGGACTGGTGACGACGTGTAGGACGACGCGGGCGAGGGATTGCGGCATAACGGAGAAAGATTGTTACGCCCCGTTGGGGCATTGCCAATTCTTCGTTTCCAGACCCAGGGCGGCGCTCGTTCCTCGCTTGCCCTGGGCTGGCTTGCGGCAGGCCGTTGGCCTGCGTGCGATAGATGCTTGCCGTTCGCGTCACTAGGCCAGATGGGCTGGTTTGCGGCAGGCCGTTGGCCTGTGTGTTTAAGGACGCACCAGTGCTTGCGCTCTCACTTGGGGCTTCGCATCTTGCGCGCATGTCTTGGCAATCTTTGCGTCCTTCGTGGGGGCTGGTTCTCGGCTCTGGTCTTGGCGGTTTCGTCGAGCAGATGGAAGTGGTGGCGTCAGTGCCCTACGCGGAGATCGCGGGGCTGCCGCAATCGAGTGTCGCGGGACACGCGGGGCGTTTTGTTTTTGGAAAAATCGGCGGCGTGCTCGTGCTGGCGGCGCAGGGGCGCGTGCATTTGTATGAAGGGCGCACGGCGGCGGAGGTGACGGCTCATGTGCGATGGATGGCGGATCGCGGTGTGCGGCGGCTGGTGCTCACGAATGCGGCGGGGACGTGTAATGCGGCGTTTGCGCCCGGCACTTGGATGATGCTCGGCGATCATTTGAATCTCACGCACACTTCGCCATTGATGGGCGGGCCGAATTTTCACGACATGAGCGAAGTGTATGCGCGGAGTTTGCGAACGCATTTCGCGGCGGTGGCGGGCGAGTTGGGAGTGACGCTGCACGAAGGTGTTTATGCCGGTTTGCTCGGGCCGCAATACGAGACGCCCGCCGAGGTGCGGATGCTGCGGATGCTGGGCGCGGATGCGGTGGGAATGAGCACGGTGCTGGAGGCGATTCAGGCGCGCGCGCTGGGGCTGGAGGTGGCGGGATTTTCGTGTCTCACGAATTGGGCCGCCGGTCTGCACGCGGGGGAACTCGGCCACGCGGAGGTGCTGGCGACGGGCCAGCGCGCTGCCGCCGATCTGGCGCGGGTGCTCACGCGGGCGATTCCTGCTTTGTAAAACGCGGCGCGCTCTGCTCTAAGGAATCGCTCTTCGCGCATTCATATAGGCGCATTGCTGTGAACGCTAACCGCACCCACCTACAGGCCGCCAGCTTCGCCGCGCTCATTACGGGCGCGGTCGTCGCCGTGTTGCTCGCGATCTGCCAGCGAGCGGAGCACCGCTACATTTATGCGTTTGCGCCGGAGTTGAGCGACGTGAAGCTGCAAGGCGTGGCGTTGCAACAAGCGGCGTTTCAACAGCCGGACTTGCTCGTGCTCTACGGCAGTTCCGAGTTGGTGAAAGAGGTGCCCAATCGCGCGACGGATTTCTTTTCGCAATTTCCGACCGGCTTCCGCGTGTTCCCCGTGGGAAAAGCGGGCACGATCTCGCTGGCGAATCTGCTCAAGCTCGCGGCAGTCGGCGATGCGATGCGCGGCAAGAAGGTGGTGCTCTCCATCTCGCCAAGTTTCTTTTTCACAGACACTGTGAACGAGGGATTCTACGAAGGGAATTTCAGCGCGCTGCAAGCGCAGGAGCTGGCGTTCAGCGGTGCGCTTTCGCAGAAGCTCAAGCACGATGCTGCGCTGCGGATGCGCCAGTATTCCGGCACTACGGATGGAAACTGGTTGCTCGATTTCGCGCTGGATCGTCTCGCTGGCGACACGGGGTTGGATCGCGCTTTTTACAGCGCGGTGTGGCCGCTCGGCCAAATCAGCAACGCGGTGGGTCGCGCGCAGGATCACATCGAGGCGGGGCTGCACATCATGGACAGCAGCGATCCCGATGCGATGCCGGCGAAGTTGGGCGGGGTGAATTGGAAGGAAGTGCTCCGCCGCGCCAGCGAGCAAAAGGTGATGCCCAAGGACGCGAAACTTGCGAGGCGCCCGAAAGGATCGAGGGATGAGAGCTTCATCGCCACGCTCACGGAGGCGGATGAGTGGGACGATTTCGTCCTCGTCCTGCGCACGCTGCGCGAACTCGGCGCGCAACCCATGTTGCTCTCGATGCCTCTCCACGGAACGGATCTCGAAATCACAGGCGTCTCCGCCAAGGCCCGCAGCAAGTATGGCGAGAAACTCAAGGAACTCGCTTCGTTTCACAACATGGAGCTCGTTTATTTCCAGCAGTTCGAGGAAGACCCGACTTTCTTCGCGGATCACCTCGACCATCCCGGCGCGAAGGGATGGGTGCTTTACGACAAGGCGCTGGATGATTTTTTTCACCAAACTACGAACTAGTGAACAACGACCAAATCCTCGAATTGCTCGCCCGTGTGGCGGAGACCGATGAAGTGCGCAACAACCCCGGACTCGCGCTTTACGATCTGCAAATCCTCGACTCGATGAAGACGGTCGAACTCATCGTCGCGCTCGGCCGGGAAGCTGGCGTGGAGGTTTCGCCTGCGGAATTTGATCGCGAGGCGTGGGCGACGCCGGAGAAATTTGTCGCCGACGTGCAGCGCCGCCTTGCCGCATGATGGATGCTGCGAAACGCTGGCTGGAGGCTCATCCGAGAGCGCGCGTCGCGTTGCTCACGCTCTACTATCTCGCGCTAATCGCGGCGTTGCTGGTGATGTATGGGCGCGGGAAATTCGACACGCCGGAGTTTGTGTATCAGGAATTTTAGCCATGCACATTCTCGACCGCATCGCGCATTGGTGCCGCATTTCGCCGGAGCGAATCGCACACATCAGCAACGAGCGCACGCTCACCTACGGCGAACTCGGCGCGCGCTCGGATGCGCTGGCCGCGTGGCTGGATCGCGAACTCGGTGAAAGCCGCGCGCCCGTCGCCATCCTCGGACACAAAGAGCCGGAGATGATCGTCACGTTTCTCGCCGCTGTAAAAACTGGGCGGCCCTACGTGCCGATTGACTGCACCACGCCGCCCGCCCGCGTGCAGCGCGTCATGGAAATTTCCGGCGCGGGTGTGTTGCTCACGCCGGAGAAAGTGGCGTCGCTTTCCGCCAGCAGTGCAATCTACGCAGACTCGCGGCGCGTCGGGATCGGCGATCCATTTTACGTGCTCTTTACGAGCGGCAGCACCGGCGAGCCGAAGGGCGTCGTCATCACGCTCGCGAATCTCGAACACTATCTTGCGTGGATGCAGGGCGCGCATGATTTTACGCCGCAGCGCGAGATTTTCCTCAACCACGCGCCGTTCACTTTCGACCTCAGCGTGCATGACATTTACCTCGCGCTCACCACGGGAAATACGATCTTTTCGCTCACGAAAGAACTCGCCACCAACTTGCGCGCGCTCTTCGCCGCGCTGGGAAAATGCGGGGCGACGCAGTGGATGAGCACGCCGTCGTTTGCGCAAATGTGCTGCATCGAAAAGAGCTTCAACTCCACGATGCTGCCCGCGCTACGGCGCATTTTCTTTTGCGGCGAAACGCTCGCGCCCGAGACTGCGGCGCAGATGCTGGAGCGATTTCCCGGCGCGGAAATCCTGAACACTTACGGCCCGACCGAAGCGACTGTCGCAGTGACGAGCGTGCCCGTGACACGCGAGTTGCTCGCGCAGTGGAATCCGCTGCCCATCGGGCGCGTGATGCCGGGCACGCGCATCATCATCCGCGATGAGAAAGGCGAGCCGGTGCCGCCGGGCGAGCGCGGCGAGATCGTGATTGCTGGGCCAAACGTCAGCCCCGGCTATCTCGGGCGACCCGATCTGACGGAGAAAGCGTTCGCACCGTTTGAGGGCACGCGCTGCTATCGCACCGGCGATTGGGGCCGCGACCGCGACGGGCTTTTCTTTTGCGAAGGTCGCATGGACGGGCAGATCAAACTTCACGGCAATCGCATCGAACTCGGCGACCTCGAAGCCAACCTCCGCGCATTGCCGGAGATTGCGGACGCCGTTGTGCTGCCGGTGAAAAAGCACGACGTGGTAGACTCGCTCGCAGCGTTCGTCGTTCTTGCGGGAGCAAAAGAAGGCAGCGACTTCGAGCAGGCGGTGAAGCTCAAGGTCCGCCTCGGTGAACGTCTGCCCGCCTACATGGTGCCGCGCAAATTCCATTTTCTCCCGAGCTTTCCGATGAACAACAACGGCAAGACGGACCGAAAGAAACTCGCGGAGTTACTCGGATGACGCCCTTCGCAAACTGGACATTTTTCGGCCTGCTCCTGCTCTACGTCGTGGTGCCGGTTCTCGCGCTCGGGCTGTTTGGAAAGGCGAGCGCGCGTTGGTGTTTTGTGGTCACGCTGCCGGTGTTGGGTTTTATTTTCAGCAGCCCGGACAGCGCGGTGCTGCGCATCGCCGGTCTTCAAATGCCGACCGTCGGCGTCGCGGAGATTCTGCAACCGTGGGGGAAGCAGGCCGAGGCGACGCAGTTTTCGCCGCTCTATGTATTTCTGTTTTCCGCGCTGTGGCTATGGGCGGTTTGCTTCGTGTTTGTGCGTTCAAAATCGCGCGCGACGTTTTATGTCGCGATGCTTTTTGCGCTCGTGCCGCTGTGTGCGTCGAAGCTGCTGCCGTTCTTTTCCGTGGAGAGTGTGTTCGGTTTTCTCGGCATCAGCTACGTCACATTCCGCGCGTTGGATGTGATTTTCTCCATCCGCGACGGCGTGGTGAAGCAACTCGCGCCGGGGCAACTTTTCGCGTTTCTGTTTTTCTTTCCTGCGATCTCATCGGGGCCGATTGATCGCTACCGGCGCTTTGCACAGGATTGGGCGAAGCAGCGCACGCGCGCGGAGTTTCTCGACGATATGGACTTCGCGATCCAGCGCGTGATGCGCGGGTTCCTGTATAAATTCATCCTCGCCGCGCTGATTGATCAGCATCTGCGCGCACCGTTGATGAAAGCGAGCGGTGCATGGGCGTGCGCGGGCTACGCGTATGTTTACACAGTGTTTTTGTTTTTCGATTTCGCGGGCTACAGCGCGTTCGCCGTGGGCATTTCGCGGCTGCTCGGCATCCACACGCCGGAAAATTTCAACGCCCCATTTCTCGCGCGCAACATCCGCGATTTCTGGGCGCGGTGGCACATGAGTTTGTCGTTCTGGCTCCGCGATCATGTTCATCTGCGCTTCCAACTCGCGGCTGCGAAAGGGAAGTGGTTCCGGGGAAAACAAACCGCTGGCACGCTCGGCACATTTCTCACTTTCGGCATCATGGGCGTGTGGCATGGCATCGCGCCGCACTACCTCATTTACGGGCTTTACCACGCGGTGCTCGTCACGGGTTACGATGTTTTTTCGCGCTGGAACAAAGTGCGCAAGTGGTGGCCCGATTCACCTCGCGGGCGATGGGGAGCGCGGTTGCTGACTTTTCATATCATCGTTTTTGGGATGCTCATTTTCAGCGGTCGCCTGATTCCTCCACCACCGCCAGTGCATGATGAAGTGGTGGAAAGCGCCGACGCGTATTCCGTGGAAGGCTACGCGTGGCAGCGGGACAAAAAGGACGGCGGTCTGTTCGTGGATGTTTATGTGGATTACGGATGGGCAGTCCGCGTGCCTGCGGATTTAGAGCGCACCGATCTCATCGAGCGCGGTTACGGAAATGGCCGGCACGGCTACTACGCGGAGTTGCCCAAGTGGGTGCGAAACAACGCGCAGCACGTCATCGAAGTCCGCGTCGTCGGCAGCAACCGGCTCATCGGAAAACCGAAGATAGTCAGCGGCGAACCCGACACGCCGCCGCCGCCGGAGTAGGGGAGTGGCGGGAGGCGAGTGTCTGCCCGATGGGGTGTGGTTTTTTATTAGGAAGGCAGGAAGG
Source organism: Spartobacteria bacterium (assembly GCA_043766295.1). Taxonomy (GTDB): domain Bacteria; phylum Verrucomicrobiota; class Verrucomicrobiia; order Chthoniobacterales; family Chthoniobacteraceae; genus SXWH01. The sequence goes on along the minus strand of JAYUIF010000284.1, from coordinate 371 downwards.
CGGGAAGGGATGGAACGGCGGCGTGGATTTTTGGCAACTGGCTTTGCGGCTTGGCGTCTTGGCGCGAGATTTATGGCGGGCGGCGTTGCGGGGTGGATTTGGGCGGAAAATCCTACCCAAAAAGCGATGAACCGATGCCTCAGCGCGGCGCGTTGCGGGGCACCCGAGCACTCGGGAGGGTTTTTTTGGCGCGCTGCGAGGCACCCGAGCACTCGGGAAGGTTTTTTTGGCGCGTTGCGAGGCACCCGAGCGCTCGGGAGAGTTTTTTTGGCGCGTTGCGAGGCACCCGAGCGCTCGGGAAGGTTTTTTTGGCGCGTTGCGAGGCACCCGAGCGCTCGGGAGGGTTTTTTCAGAGCGATTTGGAGCATCGG
>JAYUIF010000283.1:0-3539 GCA_043766295.1 Spartobacteria bacterium | reverse complement strand
CCTAGTTATGGACGGGTCGGCCGCTCCAGATCAAGCCACGGAAATAACAGCAGACGCGGTGGACCGAGGCAACGGGGGCAATGTGCGGGTGACGGTGGATGGCGCATTGACGATCCTTGGCAGCGCTGATATATCAGCGTCAACTGAATCTCTGGGAAACGGGGGGAATCTCTCAGTGTCGGCACGCACGCTGACCATCGATGGTTCCGCACAGCCGAAGCTATTTACAGGGATTGTCACTCAATCGATCCCCGATGGAGCCATCGGAGGTAATGCCGGAGATCTAACGGTATTCGTCAATGGGGCTCTTAATATTCTGGGCACCGGCCAAATCTCTGCGACGACTTTTTCAAGCGGAAGGGGCGGAAACATAAATGTAACAGCTCCCTCGGTCGCTATTATCGGTGGGTCTTCGATCGACGCCGACACGAATGAGGCAGGACGGGGAGGGAAGGTAACGCTAACGACTCAAAGCCTTATTATCGACGGACTTGATAGCACCGACTTTACGGGGATTTCGTCCGACTCCGATGGCTTGGGCGAGGCAGGCGGAGTGCTCGTACACAGTGGAAGCCTGCGTTTAGTGAATGGGGGCCAAATCTCAACCAGCGCCTATGACTTTGGCTGCGGCGGTGATGTCAACGTCTTGGTCGATACCTCATTGATTCGCGACCGCATCGGGAGCAATCCAAGCGGAATCTTCGCCACCTCCGATGGCATCGGAAACGCGGGAGAGGTTCTATTTCAATCCCGAGATCTGACCATACGGGCGGGCGGATTGATTTCATCGAGCACCACCGGGGATGGAAACGCCGGGGCGATAATCGTGAAGGCCAAGAGTATCGACATCGACGGACAGGGAGTGAACGTAAGCACGGGGGTTTTCTCCAACGCACGGCCCAATTCGACAGGGCGAGCTGGCGATGTTTTGGTTAAGTCCGATAGTTTGACTATCAAAGGAGGCGGGGAAGTAGCCGCATCAACTTATAGCTCTGGCAAGGGCGGCGATGTGACCCTTCAACTCGGAAATCTCGTCGTCGATGGAACTGGAACCACCTTCTTCACGGGCGTGCGCGCGTCATCCGAGCAGGGCGCGACAGGAGTGGCGGGTTCGGTGAAGATCGGTGCCGGTCAGGTGAACTTGTCCAACACAGGCAAAATCTCGGTCACTGCCAGCGCATCAAGCGGTGGCAACATTACCGTGTCATCGGAATCCGCCATCAAACTAAGTAATGGCAGTAGCATCACCGCTTCTGCGGCTGAGAATGGTGGAAACATTGTCATCTCGGCTCGGGACCTGTTCTTTCTCGATCATAGCAGCGTCGTGGCCACGGCGGGGACGAGCTTGCTCACTGGAGCGCCAGGCGGCTCGGCAGGTGCCGGTGGCAACATTTCCGTCGATCCAACTTTCATCATTCTCGACCACGGCATCATCAGCGCGAACGCTGCGCTCGGACGGGGCGGGAATATCATGTTGCGGGCCGACAACTTCTTTTCCTCTGAAAGCCTTCTTACCGCGACTGGCAGCACCGAAGGCACCGTGACGATCACCGCGCCGGAACTCGACTTGGCCGCAGGACTTTTCGTGCTGCCCGGCGCGCTCGTCGATGCGTCCACACAATTGCGCGAGCAATGCGCGCGACGGCTCGGGCTGGACTTCAGCAGCTTCCTAGTGATCGGGCGCGGCGGCGTCTCGCTCGGACCCGACGAGACGCTCGCCGAGACCGCTCCGAGCACGGGGAAAAAAGGCGAAAAAAACCGCGCGTCACGCGGTAAAAACTGATTTGCTCCGCGCCGTGTTCGCCCGCACTCATCGAGTTTTTCCCCGCAGAAAGATTCCTTCGCTCACTGCGTTTCTCGCCTTGGCGATCCTTGCCGGCGCGCGGCTGGCACCGGCGCAGCAGACGCCGAATCAGGAGGCGCTGCCCGCGAATCCTTTGCCAGCGGGCGTCGAGGAGCCGTCGCTGCTGCCGGGCGAGGAGATCATGCTGGTGCCGTTGTTGCCGCAGACGGAACTGACACCGGGGCCGGGCGGGAAGCGCGGGCCGCTGCCGCCTTACAAGCTCAAGCTCGAACCCGCGACGATCGAGCCGGTGCTGCCGCCGCTCGCGCCAGGGTTTGCGGATACGGGCACGTTGGCGTCCGCGCTGCGCGTGCAGGTGAAGCGGTTTCGCTTTGAAGGGAACACGGTTTTTTCTGATCGCGAACTGACGAAGCTCGTCGCGCGTTTTTCCGGACGCGAGATCACGGGCGCGGAACTCGAAGAGGCGCGACAGGCGATCACCGTGCATTACGTGGAGCGCGGATTCATCACTTCGGGCGCGACGCTGCCGGATCAGGATTTGAAGGATGGCATTATCATTTTCAAAATCGTCGAGGGGCGGCTGACGGAGATCGAACTGAGCGGGAATTGGTGGTATCGCGCGTGGTGGCTGCGTCACGAAATGTGGCGCAGCGCGAGCCGTCCGCTGAATTTCAACCGAATGAAAGAGCGGATGCAACTGCTGCGGGAGAACCCGAACATCCGGCAGATCAACGCGGAGTTGATGCCTGGCGTGAAGCCGGGGGAGAGTATGTTGAAGGTGAGCGTTCAGGAGAATCAGCCGTTCCGTTTGAGCCTGGATTTCAGCAACCGCCGCCCGCCCAGCGTGGGCGCGGAGATTCTCGAAGTGAATGCCACGGTGCTGAATCTGAGCGGGCACGACGACCCGATTTCACTCCGCTACGGCATCCTGCACACGACTTCGGAAACGCTGGATCGGTGGGAGGCGAGCGGGGACGAGAACATCGAGGGCTCGTACCGGATTCCGATTTCGCCGTGGCACACGACGCTGGAATTTCATGCGAGCAAGAACGATGCGGCGATCGTCGAGGAGCAGTTTCAGCCGCTCGACATCACGAGTAAATCGGAGCAGTACGGCGCGACGCTGCGGCAGCCGTTTTATGAAAGCCTCACGAACGAAGTCGCGGTGTCGGTGACGGCGGACAAGCGCAAGAGCAACAGCTTCCTGCTCAGCCGTCCGTTCACGCTTTCGCCGGGCGCGGTCGATGGCGAAACGGAGGTTTTCGTGATCCGGTTCGCGCTCGAATATGTGAACCGCAGCCAGAAGCATGTGCTGTCGCTGCGTTCGACGTTCAATCTGGGGATCAATGAATTCGGCGCGACGCGGCACGCGGACGGGCTCGGCGGCGGCATCGGCTCGACGGATGGCGTGCGCAAGCTGCCAGACGGGCAGTTTTTTTCGTGGCTCGGGCAGGCGCAATACATGCGCAAGATTTTCGAGACGGACAATCTCGCGGTCGTGCGGGTGAACGCGCAGCTCGCGAACGATCCGCTGCTTTCGCTGGAGCAATACAGTCTCGGCGGCGTGCAGAGCGCGCGCGGGTACCGGGAGAATCAGATTCTGCGCGACAACGGGGTGTTCGGTTCGCTGGAGGTGCGCGTGCCGGTTTGGAAAAACAAGGACAAGGCGAAGGAGCCGATCGTGACGCTCGCGCCGTTCTTCGATTTCGGCGTGGGCTGGGATCGCACGGAATAT
>JAYUIF010000282.1:0-3558 GCA_043766295.1 Spartobacteria bacterium | reverse complement strand
ACAGGCGGGGACGCCTGTCCCACACCGACAGCCGGGACGGCTGTCCCACACCTCGCTGGCGTCGAATTCATCGAGGCCGTTCACGAGGTGGATCAGTCACCCATCGGCAAAACATCGCGCTCCACGCCGGCGACCTATCTCGGCGTGTTCGATGAAATCCGCGCGCTCTTCGCGCAGCTCCCGCTCTCGCGGATGCGCGGCTTCACCGCGTCGCGCTTTTCCTTCAACACCATCGGCGGGCGCTGCGAGACGTGCGGCGGCCAGGGCGTCATCCGCATGGAGATGGCCTTCCTGCCGACGAGCTACCAGCCATGCACGGACTGCCACGGGCGGCGCTTCAACCCCGCCACGCTCGAAGTGCTCTACAACGAAAAGAGCATCGGCGACGTGATGGAGATGTCGCTCGCGGAAGCCGCGGACTTTTTTCGCGCAGCGCCAAAAATCCACCGCCCACTCGCGTTGCTGTGCGACACCGGGCTCGGCTACCTGCGCCTCGGCCAGCCCAGCCCCACGCTCAGCGGCGGCGAGGCGCAGCGGTTGAAATTGGTCGCCGAACTCGTCACCGGCGTCGCGCGCGATGCGAACTCGCGCCTCCGCCGCCAGCGCGAGCCGAAGAGCACGCTCTACCTTTTGGAAGAGCCCACCATCGGCCTGCACATGGCCGATGTCGTCGAGTTGCTGAAAGTGCTGCATCGCCTCGTGGACGACGGCGCGACGGTCATCGTCATCGAGCACAATCTCTCGCTCATCGCCGACGCCGATTACGTCGTGGACATCGGCCCCGAGGCCGGCGCGGCGGGCGGCGAAGTCGTCGCGTGCGGCACGCCCGAGGAAGTCGCGCGCAGCAAGACGAGCCGCACCGCGCCGTTCCTGCGCGCAGTTTTGTAGTGATTGCGAAGCGCGGCTAAAACTCGGCGCAGTTGAAAACGATTCGGTAGCGGCAGCGTTCGCTGCGACAGACGACTTTGCACTTTTCCGAAATCAGCTTTGCGCCGCAGACGGGGCAGATGTTGTCGGGATATTCGACGGGGGATTCAGGCTCGGGCTCGGGCGATGGAACTTCGTCGGGATTCATCCGCCGCGTCACACGTTGAATCGGAACTCAACCACGTCGCCGTCTTTCATCACGTATTCCTTGCCTTCGATGCGGAGCTTGCCGGTTTCGCGGCCTTTGCCCATCGAGCCGAGGGTGACGAGATCGTCGTAGTGGATGACTTCCGCCGCGATGAAGCCGCGCTCGAAATCGGTGTGGATGACGCCTGCTGCGGCGGGAGCTTTGTCACCGGCGCGGATGGTCCAGGCGCGCGTCTCCTGCACGCCGGTGGTGAGGTAGGTGCGCAGGCCGAGCAGGTGATACACGGCGCGGATCAACTCGCCGACGCCGCTCGTTTTTACGCCGATGCCCGTGAGATATTCCGTCGCTTCGGCGTCGCTCAGGTCCACGAGTTCGCTCTCGATTTGCGCGGAAATAATGACGGCTTCCGTGGCGAAATGCGCGGCTGCGTAGGCGCGGACGGCTTCGACGTGTTTCTTTGCGGGGCAATCCTGGCCCTGCGCGAGTGCGGCGAGGTCGGACTCGGCGACGTTGCAGGCGAAGATCGTGGGCTTGCTGCTGAGGAGGAAAAATTCCTTCAGCAGCTTTTTTTCATCGTCGGAAAGTTCGAGCGTGAGCGCGGGTTTGCCGGTGTTGAGATAGGGCAGCAATTTCTCGCACAACGCGACTTCGGCCTTGGCGAGTTTGTCGCCGCTGCGGGCCATTTTTTGCTGGCGGTCTTTGCGTTTCTCGCACGCGGCGAGATCGGCGAGGACGAGTTCGGTGTTGATGATCTCGATGTCGCGCACGGGGTCCACGCCGCCGCTGACGTGGTGGATGTCGCCATCCTCGAAGCAGCGCACGACTTGCACGATGGCGTTCACTTCGCGGATGACGCTGAGGAATTGATTGCCGAGCCCCTCGCCCGCGCTCGCGCCTTTCACGAGTCCGGCGATGTCCACGAATTCAATCGCGGCGGGCACGAGCTTTTTGCTTCCGCTGATTTTGCTGAGCACTTCGAGCCGCGCATCCGGCACGGTCACGACGCCGACATTCGGATCGATCGTGCAGAACGGGTAGTTCGCCGCCTGCGCCTTGCGGGTGCGGGTGACGGCGTTGAAGAGAGTGGATTTGCCGACGTTTGGAAGACCGACGATACCTGCGCTGAGCATAGATTTAAAAAAGGGGGCGCAATTCAGCGCAAGCGAAGCGCGCTGGCAAGGGCGGTGTTTTTAAGCGCAGCACTTTGCGCGGCGGCGGCGCTGCGCGAGCAGGAGAGAAAAGCCTGCGAGGAATTGGAGAGCGGCGGTGGGCTCGGGCACTGCGGTGACGGTGAATGAGACGTCGTTGCCGCTGGATCCGCCGTCGCCGTTGGCGAGGTAGCTGACGGCGAATGTGATGCCGCTTGAGATAAAGGTGGAGCCTTCGAGCAATGAGGCGAACGTGCCGCTGATGGAGTCGTTCTTGTCGTTGAGCATGACGAAGAAACGGTCGCCGACGATGGGGAAAAAGCCGTTGGTCAAAGTGACGGAAGGCACGCCGCTGAGTGTGAGTGCGCCGGTCGTGAAAACTTGATCATAGCTGGTGCCAGCGACGGTGCCGCCGAGTTCGATGGAAAGTGCGGAGCCGAGGGACATGGTGAGTGCGGCGGTGTTCAGGATGCCTATTCCGGCGCCGGGTGCGAGGGTGCCGCCGAAGAGAATGTCCGTCGTGCCGACGGTTCCCGTGCCGCCGAGCGTGCCGCCGTCGGTGACGGTGACGGGCATGGAAGTGAGCGCGCCATTTACCCAGACTCTGCCATCATCCGCGCTCAACTGGCTGGAAAATGCGGCGTCGTTCGTGGTGATGGTGAGCGTGCCGGTGCCTAGTTTCGTGAGCGTCGTTGCGGAACCGCTGAGTGAGCCGGAGAAAGTGACGCTGCGATCGGTGGTGTCTATTGTGCCTCCCGTGACGCCAAGGCTGAGGGTTTTTGTGATGGTGAGGTCTGCGTTTGCGGCGAGGGCACCGCCGTCGAGGGCGATGGTGGTGTTGGTGCCGAGACGCGATTGTGTATCCACGGAAATGGAGCCGCCCAAAATGGTGACACCGCCGGAGAAGGTGTTCGTGCCACTCAGCGTCAGCACGCCGTTGCCGGTTTTGATGATGCTCCCGGTGCCGGTTGCAGCTCCCAAAAATGTGGTGCTGGAGCCGTCGGTGCCGACTGTGAGAGTTGCAGCACCGAGTGAGAGCGCGCCAGCGCCCTGCAATGAGCCAATCGTTTGTGTGAAGCCCGCGAGATCGAAGGTTGTTCCCGCTGCGAAGCTGGCGGAGGTGGTGCCGGGGAGCGTGTTTGCGGAACCGAGCTGAAGTATTCCGCCGGATACAGTCGTTTGTCCGAGGTAGTCGTTGATGCCGGATACGGTGAATGTTCCCACGCCAGTTTTGGTGATATTTCCCGCGCCGGAAATGTTGCCGGTGTAGCTGGTGGAAAGTCCATTTCCGCCGAAGGAGAACGTCGCACCGCCGAGCAGAATACCGCCCGAGCC
>JAYUIF010000281.1:0-8476 GCA_043766295.1 Spartobacteria bacterium | reverse complement strand
TCGCATCACATCGGCGGGAGATTCGCCAGTGGGCGCGAGCAGGCGGAGGGCGCTGCGACACATGGCCATGATGAGTGCTGCCGGGACGCCCTTGCCGCTCACGTCGGCGATGGCGACGCCGCAGCGATCCTCATCGAGCGGGATAAAATCGAAGTAGTCGCCGCTGAGATAGCGCGCAGGGACGTTGGTGCCGACGACCTCATAGCCGTCGAGTTGCGGTGACTCGCTGGGGAGAAGGATGCGCTGGACTTCGATGGCGACGCTCAGGTCTTTTTCGATCTGCTTTTTCTCCGCAGCCTCCTGGTGAAGAATCGCATCGAAGAGTGAAAACGCGGACTGCTCCGCGAGTGCCTCGAACGTGTGCGTGTGCTCGGGGCCGAATGGCTCCGCATCCCCGGAGCGCGCGACTGCGAGAACACCGAGGTGCTGCCCCGCGTAGGTGAGCGGCGCGAGAAAAGCGGAGTTTGCACCGTGCGCGCGTGCGTGTTCGAGTCGGGCATCGTGGAGCGGGAGAAAGAGCGCGGCGTTTTGCTTCATCACGCCGCCAATAAGTCCTTCGCCGGATCTGACGGCCTGGAGCTTGAGACGATTTTGAAGGGACGTCGTGGCGCTGCCTTGCTGCGGCGGGAGTTCCACGAAGGGCGGGCAATTTTTGGAGATGAAAACGGGCCGGAGTTGCGTTCCGGTTTTATCCGCGAGATAGAGCGCGCCGCCTTGGGCTTCGAGAATACGGAGTGCGCCTTCCACGATGCTGCCGTGAAGATCGCTCGGACGAGATTCGTGGGTGAGCGCCTCGCCGATGTTATGGAGGAAATCGAACACGCGCCGCTCCTCGGTTTGGATTTTCACTTTCTCGCGCTGCACATCACGGATGACGACTTCGTAGCGTCTGGAAACTTCAAAGTGCCAGGCGATCATCGCTGCGAGAGAAATGGCTAGAATGATAACTGCGATGAACATGGTCGGCTAACTACGGCGACCGGAATCCCGCCGCCTGAGCTGCTGATCAGTGCGTGCGGTGGCGGGGTTTGACAAGAGGCAATGCGGCTCAATGCTTGTGCGGTTCATCGTGCTGCCAGCGTTTGAGCGACTCATCGTGAAAGTGGCGGGCCTTCCGAAATCGAACGAGCAGCCCGTAGCGCGGACTGCATATCCACGCGACGATGAACACAACGCCGAGCACAAGGACGATGGCCGCGCCACTCGGGATGCCGTCGAATTTATACGAAACCACGAGTCCGCCGAGGGAGCCGAGGCAGCCGAGCACTGCGCCGCCCCAAAGCATTTTTGTGAAGTTGTCGGTGAGCAAATACATCGTGGCTGCGGGCGTGACGAGCAGGCCGAGCATGAGGATGACGCCGACGGATTGCGCGCTGCTGATCATCGTGAGGACGCTGGCGACGATGAGGACGAAATTCAGCGCGCCCACGCGCACGCCCTGGCTGCGTGCGACGGCGGGATCGAAAAGCGTCAGCATCATCGGGCGCTGAAACAAAATGAGCCCCGGCACGACGACGAGCGCGACGCCGTATGCGATCCAAAGGTCTGCGTTCCCGAGGCCGAGGACGTTGCCGAAAAGGTAATGTTTTAAATCCACCTGCGTAGGCGGAAGCATCTGCAAAAGCACGACGCCGATGCTGAATGCGACGGTGTAGAGAATGGCGAGTGAGGTGTCTTCTTTGATCCGCGAACCGCGAGCGAGGAGCATCGCTCCGATGGCGACAAACATCGCGGCGACAAGTCCGCCGAAGAAAAGGCCACCGGGCTTTAGTCCGAAGATCATCACACCGATGGCAAGGCCCGGCAGCATCGAGTGGCTGAGTGCGTCGGCCATGAGCGACATGCGGCGGAGGATGATGAATGAGCCGAGGAATCCGTTCGTAAAACCGATGAGCGCGCCGCCGACGAGTGCGCGGCGCATGAATTCCTGACTGACGAGATCGGTGAAAAAATTCATATAGCAACTCCGTGATCCACCGCTGCGAAGATGCTCGTCTCGTAGGCGCGGCGGATGTTTTCATCCGTGAATGTGACTGCGGTTTCTCCGGCGGCGATGAGTTCGCCATTGAGCAGGACGACTCGATCGAAAATCTCGCGCACGCTGGCGAGGTCGTGGTGCGAGACGATGAGCAATTTTCCCTGCCCACGAAGCTGACGGAGCGTGAGCTTGAGGTTGTCTTGGTTCGGTTTGTCGAGGCCGGTGAATGGCTCGTCGAGCAAGAGCACGTGAGCCTCTTGCGCGAGTGCTCTGGCGAGGAAGGCGCGCTGCTGCTGGCCGCCGCTGAGCGCACTGATTTGGCGCTCCTGCAACGATTCGAGATTCATTCCAGCGATGGCGCTGTCCACGGCGAGTTTGTCTTTTTCGCCGTAGGCGCGCCACCAGCCGAGGCGGAGATAGCGGCCCATTTCGACGAGGCCGCGCACGGTCGTCGGAAAGTCCCAATCAATCTGCCCACGCTGCGGCAGGTAGGCGATGTCGGGCGTCGCTCCACGCACTTCGCGACCATGGAAATGAATCGTGCCGCTCTCGCGCTCGACGAGGCCCGCGAGCGTCTTGAGCAAAGTGGTCTTGCCCGCGCCATTCGGCCCAAGCAGCGCGACGCACTGGCCGCAGCAGACCTCGAAGCCAATGTGGTGCAACGCCGGGATGCGCGCGTAGCTCACGGTGATGTTTTGAAGTTGGAGAGCATGAGTGTGCATGGCGTTGCGACTACGGAAAATTGAGCACGCGCTCGACGGTTCCTTTTCCCCACAGGCTGCGCTCGATTTCATTATCCGTGGGATCGGTGAGTTGGACGCGCATGGCGGAGAGTGGGTTTTCAGCAGCCCACTCGACTTTGAATTTCAATTCACCGCCTTCGCGCGGCCACGGGAGCTTCAACGAAAATTCCTCTTGCGAATCGGGCGCGTCTTTCGACCACACCGACTGTCCAAGATGCGTGATGCCCACCCGCTTTGGCGCACTCGTAAATGTGAGCACGAGGTGGATGCCCCGAGCGTTGTCATGCGGTTTTATCTCCGCAGCTTTTGGCGCGAACGATTCAGCCTGCGTCATCCGCCAGATCAACGGCGCAAAGAGAAGCAGCGCAGCAAACGTAATTGCAGCCCGGAGTAGTGGTGAGCCGCGCATTTATTTCAGAGCATCCACGATGGTGCTGACGTTCCACTTGAACATCGCTTCAATCGTTTCTCCGCCTCCAATACCAAGACCGTCGGAAAGCAGTGAGCCGCCAAATTTTGCTCCAGTCTCGTGCGCGATTTCCTGAATCACTTTCGGGTTCGCCACATCCTCGGAAAACACGGCTTTCACCCCTGCGGCTTTGATTGCATGGATGAGTTCAGCGGTTTTCTTCGAGCCGGGCTGATCGTTTTTCGAGAGGCCGGCAATGGGCATCACCGTGAAGCCGTATTCGCGCGCAAAGTAGCCGAAAGCGTCGTGGTTCGTGACGAGCTTGCGTTTGTCGCGTGGTAATTCGGCGACCTTGTTTTTCACCCACGCATCCAGCGCTTCCAGCTTTGCGAGATAGGCACTGGCATTTGCGATGAAAGTGGATTTGTCCGCAGGGCTGAGTTGGATCAGTTCGTCGCGAATAATTTTTGCAGAGCGGGCGATATTGCGGATGCTGTGCCACCAATGCGGGTCCTCACCATCGTGAATGTGGTCTCCGTGCTGAGCGCTGAGCTTGAGTGAGGGGAATCGATCCCCCACTTGGATGATGGCGCCCTTCGTGCCCGTCGCCTCTTCGAGTTTCCCCACATATCCCTCCATGTGCTTTGCGGAAAGCAGCACGAGTTGCGCGTTGGCGACAGCACGCAGGTCGCTTGGCTTCGGCTCGAAATCATGCGGGTCTGTGCCCGGTTTCACATGGCCGACTACCTCCACACGGTCGCCACCCACTTGCTGCGCGACCTCAGTGAGAATACTGGAAAATGTGGAGATGCGAATTTTCTCCGCACCTCCAGCCATCAACGCTGGCGCGAGAAGGAACAATAGAAACAAACGGATTGCTTTCACGAAGACAGGCTATGACGGCACTTTTTTAATGCAAGCTGTTTGCGTATTTGACTCTTCATGCCATTCGATGCTTTTCAATCAAGCCGCGCACATATTTGACCATGCCTAGATACATCGCTCACATGGCACCTATCTGGCTAATTTCAGAAACGCATTTCCCAGTAACAACCAATCTTCATGACTGCACCGGCTAAAATCACCACGCCGATATCGCCGCTTCACAGCGACGAAGCACACGCGCGCATCATCAAGATTTTGGAAGCGACAACGGATGTGGTGGCGATGACGGATCGTTCCGGGCAGTTGCTGTATATGAATGTCGCCGGACGCCGTCTCTTTGCTTGGGGGGAAGACGATGCCGTCGTGCTGAGAAACGTGAAAGAAATGCACCCCGCGTGGGCTTATGAAGTCGTCCAGCATGAGGGGTTCCCTGCTGCATTGCGGGACAGTTCGTGGAGCGGGGAGACCGCGTTGCTGGCCGGAAATGGTCAGGAAGTTCCTGTCCTCCAAGTCGTGCTCGCCCACACCAGCGCGGATGGTGAAGTGGATTTTTATTCGACCATTTGCCGCGACATCAGCGAGCGAAAACAAAAAGAGCTGGAGCAAATCGAGTGGGCCAATCGCTACGATGCGGCGATCCGTGCAAGCGGGCAGGTGCTTTTTGATTGGGATGCCACCTCCGGAGACATCACCTACGGCGGCGATGTCGCGGCGTTCTTCGGCTGTAGTGATGAGGAAATGCAGGGCGGCATGACGCATTTGCGGCAGATGATCCATCCAGACGACCTCGCCGCTTTCGACGCCGAAGTGGAACGTGTCACCGCCACGCGCGATCCATTTCACCATGAGTTCCGAGTGCAGCGCAAAGACGGCACTGAAATCGTCGCGCAGGCACAAGGTTTCTTCTTTCTAGATCGGCAGGGCCGGGTCGGACGCATGGTGGGTTTCATCAAGGACGTGTCTGTCCAGCGCCTTGCGGAAAATGCCGTCCAGACGACCAATGAGTTGCTCGAACAGCGAGTGTCCGAGCGCACAGCGGCGCTGGAAAGAGCCAACGCGGAACTCCAGTCGCGTGCGCATCAACAGGAAACCGTCGCCCTCCTCGGACAGTGCGCGCTCACCGGACTCCCCCTCGACGAACTCATGCGCGAAGCGACGAAAGTGGCCCGCGTGGGATTAGCCGCAGACTGCACGGCAGTGCATGAGTTCAGCACGGAGGACGAGTGCTTTTATCTACGGGCGGATGCAGGCTGGCCCGAGTGTGAAAAGCCCGCGCGCATCCCCGGAGGTGATGACTCGATGAGCGCGTATGCACTGCGAAGTGGCGAGATCGTGGTGACGCCGGACTTCTCGTGCGAGCAGCGTTTCGCCGTGTCGCAGGATGTCAAAGACATCGGCGCGCGGAGTGGCGTCTGCGTCCTCATCCAAGCCGGAGCGCGCCCGCTCGGTGTGCTCAGCGCATTCTCGATGAGCCTTCGTGCGTATGCGCCCGACGATCTCAGTTTTTTGCAGGCCGTGGTGAACGTGCTGTCTGCCGCCATCGAGCGCCATCAGGCCGAGGAGCACATCCGGCAGGCACAGGCCGAAGCGGAGGCGGCGAATCGCGCCAAAAGTGAATTCCTCTCGCGCATGAGTCACGAGTTGCGCACGCCTCTCAATTCGATCCTCGGCTTTACCCAGCTCCTCGAAATGGAGGAGCACGATGCGCGGCAGGAGGAAAGCATCCGCCACATCTCGCGCGCCGGACAAAACCTGCTCGGGCTGATCAATGAAGTCCTCGACATCGCTCGGCTCGACGCGGGCCGGATGCAATTTCACAAGGAGGCCGTGGAACTCAGCGAGTTCCTGCGCGAAGTCACGACGTTCACGATGCCGCTTGCCACTCGGAATAAAATCACCGTGCGCCTCGCGGAGATGCCGCAGGAGACTCCATTCGTCTCGACCGACCGCGAGCGCATCAAGCAAGTGATGCTCAACCTTCTCTCGAACGCCGTGAAATATAACCGCGACGGCGGCAGCGTGACCATCGCAGCAGCACGTTCCGAGCATGGCTTCTGGCGCGTCAGCGTCACGGATACGGGCATGGGCATCCCGCAGGAGAAACTGGATCGCCTATTCGTTCCATTCGAGCGCCTCGGGACGAAAGAAGGCGGCATCGAAGGCGGCACCGGTCTCGGCCTCGCGCTTTGCCAGCGGCTCGTGAAAGCACTCGACGGCAGACTCGGCGCAGCCAGCACCGTCGGTCTGGGCAGCACCTTCTGGATTGATCTCCCCGCTATCGAAATGCCGAAAGAAAACACCACCACCATCGAACCCGTGCAGACAGCCCCTGCAAAAGCGCGATACACCGTGCTCTACATCGAGGATGATCTCGCCAACTACTATCTCCTCGAACGCATCCTCGCTCCGCGAAAAGACATCAAACTTCTCTCCGCGCTCCAAGGCCGGATCGGCCTCGATCTCGCGCGACAACACCAACCCGATTTACTGCTCCTCGATCTCAATCTCCCCGACATGCTCGGCGAGCAACTGCTGCGTATTTTAAAAGACGACCCGGCCACAGCGGGCATCCCCGTGATCGCAGTCACCGGGGAAGTCGCCAGCGGCCGCTCCAACATCCTCCGCGAACTCGGCGCGCTCGATACTCTCGTGAAGCCCTACCGCGTGCAGGAACTTCTCGCGCTTCTCGACAGCGTGCTCGGCCAGCAGGCTATTCCTCCTCAGTGACGTTGAAGCTCAAGCTCGTGATGCCTACCTCAGAGCACGCATCGGCCACATCCATCACACGTCCATGCTTTGTCTTGGCCTCACTCGCGATGGTGATCTGACAAGGCGTCTTTGCCGCTTCGCAATTCGCCTTCACTCGCATCAAAACAGCGCGGAGATTCGGCAGCAATTTGTCGTCGGACTTTCCAATCGGCTCCTCATTCAGCAACACCTCGCCTGCCGTCGTGATCTGGATGACTTGCTCCTCCACAAACGCCGCCTCATGCGCCGTATCCACCTGGCCCGGAAGCTGGCAGTTCAACTCTTTCTCCACTCTTACTTCGCCCGCCATCACCATGAAAAAAAGCATGATCACAAAGACGACATCAATCATCGGTGCGATTTGAAAACCGAGCGTCCCTTCGTTGGGATCGACCTTGATGCACCTCACGGCTCGACCTCCTTGTTATAGACGGCGAAAGAAACATCCTCCACCCCCGCCTGACCCACGAGATCCATCACGCGATTGATCACCAGCGCGTGAGTATCCCTGTCGCCCCGGATGACGACGCGATACTTCGGATTCGGGCCGTTTGATGGCGAGCGGTCACTGGCCGCCTTCACCCGTTTGATCTGCTCCCCAAGCACCTTCAAATCCTTGTATTGCACACCATCGAGCACGTAAGTCGGCTTCTCCGTCACATTATCCCAGCGCACATTCACCATCGCTTCGTTGCGCATCATATCTTTCTTCAGTGCGTGCTCGGCGATGGGCAGCGGCATCTTCTCGACCTTCGAGACCTGCGACGACGTGATGCTCATAAAGAAAATGAGCAGCACCAAGAGCACATCAATCATCGGAGCGATCTGAAACTCCGGCTCGCCCTCCCCTCCACCTCCACCGGCCATATTATGAAATCCTCCAGCTCATTTTGGCGCGTGGTTATGTAACTACTCGCTCGGGTATTCCCCTGCGGGCTGCTGCACCCAGTTCGGCAGGGCGGCGTAAAGTTCCTCATCCCCGATATGCGCGCCGGCAAGTTGCTCGTAGGGCATCTTGCGGAAGAGCGAATTGATCGCCTCGTGGATATTGTGGACGACTTTCGCCGAGCGATTGCGCAGCCAGTAGTAGGAAAAGAAAGCCGGTATCGCGATGAGCAGACCCATCGCCGTATTGATGAGCACTTCACCAATCGCGCCGGAGAGTTTGCCGGGGTCGCCCACACCGGAGACATTCAACGTGCGGAATGCGTGCTTCATTCCGAACACCGTGCCGAGCAAACCAATCATCGGCGTGCAGACACCGATCACCGAGAGATAACTGATGTAATACTGCATCCCCGCGTTCTCCTTCGAGACCTCAGCCATCACAGCCTCCTCGGTCGCCGTCTTCCCCTCGCCCACCATCGTCAACCCGGCGCGGATCACATTCGTCACCGCCGACGGATTGTCTTTGCAATACTTGTAAGCACCCACGTAGTCACCCGCGCGGAAAAAAACCTTAATCGCATCCACATGCTGCACCGGCACCGTCTTTTTAAAATTCGTGATCCGCAGCAAACCATCCGCAATGAGATAAAGCGTAGCCACCGAGCAGACCATGATGAACGCCATCGCCACGCCCCCGTTCACCAAATCCTGCCACAACGTAGCCTCGTGATTCTCCGTCTTGGATTCCTCCGTCGGCTTCGCAGCCTCCGTTATTTTCGGAGCCTCGGCAGGCTTCGCATCCTGCGCGATCACGGCGGAAAGCGG
>JAYUIF010000280.1:0-3585 GCA_043766295.1 Spartobacteria bacterium | reverse complement strand
TGCTCGTCGTCACGAATCTCTCGAACGTCATCGCGCTCGTTCTCGTCTGCGACCAACTCCACTACGCGATCGGGCGGCGCGGCTATGTCGTCGCGCTCGCGCTTTATTTACCTACGTATTTGCTCGGCCTGCAGTTGCTGCCGAAGTCGCTCTTCCGCCGTTTCCCCTACCGCGCACTCGCCGCGCTCGCCGAGCCGTTGCGACTCGCGGACGTGTTGCTCGCGCCGATGCACGCCATCGGCGAAGTGATGCAGAAACTCTTTTTCGGGCGCCGTCCCATCGAGCAGCAGCGGCTTTTTCTCGGGCGCGAAGATTTCCGCTACTACGCCGCCGAGGGAGAAAGGACGGGCACGATCACCAAGACCGAGCGCGAGATGATTACGGACGTGGTGGATTTCCGCAGCGTGACTGCGCGCGACGTGATGGTGGGGATCGATCCCGCGCGCACGATTTCCGCCGCCGCGCCGGTGAGCGAGTTGCTGGAGAAAAGCGCGCGGCTGCATCAAGACCGCTGGCTCGTGTGCGATGACGACGGCAACGTGACCGGCGTGGTGAGCGCGTTCGAGGTGCTCATCGAAGGGCGGCGCGATGTGAACGTCGGCGTCTATCAGCGCCGCATCGTGACTGTCGCCGCGATGGAGCCCGCGTATAGCGTGCTGCGAAAATTGCGCGCCGCGCGAACGAACGTCGCCATCGTGCGCGGCCCCGGCAGCACTCCGCTTGGTCGCGTGACGTGGGAGGATCTCATTCGCAAACTCGTGAGCGCAGCGGCGAAGTAACGCGCACACTTTGCACTGTCCGCCTACGCACGGCGGCTGCTATGGGTGCGGCAGATGCAGCCCAAACGAATCATTCTCCTCGCGGCTCTGATCGCGCTGGTGGCGAAACTTTACTGCGCAGGAACGACGACGGGCACGAACGACACGGTTTTCTTTTACGGCTTCGGCAAAGTCATCAACCAGCACGGGCTTGCTTACACCTACGCAAACTACCCGATCTTCAACCACACACCGCTCGTCGGCGGCTATGCAGCGCTGCTCCAGCGCATCGAGCCGGGTAGTCAGATGAAAATGGAACTGCTCCCGTTTCTGCTGCGGCTGCCGGGAATCATCGCAGACTTTCTCGCGGTGTTCGTGCTGCTGCGGATTCGCACCATCACCGGCGGGCCGCCGTGGTGGGCGATTGGAGTTTTTGTGCTCAGCCCGGTGGCGTTCATGGTTTCGGGCTTTCACGGCAATGTGGACTCGGTGCTCGCGCTGCTGCTGCTCGTCGCGGCGTGGCTCGCGCTGGAAAACAAACCCGCGCTCTGCGGCCTCGCACTCGGTCTCGCGTGCAATGTGAAAGTCGCGCCGCTGCTGCTCGCGCCGGTGTTCCTCGCGTGGTGGCGGGAGCGTCGCGCGTGGCGTCCGTTTTTACTCAGCGCGGCCGTCGTCACGCTCGCTGGATGGGCTCCCGCGCTGCTCGGAGCGCCGCGTGAATTTCTCGGAAACGTGCTCGGCTACCAAGGTTATTGGGGCATCTGGGGGCTGAGCTACTGGCTGCGCGCGAGCGGTGCGCCGGTGTTTGAGAAAGTAGGTTTCGCGGAGCTTTCCAGCGCGCAGTTGCTCGTCATGGGCATCTGCAAGTGGGGCATCATCGCGGGCGTGCTCGCGATCGCGTGGCTGCGGAGAAAGTCGGCCGCGCCCGGTCTTTTCACCACGCTTGCGTGGGTGTGGGCGCTGTTCTTCGTGTGCGCCACGGGAGTTGCGCCGCAATACTTCGTGTGGCTCGCGCCTTTCCTCCTCGTCGCCACGCCGCGCTGGTCGGCGGCGGTCACGGCGGCAGCTTCGGTGTTTCTCTTCGTCTTTTACAACGTGACCGCCAACGTGCGCACTGACCGCGTGCGGATCACCGGTGGCGATCCGTGGACGCCGCCGTGGGTGAAGCCGTGGGACTTGGCGCGCTCCGACAATCCGCACATCGCGCTCTGGGGCCCGTGGCAAACGCTCCCGTGGATTATTTTAGTCGGCTGCCTCGTGTGGCTCTCGATGCGCGTCTGGAAAGAGCGCGCGCAGAAAGCTGGCGCAGGCTCTCCATAAATCACAATACAGCCAGCCATGTCCGTTCCCAATCAGCCCAACGAGAGAGCGCCCGTTTTATCGGCGCGCACTTTCTGGATTCTTTTCACGCTCATCGCGCTTGCCGGCGTGGCTGCGCGAATGTGGGAATCCTCCTCGTGGCGCAAGACCGGTTTCGACGAGTTGATCTACCGCCGCTACGTGAATCTCATGGATGGGGGCAGACAGTCGTTCGGTGTTTTTCAAAGCGATCAGAAATTGAGGGAAACGCAGTGGACCGTCATCGGCACCGGTGCGGGCGCGACGCCATCGCTGACGCGGCTTTTCCTACGCACGCAGGCGATTTCCGGCACCGAGTGTGAACTGCCGCCCACGCGCTTTCTCTACATCTACACATCGTGGCTGTGGAAAACGACGCGCTACGGCGAGACGCCGCCGTTGCCGATGTCCGAGCTGGGCGCGGAGTGGCGGATGAAGCCTGACGATTGGGCGAAACAGGAACGCGCGCGCGATGTGGATCACCGCGATCCCGCGCTCGCGTCGCTGCATCAAGTCGCGTTCTTTTTCAGCATCC
Source organism: Spartobacteria bacterium (assembly GCA_043766295.1). Taxonomy (GTDB): domain Bacteria; phylum Verrucomicrobiota; class Verrucomicrobiia; order Chthoniobacterales; family Chthoniobacteraceae; genus SXWH01. The sequence goes on along the minus strand of JAYUIF010000280.1, from coordinate 954 downwards.
TGCTCATGCTCACTGGCGGGCTTTGCGCGTGGCGGATGCTTGGGCGCGGCGCGGGCCTGGCTGTGCTCGCGCTGATGGCGTGCGATCCCGTCCAGCTCCATCTCAGCCAGCACGCGATGGTGGATGGGTTCTTCACTTTCTGGGCGATGATGTGCCTGTGGACGACGTGGGAATGCCTGCGCGCGCCCGCAAGCCGCGGATGGCTAGCGATGCACACGCTCTGTCTCGCGCTGATGGTGATGACGAAGGAAAACGCGTTCTTCGTGTATTGCGCGCTCGGTGCGCTTGTGTGCGCAAATCGCTGGCTGAAATTCGGCGTCGCCACGCCGCGCTTCCTCGCGTTCAGCGTCATCGGGCCGGCGGCGGGCGTCGTCGCGCTTGTCACGCTGGCGGGTGGCTTCGAGCCGTTCATCGGGGTGTATCAGACGCTCATCGCGAAGGCGCAAAATCTGCCCTACGCGCAACAGACCGGCGACGGCCCGTGGTATCGCTACCTGCTCGATGTGATGACCGTCAGCCCCATCATCCTTGTGCTCGCGCTCGGTGCGCTTTTCGCACTCGTTCCGCAGCGGCGTGAGCTGGCGTTTCTCGCACTCTTCATCGCCGCGAGCTACGCGATTATGTGCAACGTGAAATATGGAATGAACCTCCGCTACGCGAGCATCTGGGCGCTGCCGCTGCGTGCTGCTGCATTTGCGATGGTGTGGCAGCTCTGCTCGCGCTTGGGCCACCGGCAATGGATCGGCGCGACCGTGCTCATCGCCGCGCTGTGTGCTTACGAATTCCGCCAGTATTTCATTCTAGCGACGAACTCCGAGCACATGCTCTACGAGTTGGTGCCGACTGACCTTTTGAGTTTGATCCACGTCATCAAAGGCTAGCCGGAAAGATGTGCAGGCAGACGCGGTTTTCCCCAAAGCTCGACGGCGGCATGGGCTTGGCTAGGGTGCCCAC
>JAYUIF010000279.1:0-8490 GCA_043766295.1 Spartobacteria bacterium | reverse complement strand
GCACTTTGCGGTCGAGCGCGATGCCTGCGTCCTTCAGCCCTTCCATGAAGCGGCTGTAGGTGAGGCCGTTCGCACGGGCGGCGGCGTTGATGCGCTGATTCCAGAGTTTGCCGAACATGCGCTTGCGCGTCTTGCGATCTCGGTAGGCCCAATATTGGGCTTTCATGACGGCATTCTTCGCGTAGCGGAAGAGTTTGCTGCGGCGACCGCGGAAGCCTCTGGCTTTATCCACCATGTTCTTGCGGCGCTCGCGTGATGCGGGGGCGTTGGTTGCTCTTGGCATTTTGTTTTTTGGTTTCTTTCGGCTGGCTGTTTCTTGTGGTGAATGTCCGGCGCGCCTCGCCTGCCGATACGCCCTCTAACTAAAGAGAGAGCAGGCGCTCCAGACTTGTGCGTCCTTCGCTTACGCGAAAGGCATGCACTCTTTGATACGGGCAACCATCGTCTCGTGGACTTGGCCGACCTTGCCCAGGCGGCGCTTCCGCTTCGAGCTTTTGCTCGATGCGAGGTGGCGCAGACCCGGCTTGCGGCGTAGGATCTTGCCTGTGGCGGTTATTTTAAACCGCTTCGATGCTGACTTCTTCGTCTTGCGACGTGCAATGGCTCTTGGCATGGGGCGGCGGACATTAGGGGGCGATCTCCATTTGGCAATTCCTTTTTCCAGCGAAATTTAGACGCCTCGTGCGGGGGAGAATTCCGCCCGGTAGAGACCGGCGGCGTTTGTCTCTGCACGGCATACTGGCACGCCGAGCAGCCGGGTGAAAAGGTCGGCCTCCAATTTACTCACGAGTGGGTAGGCGCGGAGCACGTCGAGAAAGGGACAATGGTTCTCGATGATGCGCGTCCCGTTTTCCACCACTGCCATGTGGCCCTCGTCGTCGCGCAGTCTCGCCAGCGACTCGATGCGTCCGGCAAGCGAATCTCCAATCATGCGTGCGCCGAAGTCCACCGCTTTTTGCTGCCAGACGAGGAGGAGTAATTTTTCCGGCGCAGCGGGGCCGAGGAGTTTTTTCGAGGCGTCGAGGATTTCGAGTGTGAGCGGATTACTCGCTGCGGGGAAAAGATCGTGCGCACGATCCGTGAGCCGGTAGAGCATCCTCGGGCGGCCAGTCGTGCTCTCGGGTTTCGGCTCGCGCCACGTGGAGAGCAGTCCGCGACGATCCAATTCCACGCAGACTTCTTTGACGCCCATATAGGACATGCCGAGGGCCCCGGCCAATTCCGTCACCGTGAGACCCTGCGTGCGTTTGAGCGCGTTCACGATGCGCAGCCGTGTGCCGGGCGCGATGGCGTGAAGAAGCTTTTGCGACATGGCGAGAGCATCGGATTTTTGCGGCTCGATTTCCAACCTTCAATTTCAACATCGCAGTCCGTGCTCATTTTTCCCCTCGCGGGAATATCCCCCGCCCTGCACGCTCCCATTTGCAGTGAACCCCGACATCAATTTCCAACTCCTCGTGGATCGGCACTACGCCGCGCTCTACCGCTTTGGGCTGAGTCTCAGCGGCAGCGCGGATGCGGCGTCCGACCTCGTGCAGCAGACTTTTTACCTCTGGGCAGAAAAGGGCCATCAACTCCGCGACGCGACGAAAGCGAAGTCGTGGCTCTTCACCACGCTCTATCGCGAATACCTCGCTACCTACCGCCGCAACGTGAAATTTCCACACATCGAACTCGACGACTCCACCGGCGATCTCCCCGTCATCGAGCCCGCCATGCTCGATGAAATGGACGGCGCAACCGTCGTCGCCGCGCTCACTCGCGTGGATGAAATTTTCCGCGCACCGCTCACACTTTTTTACATCGAGCAGCTCTCCTACAAGGAAATCGCCGACATGATTGAAACACCCATCGGCACCGTGATGTCGCGCCTCTCGCGCGGCAAAGAGCAACTCCGCAAACTGCTCCTCGAAAGCCGCACGACGACCGCGCAGAAAGTCCTCCAATTCCCAACGAAAGGAGCCGCACAATGAGCGACGAAACCAAACTGCTCCTCAGCGCACGCCGCCCCGGCGGCCATGACGACGCCGAGCCCGCCATCGCCGAAGCACTCGCCCGCGCCAAGTCCGATCCCGCCCTCTCTGCGTGGGTGGAAGAGCAGCAGCGCACCGACGCAGCGCTCGCCCTCAAGCTCCTCAGCGTCCAGCCGCCAGCCAGCTTGCGCGATACGATTCTGGCTGGCGGAAAAGTCAGCCGTCGAGGATGGCGCGCATGGTTCGAGCAGAAGGCGTGGAGAAATTTCACCAACAGCGAAATGTTCGCCGCCGTCGCTGTCGTGCTCGTCCTCGCGGTTGCGATTATTTTCAACCGAACTGAGCCTCGCGACTGGCAGAACGCGGGCGCGCTCGAAGTTGCACGCATCGAAAATTCGCAGCGCGAATTGGATCACGTCGCAGGCAACATGGACGAAATCCGGCTGTGGCTCGCCAAGCAATCGTGCCCTGCGCCCGCCACACTTCCTGCGCAAATGCAGGGGCTCCCGATTTATGGCTGCGCCAAAATGAACTGGCACGGGCAGCCGATGAGCATTGTGTGCTTCAGCATGGGTGGTGGTCGCGAGGTGCATCTCGTCACCATCAACATCCAGGATCTCGCAGCACCGCCGGAGAGCGTTCCCGAATACGCCACCATCAACGGCTACATGACCGCGAGTTGGAGCGAGGGCGAAGTGGCGATGATGCTCATCGGCAAAGTCGAGCGTGCGGATTTGGAAAAACTTTTCGTAGCCAGCGCGAACATCCACGCTCACGGACACGACCGTCTGGCCGCACGCTAACCGCGCAAATCACGCGCGTAAATTTTTACCAACCATCATGCTCAAACGACTCACGTCCTATTTAATCGCCACAGTTCTCAGCCTCACTGCACACGCGCAGAAAGACACGGCAGGCGAGATCATCTCCGCGCCTGTCATCGTCGCTGACACTTCAGCCGTCGCGCCCGGAAAAGCATTTACCGTCGGCATTCACTTCAAACTCACCGAGGGCTGGCACCTTTACTGGCAATGGCCCGGCAGCGTCGGCAAGCCACTCACCATCGAATGGAAACTGCCCGAAGGCTGGCAGGCTGGCGACATCCAGTGGCCGCTTCCCGAATTGCTGGCCGATGGCTGGGACAACAAATTTTTCGGCTACGAACACGAAGTCGTCTTTCCCATCGTGATCACGCCCGGCGACAAACCGATGAGCGGCAGCGCAAAAATCACCGCCAAACTCGACTGGCTCGTCTGCAAAAAAGAATGCGTCCCCGGCAACGCCAACGTGTCGCTCAATCTGCCCATCGGCACGCCCGCGCCGGCCAACGCCGATCTGTTTGCAAAATGGCGCGCACAACTCCCGCAGAGCGGCGCAGCTCCTACGCAGGATGTGAAAGTCAGTTCCAACGGCAAGCAACTCAGCGTCCGAATCGGCGGACTCGACAAGGCTCTCGGCGTGGAATTTTTCCCTCTGCCACCCGCGAATTTCTCCGGCAACTTCGACTACGGCTCGAAGCCCGCCAGCGAAACCAACGCCGACGGCACGCACACATTTTCCTACAAATTTGAAAGCGATCTACCTACGTGGGGCGGCCTGCTCGTCGTGAAAGGCGCGGACGGCGCACGGCGCGGCTGGTATGTCGGCGGCGAAAATTCTGCCGTTGCAAATAGTGCGAAGCCAGTCGCGCAAGCGACGCAAGGCGAAGTCCTCGCCGATGACGGCGGCTGGAATCCTTTCGACGACATCGCGCGCGACCTCGCCAGCAAACAATCCGCCGGACTGTTCGCCCTGCTGTTGCAAGGATTTCTCGGTGGTCTGCTGCTCAATCTCATGCCGTGCGTGCTGCCCGTCATCAGTCTGAAAATCTTCGGCTTTCTCCAACAAGCAGGTGAGGCGAAAGACCGCGTCTTCAAACTCGGACTCGCATTTTGCGCAGGTGTGTTTGCATTTTTCATGGCGCTCGCCGTGGCCATCGTTGCGCTCGCGTCGTTTGGAAAAACTCTCGGCTGGGGCGAACAGTTTTCAAATCCGCTGCTGCTCACCGCCATGCTCGGTGTCGTGTTTCTTTTCGGCCTGAGCCTGCTTGGTGTTTTCGAGATTACGCTCGGCGGCGGCACGTCATCGAAGCTCAGCGAACTCTCCTCGAAGGAAGGCCCCGCCGGCGCATTCCTCCACGGACTTTTCACCACGCTGCTCGGCACAAGCTGCACCGCGCCGCTCGTTGGCCCGGTCATCGGCACCGCGATCACACGCCCCGGCGTAGAAGTATTCGCGCTCTTCGCCGCCATCGCCACGGGGCTTTCGCTCCCGTATTTTCTGCTCACATGGAAGCCGGCGTGGATGCGCTATCTGCCGAAGCCCGGCACCTGGATGGTGCGCTTCAAACAAGTGCTCGGCTTCGTGATGCTCGGCCTCGTCGTGTGGCTGCTCGGCTCGCTGCCCGCCACGTCTGCCATCGTCATGGCCGCTTCTTTTCTCCTCGTGCTCGGCTTTGGCGCGTGGCTGCTCGGCACCTACCACGATTCGCGCTGGCCGCTGCCATTCACCATCGCGCTCGCCATCGGCGGCTGGTTTCTTTTTGTGCAGGGAAAAGTGAACGTCGCAGCCGATACTGGCGCTGCCGAGGTTGCAAATACCGAGGGCATAAATTGGGAACCATTTTCCATCCCGCGCATTCGTGAAGCGCTCGAATCGGGACAGCCTGTGTTTGTGGATTTCACCGCGAAGTGGTGCCTCAATTGCAAAGCCTACGAAAATCTCGTCATCAACACCCACGCCGTCACCGTCGCATTCAGAGCAAAGAACATCGTCACCATGCGCGCCGACTACACGAACCGCCCCGCAGTGATTGATGCGCAGTTGAAAAAATGCGGTCGCGCAGGCGTCCCGCTCTACGTGTTTTTCCGCAAACGCGGCGACTACTGGCTCGCTGATGGACTCACCCAAAGCAGCCTGCTGGAACAACTCAACAAGCCGTAGCACTACGCCACTTTTACCGGCCCCACCGAAGGAGCGAGTATCGCCTTCACGCTGCGCAACAGCTTCTCGGCAGTGTAGGGTTTTTCGAGAAAAGATTTCACACCGAGGCTGTTCAAAATCGTCAGGTTTTCCTTTTGGATATGACCGCTGGAGACGATCACTTTCACATTCGCATCCAGCTTGCGTAGTGAACGCACCAGCGCGATGCCGTCCATCATTCCCATGTGGAGATCGGTGACGACCACCGAGATTGCGGAACGCCGCTCGAAGTAAAGCGCCAGCGCATCCGTGCCGTCCTCGGCGGTGTAGCAATGGTAGTTGTTCGCTTCGAGCGTGGCCACGATGGCCTCGCGGATGGGCGCCTCGTCGTCCACCACGAGCACCAACTCCCCATTGCCGCGTAGCATGGCCGCATCCTCGGTTTTTTTCTCCTGCGATTTCGCCTCGCGATTTGCGGGGAGGAAAATTTTAAACGTCGTGCCCACACCGATCTGGCTCTGCAAAGTGATAAAGCCTTTGTGACCTTTCACGATGCCGATGACCGTGGCGAGGCCGAGGCCGGTGCCCTTGCCTTCTGCCTTCGTGGTAAAGAATGGATCGAAAATTTTCTCCATCACATCCGGCGTCATTCCTTCGCCAGTATCCGTGACGCTGAAACACACATGAGGCCCGAGCTGCGAGCCGGGATTCATCAGCGCGAGATGTTCGTCCACCTCCATATTTTCACACGCCGCGCGCAGGATGCCTCCCTTTGCCCCCATCGCATCGCGCGCATTCACGCAGAGATTGAGGAGCACCTGGTGCAGTTGCGTCGCATCGCCGACAAGCAGCCAGAGTTCGGACGCAAAGTTCGTCTGGATGTCTATGTTCTTCGGGAACGTCTGCACCATCACCTTGGCCATTTCCGAGATGAGATGCTTCGGCTGGAGCAGGACGCGCTCGCCCTCCGCACCACGGGCGAAAGTAAGCACCTGTTTCACAATTCCCGCACCACGCTCCGCGCTGCTCTCGATGATTTGCAGCATCTTCTGATCGTCCGGCCCGAGCGACTGCCGCATGATTCCTGTCGCCATGAGAATTGGAGAAAGGATGTTGTTCAAATCGTGCGCAATTCCGCTCGCCAAAGTGCCGAGGCTTTCCAGCCGCTGCGCGCGCAGAAATTGTGACTCGAATTTTTTCGCCTCCGAGATGTCCGTGCTGATCAACAGCACCGCCTTGGGCTGCTTGGTTTCCTCGTCGCGTGCGAGCGTCCACCGCGTATTCACCACAACCTTGCCGCCGTTTTTTCGGACGTGGTGCATCTCGGCACTCCAATCTCCTTTTTCCAAAAGACCACTCATGCACTTCAGCACGGTTTCCATTTCCACTTTGAAAAGCTCGTGGATTTTTTTTCCGGCGGCTTCCTGCGCCGTCCAGCCGTAGATCTTGGCGGCACCTTGATTCCAAAACAAAACTTCGCGTTCGAGGTTGCAGACGATGATCGCGTCCGTGGCGAGGTCCAGCACGTGCGTCAGCTCGCGACTTTCCTCCTCGGCCAGTCGCTGCTCGGTGCGATCAATGATGGTGATATGGATCGCGCTGCGATTGGAAAATTTGACGACTTGCCACGCTGTCTCGACCGCGACCACTTCCCCTTTTTTGGTGAGATGCCGCCAGTCGCAATCCGTGCTCAAACCAGCGACGGTGCCGAACTCCACACGGCGGCGATATTCGAGGAAAGCAGGCAGGCTCGACGATGGGTGAACTTGATCCGCCGTCATTTTGAGGAACTCCTCGCGCGTCCATCCATACCGCCCGATGGCTGCATCGTTCACCGCGAGAAATTTGAGCGTCTCCGTGTCGAAAATCCACATGGGCAACAGCGCCATTCCAAAAAGCTCATCAAACCCCAACTGCGCGGACGCAGACGGGGCATCGGTCGCCGTTTCCGCCGGGGATGTGTCGGCGGCAAACGGGATCGGAGTCAGGCTGGATAGTAATTGGTCAGGCACAGTGCAGCTTTGGGAAAGCAGCTTCCGAGCACAGAGCGTGGGATTTTTGCTGTTTCTCGCATGACATATCAGTGGGGGAAATTTCCTATTCCCGCAAGGGCACTGCGATGTGGATGGACTTCGGTTTCCCCGATTGCAGCCAGCCTTCCGGCGTTTGCAAAATCCCCACGACGCGCTTGGGGAGCGGCTTGTGAAAATACTCGGAGACCGTCTGCGTGAGCACGATCTCCCCTTCTCCACGGCTCAGCGACTCCGGCTTGTTCGGATCAATGAGCCCGTCTTCGGTGAAAAACGTCACGCTTTTCACCGACGAAAAATGCACCTTCGCCTCCGCCGTCACCGGCTTGATGCGCAACACGATCTCCCCGCCTTTGTGCGTCGCCGCCACTTCCCAATCACTCGACTCCTTCGCCACGCTCGCGCGGCTTTCATCGAACATCTTCGCCCATCGCCCATCGCGCACAGCTTCGCCATCGCTCACCCGCAGTTCGATGCTCAGTTCCTTGAACCCCGGATTGCAGTCGCGCCCGCAGCACATCCAGCGCGATTTTCCCTCCAGCTTCACGACTTTCCCCGGCTGTAAATTCTTCGGCGGCGTGATGCGCATCGGCAGCAATTTCTCATCGTGAAAACCCTGCGCTTTGATTTGAAACATGAACACCCGCTCCGGCTCGGGCCACTCGATCGGCTCCGCTTTCCAACCCTTCGGCAGCCTCCACTCCATCGCGGTGGGGATGCCCACGATTCCCGTGTATTTCCAATACGAGTGATACCCGCGCGGATGCTCAAGATGCAGCCCGACGTAAAACGGCTTGCCCGGCTGAATGCTCGTCACTTCGGAAACGAGTTCGATGCTCAACGGATTTTCCGCAGCGAATCCCGTGGTCGCACAAAAATAAAAAGCGAGGAATGCAACGCATCTCATAGCGCGCCCAGCCTGCGCATCCCGTGCGATCTTACAATCCATCTCCCGCGTCGCTTTGAAAAACTCGCTTGCGGCGCGCGCGTCCGCCCACTGCACTGCATACCCATGCGCATCTTCGTCCATGTGCCTTCGCAAACGCTCGATCTGCTCGATGAATCCGGCGCGCTCCTCCGTCGCTACGTGTGCTCGACCTCGCAGTTCGGCCCCGGCTTCGAGCCCGGCTCGAATCGCACGCCGACAGGACGCTTCCGCATCGCGGAAAAAATCGGCGACGGCGCGAAGCCCGGCATCATTTTTAAATCGCGCGTAGCTACTCGGAAAATCGGACGCGACGACGACGAGACCGACCATGTGCAGACGCGCATCCTTTGGCTCGATGGCCTCGACGAGGAAAATGCGAACACCAAATCGCGCTACATTTACATCCACGGCACGAACGCAGAAACGCGCCTCGGCACACCCGCCAGCCACGGCTGCGTGCGCATGGGAAATCAGGACATCATCGAGTTGTTCGACGCGGTGCCCGTCGGCACGGAAGTCACCATCAGCGACACGCCGTAGCAACTCGGCACCGTGGATGGCACGGATGCGCGCAGCTCTTTGACCACGGATGGGAATG
>JAYUIF010000278.1:0-20786 GCA_043766295.1 Spartobacteria bacterium | reverse complement strand
GGTGCTTTGCGAATTTCGCCGTAGGTAAAAGCGTCCACTATAATGGACTACCGCGTTTCGCGGGGGGTGTGGTGGAATCGCCGCCGATGTTGCTGCGCTTTTTCATGAATGTGCCCGCTCCCAGGATGACGGGATTCGCTGTCGGAGTGGCGGCGTTCTCTGGAAAGTGGGCGTTCTTCTCTGTCCGGAAGGGGTTGCTCTCTGTCGGAGGGCTGCCCCCTTTTGTCGCGGGGGCTTGGTTGGATGTCCGGGGGGCGCAGTGCGGTGTCCGGCGAGTGACCCCGGCTTTGGCAGGGAGGGAGTTGCGGGGCGGAGGGATGGCTCTGCGGTTTCTGTGGACGACCCCGGCTGGCGCGGGGAGCACCCCGCGGATGGGAGGGATGGGCTTTCGGCTGGCAGGGGCGTCCATCGGGTTTGCAGGTGCGGCGCTGCGAATGGGAGGAGCGTCCATGGGACTGCCAGGTGCGGCGCTGGGAATCGCAGGGATGACCCCGGGACGGCGAATAGGGGGCTGTTTTTCATCGCGCGTGCGCCTGTGCGGGGCGTCGGCCCGTCGGTCGCAGGGGCGCGGGTGGCCGGGATGCGGCGGTGGTTTCTTTCTCCTCAAAACACACAACAAAACAAACAAAACAGAATAAACACACAAAACCATGAAACGACAAAACTACTATCCCAGCCGCATCGCTGATCAAGTGATCTGGCTGGAAAACTACGCGCTGAAGCTGGCGATTTATGCGCCCAATCTGATTATCCCGCCTGGGGAGATGAGTGCGAGTATGGATGATGCGCACTGGTGCGGCTTTGTGCTGGGGCTATGGCTGCCAGCGGTGCGCGCCTTTGCGCCGGCAACGACGGATGCAGTGGATGCGGTGCTGACGGGGGCCGGGCCGAGCGCGGTGGCACTGCCCATTTTCACCGCAATACCGCTGCCCGGCGGCGTGGTGCCGCAAAAGCCGGGGGCGCTCATGCGCGTCTTCGCGATGGTGGCGAGGATCAAGCTGGATCCGGCTTACACGGTGGCTGCGGGCACCGACATGGGCATCGTCGGCTCGGAGGATACGGTGGTGCATTCGGTGCCGAAATTCACCACCACGCTGCTGCAAAGTGGCGGCTCACAAGTGGTGAAGCTGACGTTCTTCAAATACACGCACATGGGTGTGTATATCGAAAGCCGTCGCAACGGCGGCGCGTGGGAGTTGCTCGGCATTGATACCGAAAGCCCCTACATGGATGAGCGCGCGCTGCTCGCCCCCGGCACGCCGGAGATGCGGGAATACCGGATGCGTTTCTGGGACAAGGGCACGCCGAATGGCGACTGGACGGATATGGCGAAGGTGACGGTGAGCCCGTAGGGGCGGGAAGTGGCGGGTGGCGAGTGGCGTGTCTGCTCGTGATTCGAGTGGTGAATGTGCAAGCCACGTCCATCCATCCACGCAGACTCCCACCCGCCGGGACGACACGCCACTCGCCTCCCGACACTCGCCACTCGCCGAACGCGAGAAGATCGCCGGTTACCTGCTGAATCCCTCGCACCGCTATGGTGAGAGCAAGGCGCGTTTCTTTACAGGCTTTGGCTTTCATGTGGAGGGCTGGGAGACAATGGCGGTGGCGCTCCGCGAACACGGGCAGCGGCACGAAGTGGCCAGGGTGAAGGAAACGCCTTTCGGCCCGCGCTACGAAGTCGAGGGAGAACTGCTCGCGCCGGATGGACGCCGCCCGCGCATCCGCACCGTCTGGCAGGTGGACGACGGAGAGATTGCGCCACGGCTGATCACCGCCTACCCTCTCGCAGCATTATGATCAAAGAACACGATTGCGTGGTGCTGACGGCGAATTTGCCCGAAGAAAAACTCGAAGCGGGCGATGTCGGCACGGTCGTGCATATTCATAAAGGCGGAGTCGCCTACGAAGTGGAATTTATAGCGATGGACGGACACACCGTGGCAGTCGCCACCGTGGAGAACACGCAACTGCGCCCCGTATCACGCCGGGATATTTCCCATGTGAGGGAACTCGCCGCCGCATGAAACTGACCGTGGACCGCGAAGCTGACGCACTTTATCTCCGTCTGGACGAATCGAAGATCATGGAATCCGAGGAAGTCTCCCCCGGCGTGATCCTCGATTTCAACGAGCACAACGAAGTCGTGGGCATCGAGATGCTGCACCTTTCCAAACGCTCGCCCGGCATCAAGCCGACCGAGATGGAGTTTGCAGCGGTATGATCAAAAAAACCGAACGAATGGATCGAACACCGAACGCGGAGGTAGCCATGTTTAACTGCCACGTCTGCGGCCACGACGCCGCGAAACAGGAATTCGTCAGCGAAGTTTTCAATATCGAAGGCCGACGTGTGCTGGTGGAACACATCCCGGCATCCGTCTGCGAGCACTGCGGGGAAGCCGTCTTTTCGCGAGATACGACGGAGCAAATCCGCCAGCTCGTTCATGGAAAAGGGCGGCCAGTCAAAACGGTGGCGCTGGATGTCTTTGCGATGGCGTGAGGTGAAATGAAAGACAGAGAACGGGACTACCGAACCAAACGAAAACAATGAACACTGACCAATGCCCGCTTTTCCTTCGCAGCGAAGCTCGGCGTGCGCGTCGCTGGATTATTTCCTGCGCTCGATGACTTCGGTGGCGAAGCGTGTTTTTACGATGCTGTTCTCCGGGCAGACGCCGCGCCATTGGGTGCCGGGGTAGAGGATCGTGTCGCGTCCGATGAGTGTGCCGGGATTGAGGACGGAGTTGCAGCCGATTTCCGCGCGGTCGCCGATCACTGCACCGAATTTTTTGAGGCCGGTGGGAATCAAACGCTCGGCAGTCGGGATGGTGATTTCGCTGTGATCCAATTTCACATTACTGAGCACCACGCCTGCGCCGAGGTGTGCGCGGAAGCCGAGGATGGAGTCGCCGACGTAGTTGAAATGCGGCACCTGCGCCTCGTCGAAGATGATGCAATTTTTGAACTCGCTCGAATTGCCGAGCACGCAGCCGCTGCCGACGATCACGTTTTCACGGATGTAGCAGCCATTGCGGATTTCGCATCCCTCGCCGATCCACGCCGGGCCTTTGATCATCGCGCCCTGCTCGATCACCGCGCCTTTTCCCACGAACACCGCGCCGCTGATGAATGGCTTGCCGATCAATTTTCCGAGAATCTGCGGCTTCAAACGAAACTGGAGGTAGCTGGGGATTTGTTTCAGCGCGTCCCACACGTTCGCGGAATTGTCGAAGAGCATACGGTGCTCGGTGCGATTGAGGTCGAGGTATTGGGCTGGTGCGAAATTCATCGTCGTTTGCGAGGCGTGGGGCGTAGCGGCGTGTGCGAAGGAATGCAAGGTCGGGCGCGAAATTCAGACGATCAGCGCGGTCTTTGTTTCTTCGAGTTGTCCCGCCCACTTTTCTAAAAAGGAAAGTGTGGCGAGAATTTTCGCGAGAGTCTCGGCGGGCTGGGCGTGTGTGCGAATGGCTGCGTGCGATGTGGCGATGCGTGCGGTGATTTGCGCAGTGAGGCCATCAAAGCGGGAGCGCAGTGCGATGCGTTCGGATTCCATGAGCGCGCGTGCGAGCGTGGGTGCGGAACTGCGTCGTGCGATGAGACTCTGCGCGCTTTGGCGGGCGTCGGCGATTTCCATAAAGAGGTCGCCGAGTTCTTGTGGCGTGCGCTCGGCGATAGTGAGAGATGCGGGATGTTCGAGTGCGAGATAATGGCGGAGGCAGCCGGCGGGATTGCGGAGTGTCTGCCACGCGGTGTTCAGTTCTGCGAAGACGGATGTGTTGCCGCCGGGTGCGTCGGGATGGTGGATGGCCGCAAGGCGATGAAAATGTTCCTTGAGTTGATTTTCATCCACCCACGGTTGGCGTGGGATTTCGAGAATCTGAAAGCAGTCCGGTGACACGGAAGAAAGTCCTACGCAGCGAAGCTCTCGCCGCACGAGCAGTGCGCCTCGGCGTTGGGGTTCGTCACTTTGAAGCCGCCCTTTTGCAGGTCGTCGGAAAAATCGAGGACGCTGCCGCTGACGAAGAGCGCGCTCTTCGGATCAATGACGACGCGAACATCCTGCGACATCACCATGATGTCGCGGTTCGCCGGGCCGTCCACGAGGTCCATCTTGTATTGAAGCCCCGAGCAACCACCGCCGATCACGGCCACGCGCAGCGCACCTTGCGGGCGTCCCTGACGAGCGAGGAGCGAGGCGAGTTTCGCCCCTGCGTGCTCCGTGAGTTTGAGCAGCTTTTCGTTGCCGAACTTGATGTTCACAGCGGATGCGGCGGTGTTGGTGGTGTCGGACATGAATGAAGAGTAGCGGAAAATTTCCCTGCGCAAGTGTGCAAAAATTAGACGGCGGTCAATTCGATTGGCGCTGGTGGATGGGCAGCGATGTTTTCCGCTGCGATGCCGTCGAATTGCGCGAGCGAGGCGACGTGGGCGAATTTCTCGCGGAGGCGTTTTGCGTCGGGCATCCCGCGTGAGTAGGCCATGAGTTGCGTGCGCATGGATTGCATGGCGTGCTGTTCGCTGCCCTGCCTCGCGACATCCATCGCGCAATGGCGGCGGATGTGAGTCCACTGTTCGTCGAGCGATGGCCGTGCGAGGTGCGTTCCCGTGGCGAGGTAGTGTTTGATTTCGCGAAAGACCCACGGGTGCTGCATGGCCGTGCGGCCAATCATCGCGCCGGCGATGCGCGTGGTTTTGCGCCGAAACTCGACATCCTGCGCGGTGATGAGATCGCCATTGCCGATGACGGGCACGCGCACGCATTCCGCGACTTGCGCGATGACATCCCAATCCGCCGCGCCGCTGTAGCCCTGCTCTTTTGTGCGGCCATGCACAGCGATGGCCTGGATGCCGCAGTCCTCCAAAATGCGTGCGGTGGTCGTGGCGTTGATGGTGTCCGCACTCCAGCCGATGCGCATTTTTGCAGTCACGGGAAAAGGCGCGACGGCATTCACGATGGCGGATGCGATTTTCGCAAGCAGCGGGCAGTCGCGTAACAGCGAGGAGCCGCCGTTTTTGCTCACGACTTTGCTCACGGGGCAGCCGAAATTGATGTCGAGAAAATCGGGGCGTTTCCAATCGAGGACGATCTTTGCCGCCTCGGCGAGATGGTCCGCATCGCCACCAAAAAGCTGGATGCCCAGCGGTCGCTCGCTCTCGCTGAAATCGAGATACTCCATCGTGCGCTCGTTTTTTCGGAAGATACCCTCGGCACTCACGAACTCGCTCACCATCACATCCGCGCCATACTCTTTGCAGAGTTGGCGGAACGTCGTGTCCGTCACCCCGGCCATTGGCGCGAGGTAAAGCGGGAAGCGATTTTGAAACCACGGAAGCATCCCGCAGAAGTAGCGCACAATTTCACACGGGCCAAGCGCTGCTTCACAGGATCGCTTGCCGCGCACGTCGCTCTCGGTTTCTCTCCCGCCTCCAATGCCGCCGCGCCCGCCTGATTTGCTGGACGCCATCGCCCGTGAGACTGCGCTCGCGGTGAAGCTGCGTGCCGTGATGGCGGGCGAGCAGGCGGTTTTTGGCAACGTCGTCGAAAATGCGCACGCAGCGCTTTGCGGGATCATTGCGCGGGCCTGCGAAAAGTCGGCGCGCAATGTGTGGCTCGTTTGCGCGAACGTCCGCGCGCAGGAGCAGCTTCACAACGAACTCAGTCAGTGGTTTTCCGGCGCTGATTTATTTCCTGAGCTGCAAAGTGCGCCGGTCGAAGGCGCGCTGCCAGACCCGGAGACTGTGGCGGAGCGACTCGGAGTGGTGCAGCGGTTGGTGCAGGCAGTCGCCAAGGCGAAAAGTGCAGGCCGCATCATCGTGCTCACGCGCGCATCACTTGAAGACCGCGTTGTGGACGAAGCGGAGTTGCGTCGTCTTGAGCTTACCATCAAGCGCGGCGCTCGCTGCGACCGTGATGCGCTGCTGAAAAAACTCGGCGATGCGGGCTACGAGCACGTCCCGCAGGTGACGGCGCGTGGGCAGTTCGCCATTCGCGGCGGCATCGTGGATGTGTTCAGTTTTCACCACGCGCTGCCGGTGCGGCTGGAGTGGTTCGATGAGGAAGTGGAGAGCATCCGGCAATTTGATCTCGATGCGCAGACGAGCGTCGAACACCTCGCGCAATGCACGCTGCTGCTCGGTGAGGCGGAGACGCTCGACAAAAAATTGTGCGATTACATCCGCGCCGAAGACGTAACCGTGGATGTGGACGCAAGCTGGATGGACGCGAAGGTGAGCATCACGGAAAGTGGGACAGGCGTCTCGCCTGTCGTGGTGGGACAGGCGTCTCGCCTGTCCCGAGCGACGCGACAAGCCACATTGCTCCCGGCAGGCGAGACGCCTGCCGCACTCCGACAGGCGGGGACGCCTGTCCCACCCTTGCTAGCGAGGACGCCTGTCTCACCTCCGCTGGCGGAGACGCCTGTTTCACTCGTCGAGGACTTCACCACTGCGTTCTTCGAGCACGGCCTCGGACAGTTCGAGGCGGGCGATTTTGTGGTGGATGAAATCAAGCGTGAGCGGTTCTTCGCACAGCTTGGTGAATGGCGGACGCAAGCGTGGACGACGTTCGTGTTTTGCAACAACGAGGGCGAAGTCGAACGGCTGCGCGAACTGCTGCCAGCGGTCGAGGCGGACGCGATCACTTTCACCATCGGCACGCTCTCTCGCGGGTTCATTTTTCCAGCGGGAAAGATCGTCGTGGTGAGCGATGCGGAATTGTTTGGTCGCTATCGCAACAACCGCGCGCGGCGTCTCGCCGTCAAGCGGGCAAGGGAAGTTGGCAGCCGTGCGCAAATTGATTTCAGCGAATTGATCGAAGGCGAATTGGTCGTGCATCTTGAGCACGGCATCGCGCGCTTTCTGGAACTCAAGACCGTCGGCACCGAGGATGTTCTAGTGCTGGAATTCGCTGCTGGCGCGAAGCTCTACGTGCCGCTGGAGCAAAGCTTCCTCGTCGCGCGCTACGTGGGCATCGGCAAAAGGAATCCGCCGCTTTCAAAGCTCGGTGATGCTGCGTGGGCGAATGCGAAGAACAAGGCCGAGAAAGCTGTGTTCGACTACGCGGGGCGGCTGCTCGAACTCCACGCAACGCGTGAGTCGCAGCGTGGGTTCGCATTTCCGCCGGACAATGAATGGATGCGCGAGTTCGAGGCGTCGTTCCTGTATCAAGAAACGCCCGATCAAATCACCGCCATCGCCGACACGAAGGCCGACATGGAAGGCGAGCGCCCGATGGATCGTCTCATCTGCGGCGATGTGGGTTTTGGAAAAACTGAAGTCGCCATCCGCGCCGCTTTCAAGGCCGTGTGCGCAGGTAAACAAGTCGCCGTGCTCGTGCCCACGACCGTGCTCGCCGAGCAGCATTACCGCAATTTCCGCGAACGTGTGAGCGACTACCCGATGACCGTCGGGATGCTCTCGCGCTTCCGCACACGCGCACAGCAAAATGAAACACTGAGTGGCGTGACGGATGGGAGCGTGGACATCGTCATCGGCACGCACCGACTCATCTCGAAGGACGTTGCTTTTAAAAATCTCGGGCTCGTCGTGGTGGATGAAGAGCAGCGATTCGGCGTGTTGCACAAAGAGCGGTTCAAGGAAATGTGGCCGCTCGTGGATTTGCTCACGCTCAGCGCCACGCCGATTCCGCGCACGCTCTACATGTCGCTCATGGGCGCGAAGGACATGAGCACCATCGAGACGCCGCCGGCGAATCGCATTCCGGTCGAGACGTTCATCTGCCCCTACGACGAGCGCGTCATCCGCGACGCCATCAACCGCGAACTCAAGCGCGACGGGCAGGTGTATTTTTTGCACAACATCGTGAGCGACATCGAGAGCGTGGCTGGGAAAATCAAACACCTCTGCCCGCAGGCGCGCGTGCTCGTCGGGCACGGGCAGATGCACGAGCACGAGTTGGAGGAAGTGATGCACCGCTTCGTGAATGGCGAAGTGGATGTGCTCGTGGCGACGACGATCATCGAGAGCGGCGTGGATATTCCGAACGCGAACACGATCATCATAGATCGCGCGGATCGCTTCGGCCTCGCTGACCTCTACCAACTGCGCGGTCGCGTCGGTCGCGCGCAGCACAAGGCGTATGCGTATCTCATGCTGCCACGCGACATGATGACCGTCGGCGAAGCGCGCAAACGCATCAACGCGATCCAGCAATACGGATCGCTCGGCGCGGGATTCAAAATTGCGATGCGTGATTTGGAAATACGGGGCGCAGGCAACATCCTCGGCACGGCGCAGAGCGGGCACATCGTGAACGTCGGCTTCGATCTGTATTGCGCGCTGCTTCGCCAGGCCATCGCGAAGCTCAAAGGCGAACGCGGGCGGCATCGCATCGAAGTGGAGGTGCGTCTGGATTTCGTCGTGACGCGCGAGGCGGAGTATCTCGGTAAAGAAAAGTCTGCGGATTTCGCCCCGGCATTTATCCCCGTGTCCTACATCTCGGAGACGCAATCGCGCATCGGTGCATATCGCCGCCTCAACCAAATCGCGACGAAGGAATCGCTCGATGCCGTGCGCAAAGAATGGCGCGACCGCTACGGCCGGATGCCGCTGGCGGTGGAGAATCTTCTTTTGCTCAGCGACCTGAAACTCAGCGCAGCGGCACGGAAAATCAGCGTTGTCGAAGTGAAGGATGCGAAGGTGATGCTCACACGGAACCGCGATTTCATTTTGCTCGGCGGAAAATTCCCGCGTCTCAGCGCGAGCGATGCGAACGAGCGATTGGATGAAGTGGTGAAACTGGTGCGGAGCTTTTAGCAACCGCTGAAAGTCTCGGATGATCGGATTTTTTAACCACGGATGGCGCGGATGTTCGCGGATGGATGGGCGGAGTATCGAAGGGAACATCCGCGCTATCCGCGACATCTGCGGTTAATTCTCTGCGCGAATCTGTGGGGCGATGAGTTTTGAGAGTCTGTCGGGCGGCTTTTTGACAATCTGGAAAATGAGCAGTCACTGGGCTTGCGTCGCGGAAACGCGCTGCCATATTCCGCGCCCTTTTTCCGGGGAGAAACCATTTTCATGTCACAACAAAACATCCGCAATATCGCCATCATCGCCCACGTTGATCACGGCAAGACCACACTCGTTGACTGCCTGCTGAAGCAATCCGGCACCTTCCGCGCGAACGAAGCCAAAGCCAGCGAAGAGCGCATCATGGACTCCATGGATCTCGAACGCGAAAAGGGCATCACCATCCGCGCGAAGAATGCGGCGTTCCGCTGGCACGACTTCCATGTGAACATCGTGGACACGCCCGGACACGCGGATTTCGGCGGCGAAGTGGAGCGCATCATGCAGATGATTGACGGCGTGCTGCTCGTCGTGGACGCGCACGACGGCCCGCAGGCGCAGACGAAGTTTGTTTTGAAAAAGGCGCTGGAAATCGGCGCGAAGCCCATCGTCGTCATCAACAAAATTGACCGTGAAAACGCCGAGCCACACAAGGTGCTCGACCTCGTGTTCGAGTTGTTTTTGGAGTTGCACGCCACGGATGAGCAACTTGATTTTCCCATCGTCTATGCGAGCGCGAAGCAAGGCTACGCCAAGCTCCAACTCACGGATGAGAGCACCACGATGGAGCCGCTTTACCAGGCCATCATTGATAAAATCCCGCCGCCAAAAATCGGCGTCGAGCCCTTCTTCCAATTCCTCGTGGCGAATCTCGACTACAGCGAATACCTCGGGCGACTCGCCTACGGGCGCATTATCAGCGGCACCGTGAAAATCGGCGACTCGCTCAATTGCATCCATATTGATGGCCGCAGAATCCGCTCGAAAGTCACCGCCGTCTTTGGTCACGAAGGGCTGAAGAAAATCGAAATCGCCGAGGCAGAAGCGGGCGACATCGTCGGCATCGCGGGCTTTGAAGACGTCTTCATCGGCGAGACACTCACCAGCAGCGAAGACAGCGCCGCGCTGCCATTCATCGAGATCGATCCGCCCACGATCACGATGAAGATTTGCATCAACGACGGCCCGCTGGCTGGTCGCGAAGGCACGCTGCTCACCGCGCGCCAAGTGCGCGAACGGCTCTTCCGCGAGACGCGCACGAACGTCTCGCTGCAAGTCGCCGACACGGAACTGGCCGGTCACTTCGAGATCAAGGCACGCGGCGAAATGCAAATCGCCGTCCTCGTCGAGCAAATGCGCCGCGAGGGTTTTGAAGTCCTCGTCTCGCGCCCGGAGGTCATCTTCCGCCGTGATGAAAACAACAATTTGACCGAGCCTTTTGAAGAACTCACCGTGGACATGCCGCAGGAATACCTCGGCGACATCATGCAAAATCTTGCCGCCCGCAAAGCGGACATCATCAACATGGAGCATCACCCCCACAGCGTCGAACTCACCGCCATCATCCCCACGCGCGGCCTCATCGGATTCGAGACTGTGCTCGTGAACGTGACCAAGGGACTCGGTATTACCAGCGCACTTTTCCACGGCTACGCGCCGCACAAAGGCGAAATCCCCAACCGCACCAACGGCGTGCTCGTGAGCATGGAAGGCGGAATCAGCACGAGCTACGCGCTGGACACCATCCAGCAGCGCGGACGCCTCTTCATTGATCCGCAGGAGGAAATTTACGAAGGCATGATCGTCGGCGAAAACAGTCGCAACGAAGACATGCCCGTGAATCCCTGCCGCGCCAAAAAGCTCAACAACATGCGCTCCCAAGGCGACGGCAAAGGAATCGCCCTGCCGCCCGGGCTGAAGTTCAGCCTCGAACGCTCACTCGAATACATCGCCCCCGACGAGTATGTGGAGGTCACGCCAAAAACCATCCGCCTCCGCAAAAAAGTCCTCGATGCCGGAGCGCGCAGACGCGCCGAGAAGAGCGAGGGCGGATAGATTGTCGCGTGCATGACGCGCTGCGTTTGAGGGAGGGCGCGCTTCCTCGGACGTTAAATCACATTGGGAGCACTTTGGATTTGCCCTGCCGCAAGTGCCCGCTATTTTCCCGCGCCCACTGGCCGATGGTGTAAAGGTAGCACAGGTGACTTTGACTCACCTAGTCAAGGTTCGAATCCTTGTCGGCCAATTCCCTCCGCAAACGCTGAAGGAGCATCACCCGGAGGCAGATCAAGTGAGTTTGTGACTGGTGACTGGTGAATGGTGGGCGTCCATTCAGTCCATCGCGTCCATTCCCACAAACTGACTGGCGATTTCTGCGCCGGGTGGGGAAAAGGGCTGGCAGCCGCGCGCGGCTTCGCTATGGCTGGCGCATCCACCACGAACTATGCGCCCTTTCATCGCATTTAGAATAACCAACAAGCTATCGCTTTTGGAGCGTCGGAGCGTCCGGGAGGCAATGTGCCGCGAAAGAACACAAGGAACACAGAGGAATCCCCGGTCTTTTGCGTTCTCTGCGTTCTTTGCCGCGTCCGATTTGCAGTGCGATGGCCATGAGGTGTTCCGCCGTCATTACTCGCTGCGGTTGCAATTTCCGCCACGGCGCATACAAGACGCGCGCTTTTCCAAATGAACATTCTCATCCTCGCCGCTGGCTATGCGACTCGACTTTATCCGCTGACTGAAAACCGCGCGAAGCCTTTGCTCGATGTCGCGGGGAAGCCGATGATGGAGTGGGTGATTGATAATCTCGCGCCGATTCCGGGCATCGCGAAAGTGTTTGTGGTGACGAACAACAAGTTCGCCGCGCACTTTCAGGAATGGGCGGATGATTACAACCGCACGCACGCGAAGCTGGCGTTTGAAATCGTGAACGATGGCTCGACGAGCGATGCGGACAAGCTGGGGGCGATTGGTGATTTGAACTACGTGGTGCAGAAATACGGCATCGAAAACGAAGACCTGCTCGTGGTGGCGGGGGATAATTTGTTTTCGCAGAGCATCGAGGGTTTCGGCGCGCTCGCGCGCGAAAAGAACGCGCCGGTGCTGGGCGTGTATGATGTCGGCTCGCTCACCGAGGCGAAGAAATACGGCGTGGTCGCTGTGGATGCGGGCGGTGTGATTACGCAGTTCGTGGAGAAGCCCGCCGAGCCGCCGAGCACGCTCATCGGTATCGCGCTTTATTTTTACCCGAAGCACGTCGTGCCGCTCATTCGCCAGTATCTCGCCGACGGCAACAACGCCGATCAGCCGGGGCGTCTCGTGCAGTGGCTCTATCCGCGCACGCCCGTGCATACGTGGAGCGTGCCGGGGACGTGGTTCGATGTGGGCAGCAAGGAGACGCTGGAGGAGGCGAACCGGATTTTCGCGCAGTTCGCGCGGTAGGCGGACCGAGGATTTTTTAACCGCGGATGGCGCGGATGGACGCGGATATGGGATCTGTGGTTTGGAAATCCCATCCGTGAAAATCCGTGTAATCCGTGGTCAATGATCGCTGTGAATCCGTGGAGCGGTGGATCGTTAGTTTGGGAGGGTGCGGAGGTAATTGCGCAGGTCGGCGGAGATGGCGGGATCGCGCAGGGCGAATTCGATGTTCGTTTTTACGAAGCCGAGTTTGTCGCCGATGTCGAAGCGGCGGCCACCGTAGCGCCAGCCGAAGACGGGTTCGCTTTGCAGAAGGTGCGCGAGGGCGTCGGTGAGTTGGAGTTCGCCGTTTTTTCCGGGAGGAGTTTTTTCCAGCGCGGAAAAAATTGCGGGCGAAAGAACGTAGCGGCTGGTGATGGCGAGGCGCGAGGGCGCGAGTTGGGGCTTTGGTTTTTCGACGAGGCTGGTGGCGCGGATGATGCCGGGCGCGATTTCCTCGCCGCCGATGATGCCGTAGCGGCTTATTTTTTCTGTGGGGACTTCCTCGACGGCGATGGCGCTGCCGCCGTGGCGCTCCCACACGTCGCAGAGTTGTCGCGTGACGGGCGCGGCACCGCTTGCAGGCTCGACGATGGTGTCGCCCATGAGCAGTGCGAACGGCTCGTCGCCGACGTGCTCGCGTGCGTGGAGGACGGCGTCGCCGAGGCCGCGCATTTCGTGCTGCCAGACGAAATGCACGCACGCCAGTCGGCTCACGGCCTGACACGCGGCGAGGGCGTCGGCTTTATTTTTCGCGGCGAGTTCGTCTTCGAGTTCGTGATTCGGCGCGAAGTGTTCCTCGATGGCGCGCTTGCTCCGCCCGATGATGATGAGCACGTCGGTGATGCCGCTCGCGACGGCTTCCTCGACGACATATTGGATCACCGGCTTGTCCAAAATTGGCAGCATTTCTTTTGGCACCGCTTTGCTGATCGGGAGAAAGCGAGTGCCGTAGCCTGCGGCGGGGATGACTGCTTTGCGGACGGGTTTCATGGGCGTGGATTAAAGTGGGAGAATCTGCGGTTTGCACACGCTAACACCGAGCGGGCGCATTTTCTCCACGAGCGACTCGAACATCGGTTCGCCTTCGTAAGTGCCGACGATGGCTCCGCCGCTGCCGGTGAATTTCGCGCTGCACCCGAGGCTGCGCGCGGCTTCGATCATTTCCACGTTTCCGCGTCCCATTTTATCGCCGTAAATTTTGCGGCGCAGATCAAAGTTCGCATTGAGCAGCGGAGCGATGCTGTGGCCTTTGCCCGCGAGGAGAAGGTCGCGCACCTGCTGCGCGAGCGAGGCCCATTGCTGCATGGCGTCATGCACTTCGCTGTCGCCGTTGTTCCAGCGTTTGCGGATGTCGTTGTGCGGGACTTCGGTGCCTTCGCCGAGCTGGCTTTTAAATGCGACGTAGAGCGGCGGAAGTAGTGCGGGATCAATTTCCTCGTAGCGACCGTGGCCGGCTTTCTCCATGTGCGCTTTGTCGAAGTCCATGAAAACGACGCCTTCATAGACTTGGATCACGCGGTCTTGTAGGCCGGCGGGAATGCCGAGTTCTTCGTTCTCCACGCTAAGGATGATGTTTGGCTGAATGGCGCGCGGGATTTCTTTGTCGGTCACGCCATAGAATTTCATCAGCGCACGAAGGCAGGCGGTGATGATTGCGCTCGATCCGGCCATGCCGACACGACCCGGAATAGTGCTGTGATATTTCAGCCGAAAGCAGCGGTCGTGGAGTTTCACGTCGCGCTCTTTGCAAGCGCGGTAAAAGCGATTCACGGTCGCTTTCAGTAGGCGCAAACCGCCGTAGTAGCCGTGGAGCGCGACGTCGGAGACGAGCTGCTCGACGCTATCGAAAAGCATGAGGTCGCGCTCGTTTGGGATGAGTTCGATTTTCTCCGACTCGGCCAGTTCGATGCGCGCGGAGTAATTGCGGATGATGAAGGAGATCGTCTTGCCGAAGTAGCCGTCCGATGGATTGCCGATGAGCCCTGCGCGGGCAAAGGCTTCGGTGCGGATGGTAGTGTCGGGCATCGTGAGGACGCGGAGCACAGCAGTTCGCGCGCTGCTTCGCAAGGATGCGCTACGCTTTCACCCGCTCGATTTGCGCGCCGAGTTGATTGAGTTTTTCATCAATGGATTCGTAGCCGCGATCAATGTGGTAAACGCGATTCACCTCGGTGATTCCCTCGGCGCGCAAGCCTGCGAGCACGAGCGCTGCGCTTGCGCGGAGGTCGCTGGCCATGACGGGCGCGCCGCTCAGTTTTTCCACGCCTTTGATGATCGCGGTATGTCCGTCGAGCGAGATGTCTGCGCCCATGCGTTTGAGTTCGCTGACGTGCATGTAGCGCTGCGGGAAGATGGTTTCGCTGATGACGCTGATGCCGCTGGTTTGCGCGAGGAGCGCGCACATTTGCGCCTGCATATCGGTGGGAAAACCGGGATACGGCTCGGTCCTCAGTTGGAGTGGTTTGGGCGGGCCGTTGCCGCGCACGCGGACGCTGCCGGGGCTGGTTTCCACTTCGTAGCCTGCGAGGCGGATGGCATCAATGACGCTGCCAAGATGTTCGTGCGTGACGCGGCGCAGCGTGACTTCGCCGCCCATCATCGCGCCAGCGACGAGGAAGGTGCCTGCCTCGATGCGGTCGGGGATGACGGTGTGATCCGCGCCGTGCAATTCCTTCACGCCTTCAATCACGATGCGACGACTGCCAGCGCCTTCGATTTTTGCGCCCATCTTGTTGAGGAAATCGGCGAGGTCCACGACTTCGGGTTCCGCTGCTGCGCTCTCGATGACGGTGATGCCCTCGGCGAGCACAGCGGCCATGATCACGTTGTCCGTGCCGAGAACGGTGGGGCCTTGTTTGCCTCGGAGATTGATCGTCGTGCCGCGCAATGTGCCTGCAAAAACTTTCACATTTCCATGCTCGATGCGGCTCACTGCGCCGAGCGCCTCGAATCCTTTGAGATGCAAATCAATCGGCCTGTCGCCGATGACGCAACCGCCGGGCAGGGAGACAGTCGCTTCTTTTTCACGACCGAGCAGCGGGCCGAGCACGCAGACGCTGGCGCGCATTTTTCGCACAATGTCGTAGGGCGCGACGGTTTTGATTTTGTCCGCTTCGACGCGCACGACGCCGCTCGCCCGCTCGACGTGTGCGCCGAGGTGCGAGAGGATTTGCAGCATGTAGTGAATGTCCGAGAGGTCGGGGACATTGGAAATGGTGCAGGGTTCGCGCGTGAGCAGCGTCGCGGCGAGGATGGGCAGCGCGCTGTTTTTGCTGCCGGAAATGCGGACGCTGCCGTTGAGGCTATGACCTCCGTGAACGAGAATTTTATCCATGTGTTGTGCAGAGAAAACGGTCGCATCCGCTGTAATCTTTCACGATTTTCGTGTCGCGGTAATTCTTTCCTGAAAGTTCGGCGGCAAGTTTCGCGGGTTGATCGAGCGCAAGCTCCAGCGCGATGCGTCCGCCGGGCGTGAGCTTCGTGGCGGCTTGCTCCAGCAGGCGGCGCACGAAGACCAGTCCATCGGGGCCGCCATCGAGTGCGTTGTGCGGGTCGCGGAGCACTTCGCGTTGGAGAGTCGGGATTTCGGCGCTGGGGATGTAGGGCAGGTTTGCCACGATGAGGTCGAAAGGGCCGTCCACATCCGCGAGAAGATCGCTCTTAGTGAAAGCCACACGCTCGGCGAGGCCGACTTTTTCCGCGTTTTCTTTTGCGAGCGCGAGCGCGTCGTCCGAGATGTCCACAGCATCCAAGCGCGCTTCTGGAAATGCCGCCGCCAGCGCGAGCGCGATGCAACCGCTGCCCGTGCCGACATCCACGATGCGTCCGCTTTTCCACGCGCAACCGTCCACTTTCGCCTCGGCAAAAATCAACTCGCAGAGCTGCTCCGTCTCCGGCCTCGGGATGAGCGCGCGCTTGTCGCAGAGCAACGTGTGGTTGAGAAATTCCACCGTCCCGAGCAAGTGCTGGAGCGGCTCGCCAGCCGTGCGACGTTTCACGAGATCGCGCAGTGGTGTCAGTTCGCTTTCGTTGAGCGTGCGGTCGAATTCGAGATACAGCTCCATTCGTTTTTTCCCGAGCACGTGGGCGAGCAGATGTTCGATGTTCAGTCGCGCGCTCTCCACATGGTTTTTTGCGAAGTAATCAGTCGTGGCGGTGATGACTTCGAGGACGGTCTTCATTCAGTCAAAGTGCGCGCCTTTGTGCCGTAACGCCTATGAGCGGCAAGTGCGAAACACACGCGGCTTGTAAAAATCGGACGTGGCTTGCATGGAGACGGGCTGCGCTATTTCGCGCGACGATGAAGGTCTGCGACATCACTCAATTCTGGTCGCCCGCCAGTGGCGGCGTGCGGCGCTATATTTCCGAGAAGGTGCGACACCTTCGCGCGGTCGGCGGGAGTCATGTGCTCATCATCCCCGGTGAACGCGATGCGGTGGAGGGCGATGATTCGGCGCGCGTTTATACGATAGCGAGTCCGCGCATTTCCAAAGTGACCGGCTATCGTGTGCTGCTGCGTCTGGCGCAAATCGAACGGATTCTTTCAGCGGAGCGACCGGACATCGTGGAGTGCGGCGACCCGTATCAAGTCGGCTGGCGGACTGCGCGTGCGTGCGAACGACTGCGGATTCCTGCGGTGGCGTTTTACCACTCGCATTTCGCGGAGTCGGAGTTGCGTCCGCTAGGTGAAAAAATCGGGCGCATCGTGGGAGATTGGCTGGTGATGTTGGCGGCGGGATATTGTTGCGCGCTCTACAATCGCTACGCCCGCACACTCGTGCCGTCGCCACTACTTGCGCACACGCTGGCGCAGTGGGGTGTGACGAATACTGAGCCCGTGGATCTCGGCGTGGATGCGGATCATTTTCGCCCCGCAACTCAGCCAAAGAACGAACTCCGTGCGCAACTCGGCATCCCGGCGGATGCGCGTGTGCTGCTTTCGGTCGGACGACTCGCAGCGGAGAAGGGGACTCGCGAATTGTGCGAAGCGTTTCGTTTGCTCCACGCACGGAGGCCGGGCGAATTTCACCTCATCATCACCGGCGAAGGATTGCAGCGCACAGCGGTCGAGCGATTGCGTGCGGAGACGGGCGCGGTGACGTGGCTGCCGTATCTCAGCGGCCATGCGGAACTGCTGCAGCTCTATCACGCCGCCGATTTGTTTATTCATCCCGGTGTGCGCGAGACGTTCGGCCTCGTGACGCTCGAAGCGCAGGCGTGCGCGCTGCCGGTGGTTGGCTTTCGCGGCACGGCGATGGATCGGATTGTCTGCCACGACCAATCATTCTGGGCGGACGAACACACTCCCGTCGCACTCGCCGCTGCGGTTGCAAAAGCATTTGCACACGACTTGCCAGCGATGGGCGCTGCGGCGCGGGAGAAAGTCAGTGCGGAGTTTGCGTGGTCGCGCGTTTTTGCACGGCAGTTTGCAATCTACGACGATGTGATCCGCGCTACGCCTCGTTGCGCTTAAGCACGAGGGAAATCATCTGCACCAGTTCGTCCGTCGGCACCGGCTTGAAGATGGCCAGGCCGTCCGTATTGCGCAGGAAATCGAGCACTCGCTCGTCATTGCTATGGCCGGTCACAAAAAGGAAACGCTTGCAGAGATGTGGTTTCACTTTTTGCACCGCGAGGTAAAACATATCGCCCGGCATCGTGGGCATCATCAGGTCGCAGAGGATCACATCGAAATCCATCTGCATCACTTCGCGCAATCCCTCCACGCCATTTTTGGCAGTCGTCACCACGTAATTGCGCGACTCCAGCAACAACTTCAACGTATCCGCCAACTCCACATCGTCGTCGAGCAGCAGGATGCTCTTGATGTCGAGATCCGCTGCCGTTGTATTTTCGAGTTCAGTGCTGATGGCGGACATAGTATGAATGATATTAGCAGTTGCCGTGCTCGAATGAGTAATCAGACGGAACTTATTTGCTCATCTTCGTGGTTTCTCTTTTATCCGCATTGCATCTCAGGGTGTCCGCCAAACCGGGGCAAGCTCAATTCGTTCAACATCACGCAGTGAGCTAAACGTAAGTGTTCCCCGAGAGCCATTGCGCCAAAAGCGGCGTTGCCTTCGCACGAGCGCAGACGATGCTCCGCGCATGGCTCAAGATTTTGGTTCCGTCAGTTCGCCCAACCCACACCTCCGCGAGTTCGTGGAAAAATACCGCGCTCTCTGCCAGCCCGACGATGTGGTTTGGTGCGATGGCAGCGAGGGCGAAAAGGAGCGGCTCACGCAAGAAGCCGTCGCCAAGGGAATCCTCACGCCGCTGAACGCTGAAAAACTTCCCGGCTGCTACTACCATCGCTCCAACTCGAACGATGTCGCCCGCGTGGAGCAATGCACTTTCATCTGCACGCCGGGCCGCGAGGAAGCGGGGCCGACAAATAACTGGGCCGACCCGCGCGAGATGACGACGAAACTGCACGCGCTGCTCGAAGGCGCGATGCACGGACGCACGATGTATGTCGTGCCGTATCTCATGGGCCCCGTTGGTTCGCCGCTGACGAAAGTGGGCATCGAGATCACCGACAGCATCTACGTCGTTTTAAATATGCGCATCATGGCGCGCATGGGCCGCGTCGCGCTCGATCAACTCGGCGATGGCGATGATTTCAACCGTGGCATTCACAGCACGCTCGATTGCAATCCCGACCGCCGCTTCATCTGCCACTTCCCGCAAACGAACACGATCATCAGCGTCGGCAGCGGCTACGGCGGCAACGTCCTCCTCGGGAAAAAATGCCTCGCGCTCCGCATCGGCTCATGGCTCGGCCAGCATCAGGGCTGGATGGCGGAGCACATGCTCATCCTCTGCGTCGAGTCGCCCGAGGGCGAAAAAACCTACGTCGCAGCCGCTTTTCCCAGCTCATGCGGGAAGACGAACTTCGCGATGATGATTCCGCCCGATGCGTTCGTAGGATGGAAAATCACGACGGTCGGCGACGACATCGCATGGCTGTGGCCCGACGCCAGCGGCCAGCTCCGCGCGATCAATCCCGAGAACGGTTACTTCGGCGTCGCGCCCGGCACGAACCTCGCCTCGAACCCAAACGCGATGCGCACCATTCAGCGCGACACCATCTACACAAACGTCGCGCTGCTTCCCGATGGCGACGTGTGGTGGGAGGGAAAAGACGGGCCGCCCCCCGCGACCGCGACCGACTGGCAGGACCGACCGTGGACTCCCGAATCGAAGGAAAAAGCTGCGCATCCCAACTCGCGCTTCACCGCGCCGATGCTGAATAATCCCGCGCTCGCAAGCGAGGCCGGCGATCCTGCGGGCGTGCCGATTTCCGCGATCATTTTTGGCGGACGCCGCGCGACGACGATGCCGCTCGTCTTTCAAGCATTCAACTGGACGCACGGCGTCTATCTCGGCGCGACGATGGGAAGCGAGATGACCGCCGCCGCCGCCGGCACCATCGGCCAAGTGCGCCGCGACCCGATGGCGATGCTGCCTTTTTGCGGCTACCACATGGGCGATTATTTCAGCCATTGGCTCTCCATCCGTCGCAAACTCAGCGACCCGCCGCGCATCTTCCACGTGAATTGGTTCCGCAAAAACTCCGCCGGAGAATTACTCTGGCCCGGCTACGGCGAAAATTTCCGCGTGCTGAAATGGATCGTGGATCGCTGTCGTGGTCGCGGCAAAGCGCGCGAAACGCAAGTCGGCTGGATGCCACGCTACAGCGAGTTCGACTGGCGCGGCCTCGACTTCCCGCGCGAGCAGTGGGACGAGCTGAATAAATACGACCCCGCCGAGTGGCAGCGCGAGTTGCTGTGGCAGGACGAACTGCTGTTAAAGCTGCACGACCGTCTGCCGAAAGAACTGATCTTCCAGCGCGAGTTGCTGATCTCGCGGCTGTGATGCGCCTTGCGGCGAAGGTTTGCGGCACGCACATTCACGCTATGACTTCGCACACCCGCCGTCGTTTCCTCGCCACTGCGATTTTCGCAGCGCTCATCACTCCCGTGCTTCACACGCACGGTGCGGAAGCTGAGTGGATGTCGCTTTTCGATGGGAAAACACTCGGGCAATGGAAGGAGACGGACTTCGCGGGCAAGGGCGAAGTGTCGGTGAAAGATGGGCAGATCATCCTCGGCACCGGCGGCGATCTCACGGGCGTCAATCTCGCCGCCGCTCCCGCGAAGTCGGACTACGAAGTGGAGTTCAAAGCGATGCGCGTGCAGGGCGATGACTTCTTCGTCGGCTTCACATTTCCAGTCGGCGAGAAATGCGTCACATTCATCGCGGGCGGATGGGGCGGGACGGTCACAGGCATCTCGAATGTGAACAGCGAAAGCGCGAGCGAGAACGAAACGACGCAGTTCAAAAAATACGAAAATGGACGCTGGTATCGCGTTCGTGTGAAAGTCACGAAGGTAAAACTGGAGGTGTGGATTGACGACGAGCAAATGGTGAAGCTCGAACTCGAAAGCAAACAACTCTCCATGCGCGCTGGAGAAATCGAAAGCTCCGCACCTTTTGGTTTCGCGACAT
>JAYUIF010000277.1:0-3594 GCA_043766295.1 Spartobacteria bacterium | reverse complement strand
AAATCACGGAAGTCATCGCGATGTTTGGCCTCGCCGGACTCCTCGCGCGCTGGCGGCTGAAAACCGTCATCCTCACCGGCATCGGCGTTGGCGTGCTGCGCTACATCCTCTGCGCGCTCGATAGCAAATGGTGGCTGCTCACCGGCATCACCCTCCACGGTTTTGCCTTCGTGCTCGTGTATATCACCGTTCAACTTTACCTCGAACAACGCATTGACCCACGCTGGCGCGCACGAGCGCAAGCACTGCTCACGCTTTTACTCAGCGGCTTCGGAAACTTGTTCGGCTACCTCGGCTGCGGCGCGTGGTTCAAAGCGAGCACGTCGGGAAATGTGACACACTGGCCGCAATTCTGGGGCGGCCTCGCAGCGTGCGTCGCAGCCGTGTGGGTCTTCTTCGCCCTCGCCTACAAAGGGCGCGCTGCGAGCGAAGAGGGAAAGACTGCACGATGATGAAACGGGGCGCAGAACTGTTGGCGCGTAGCGCCAGCCACTACGGTAGCCGTGGGTGCAACCCACGGTTGGCATGCGTGAAGATGCACCGCGTATGCGGTGCGACAAACGGTGCGCATAATGATGGTCGCGCCGCATACGCGGCGCATGGCGCTATACTTCTTTCCGTGGGTTTCGCTTCGCTTCACCCACGGCTACCGTAGTTGCTGGCGCTACGCGCCAATCATTTCCCGCAGTGTGAAGTGAAACGCTACACCACCTCACCCACGAGATCATACACTTGCGTGCCGGTGATTCGCACGTTTACGAACTCGCCGACGGGCGCGGGTTTTTTCAGCAGGATGCGGCCATCAATGTCCGGCGCGTCCACTTCGCCTCGGGCGACGAGCGGCTGATCCACGAGGGCGCGGATGGTCTTGCCGACTTGCGCGGCGCTTTGCTCGGCGGCGATCTTTTGCTGGAGCTTCATCGCCTTTTTATAGCGCGCTTGCTTCACTTTTTGCGGGAGCTGGCCGTCCATTTTCGCGGCACGCGAGCCTTCTTCCTGCGAGTAGGTGAAGACGCCGAGGCGCTCGAAGCGCGTGCGCGCGATGAAGTCGAGCAGGGCTTCAAATTCTTCGTCCGTCTCGCCGGGGAAGCCGACGATGAAGGTCGTGCGGATGGCGATGCCGGGGATGCCGGCGCGGATGCGGGCGATGAGGTTTTCGATGTGCTCGCTCGATGTCTCGCGGCGCATGACTTCGAGCATCCGCGGGTGGATGTGCTGGAGCGGCATGTCCACGTAGCGGGCGACGTGTTTGCTGGCGGCGATGCCGGCGATGAGTTCGTCGCTCCAATGCGCCGGGTGGGTGTAAAGCAGGCGCACCCAGAACTCGCCTTCGATCTGATCGAGTTCGTGCAAAAGCCGCGTGAGCGTGGGGCCGCGCGCGCTGTCCACGGGCTGACGCGGCCCGGCTTTCTCGGCCCACAAATCCATGCCGTAATAAGTCGTGTCCTGGCTGATGAGGTTGATCTCTTTCACGCCCTCGGCGACGAGCCCGCGCACTTCGGCGACGACGCTGGCGATGGTGCGCGAGCGGTGTTTGCCGCGCATCTGCGGGATGACGCAGAAGGAGCACGGGTGGTTGCAGCCCTCGGCGATCTTTGTGTAGGCGGTGTGCGAAGGCGTGAGCCGCACGCGCGGCGTGTCCCAATCGGGGATGTAGGTGGGTTTGCGGGTGACGAGATTGAGCGGCTGCCACGTGTCGTCAGTCAGCAAAACGTGACTGGTGACTGAGGCTCCGCGACCGAGCACTTTCTCGATGATGCCGCCGATTTCCTGGACTTGATCGAGGCCGATGAAGGCGTCCACTTCCTTGCTGAATTCCCCCGCGAGGTCGTTGCTGAAACGCTGGCTCATGCAGCCGGCGACGATGAGTTTTTGCCCGGCGCGGCGGCGCTTCAGCCCCTTGCTTTGGTGGGCTTCGAGGATGGCTTCGATGCTTTCCTCCTTCGCGGAATCAATGAACGCGCACGTATTCACGATGAGCACGTCGGCGTCCGCGGCGTCGTTGGTGATCTGCATTCCGCGGGCGAGCACGTCGCCGAGCATGATCTCGGCGTCCACGAGGTTCTTCGCGCAGCCAAGGGAGATCATCCCGACTTTTGGGATGTGTGATTTCGGCGCTGAAATGGTCTTGGTGGTCATCGTGAAGGGCGCGCACGATACACACCTTTGGAAAGCTGGCTAGCACGCATCGCTCACGCGGCTTGGCCGGCAGTCAGCTTTGGGCGCTGGATTCCTGTGCTGCAAATCAGCTCACGGACGCTGCCGACGTGGCCATTGCTCATCGTGCTCACCGCCCTCGCGAGCGGACTTGTCTAGGGAACCGCTGAATAAATGGCGAGGAAAGGAGAGCGCGGGAACACAGTCCTACCAGGCTGTGCGGCCACCGGGCCTCTGGCCTGGTAGCTCCTCTCAGCAAGCCACCGCAGGCCAGAGGCCCGCGGGCCGCACAGCTTGGAAGGACTGTGATCCAACCTCGCCGCGCACTTCGCTCTTTAATCCCGAACGCCGTTTTTTGGTCCGCAGATTACGCAGATTGAGCGGGCAATGCGTCATTCGAGAGCGGGACAAAAGCATCCCAACTCGGAAAGACTTCCAGTTCTGTAAATCTGCGCAATCTGCGTAATCTGCGGACAACAACCGCAGCGCTCGGGTTGAAAGCGATTCCCTATTGGCCGGACTGGAGGGCGGTGTAAAAGGGGTGATTACCTGCGGCGGCGCACGCTAAGCGCTAAACCACCAAGAGCACAGAGAAGAGCAGAGGTAGGCTCTGGAACGGGGGCGGTGATGCTAATGTTATCGAAGGTCGTCCCATTGCCGCCACCCACGAAGAGTTGTGAATTGCTTCCCGTAAAGCCATTGTTCGATCCGTCCACGGTAAAGGTTAGTGCGGGGTCGTAGGTTCCGTCGTTGCCCACATCAAAAAGGAATGTTGCCAGCTTCGAAGTGGCATTCCATTCCATCCGCATGCCTTGGGTGGCGGTGGTCAAGCCGATACCACTGAAATGCGGACCACCAAACACACCATTATCGCGTGATGAGAGATTACCACCATCGCCTTCGTCGGGCCGAAGAGCCGTTATGACGTTCTGGTTCGTCGTCGGCTCACCGTAAAATCCGCCATTGGCGTTAGAGCTGCCCATCCCGAGGAAGGCGATTGACCATGGGCTGCCGAGATTAGGAATCGTCACGTCAGCCTCGAATACGAAATCAACTGCGCTGTAATCAGTGTCGTTGGTCCCGAGGTAGATGCGGTTACTATCGCCGGAGGTGATGGTGAAAGCGCCGGTGAAGTCCGTGGTCGGGGAGTTGTAGCCCGTGCCCAGCGCCATATTAGGAGAGGCGGAGTTGTCCGAGAAATCCTCGGTGAAGAATGTCGCGCCTTTGGCGGAAACCGTAAGGCATACGATCGTTGCAAGGAATAGGTTTAGTGTGTTGCGTTTCATTTTGTTTGGTTTGCTAGGGTTTATTGGAGGAACAATTTGTTTATTGAATTGGGGGCTTATCAGCGGAACAAGTAACCTCGGAAAAAGAGAGTGCAACAAAAATCATTGTTTTTTTCTTGTATCAAACAAAAGCGGAAAAAGGGGACTATTT
>JAYUIF010000276.1:0-8505 GCA_043766295.1 Spartobacteria bacterium | reverse complement strand
GCGTGCGTTCTCCCTGATTGGTCGCGGCTGGCTGCTGGCTGGAGCAAACGCTTCCTCCACGACTGTTATACCGATGTAATGGGATAGTTGGTATAAATGGTGTGCCCGCGACGTCGCCCCGGCGAGGGCGCAGGCGCTACCCCGCACGCACCGTTCGCATCGTGTCATGTGCTTCGATTGAATCAGCGGTTCCAAAAACTCCGCGCGCCATGTATCCTGCGCCCATGCTCCGCCTCACGCTCATTATTTTTTTCGCGCTGACCGCGTTTGCATTTCCACAAGCCGCTGTGGACGCCAACGCGCAGGACGCCGTGACCGTGGACGCGCCCACCGAGCAAATCATCACCGGCGCGTTGCGGTGGCTCGCTTCGCAGCAAAATGCGAACGGCTCGTGGAGCGTCAGCGCGGGGCGGCGCGGCGAACATCCCGTGGCGATGACCGGCTACGTCCTCATGGCCTACATGGCGGCGGGCAATCTCCCCGAGCAGGGCGAATACGCCAAGCAAGTGAAGAGCGGCATGGAGTTTCTCCTCGATCAACTCGGCGTGGACGGACAATTCCGAGGCGTGGACGGCGGCAAGTATATGTATAACCACGGCATCGCCACCATCGCGCTCGGCGAGATTTACGGCGAAACGCGCAGCCCCGCCATCCGCGAAAAACTTCAGCGCGCCATCAAGCTCATCGTCACCACACAAAGTGATCGCGGCCAGCACAAGGGCGGCTGGCGTTACCAGCCAAGGCCCGGCGATGCGGACATCAGCGTCACCGTGATGCAAGTCGTCGCACTTCGCGCCGCGAAAAATGGCGGACTCGATGTGCCGCAGCAGACCATTGACGACGCCGTCGAATACGTGAGGCGCTGTTCCGTCGGCAACACCGGCGGCTTTGCCTATCAAGCCGGGCAGGGCGGCCCCGGCTACGCGCGCACCGCCGCCGCGATTTACTCGCTCCAAGTCTGCGGCCACTACGACGACCCCCTCGTCGCGCCTGCGAGTAAATATCTTTTCGATCACAAATTCGACAAACAGCACTGGGCCTACGGCTCGAACTACGCCGGCCCCGCGCAATACATGATCGGCGGCGACACATGGCACCGTTGGTATGATTACATGAAACAAGTCATCGTCCCCTCCGTGAGGCGCGTCGGCGAACAGTGCAATTGGGACGACAACGAAGTCGGCCCCATCTACGCCACCGCGTGTTTCGCCACCATCCTCGCGATGCCGTGGCACTACATCCCGCTCTATCAGCGGTAGGACGAAAGCACGAAGCTCGCGTGAAAAATCCAAACCCGCTCCGCGCATCCACCCCCGCGCTCACTAGAATGCACACGCCTTTTCGCATCCTGTGCCTCGCATTTTTTGCCGCGCTCCCGCTGCGCGCCGCCACCGTCCATCTCTTCGACGGCACTGTGCTCGAAGGCACTCTTACCTTCGACAACGGCCTCGTCGTCCGCTCCGCCACCACGGTGAAATTCAATTTCGCCGACATCCTCCGCGCAAAATTCGCCGACGCCAAAGCCGAGGAATTTCAACCCGGCCTCGTCCTCGTCAGCGGCGCGCGCATCGCCGGGCCATTCACCTCGCTCGCCGACACCACCGTCAAAGCCGGCGCACGCAATCTCACCATCCCCGGCGGCGAAATCGCATGGGCCATCTACCAGCCATTCGGCGCCGACATCGCCGCACAGATTCCGCTTGGGAAAATCGGCGCGCTCCTCCCCGGCGGCGATTTTTTTGAAGGCACCGCCAAATCCGCCGACACGAACACCGCCAAAGTCGTCAACCCCATCTTCGGCCCGCGCACCTTCGACGCACGCCGCAAGGAACTCCACGCCCTCATCCTCCGCGAAATCAAAACACAGCCCGCCGGCTTCGAGGTCGTCACCGCCGACGGCAGCATCTTCCCCGCGCTCGACATCGTCGCCCGCGACGCCACCGGCATCACATTGCGCCATCCGCTCTACGACGGCATGAAAATCGAAACCAAAGACATCGTCGAAATCCGCGCCGGCACCAGCCGCTACACCGCCCTCGATTCCATCAAGCCCGCCCGCACCGACGCCACGCAGCAGCCCGCATTCGCCGCCGGAAAAATGCTCGACGGCACCCCGCTCAAACTTGGCGAAAAAACCGTGCGCGGCTTCGAGACCGCCGCCGGAGCCGCCATCACATGGGATATCCCCATCGCCACCGCCACCTTCGTCGCCCGCGTCTCCGCCGGTCCTTCCACCCTCGCCGGACATAAAATCACCTTCGCCATCTACGCCGACGGACGCCCCATCGCCCGCAGCGCCCCCGTAGCTGTCGGCGATGCCCCCGCGCTCCTTCGCTGCCAACTCACCGCCATCAACAAACTCACCCTCCGCATCGAAGGCACCTCCGGCACCGGCATCTGGGCCGACCCGATCCTCTTTCACCGGTAATCCGTGCCCACCGAAAATCCACACGCGAAATGAAAAACTAGCAGTTTAGCGAACGGATCGAACTCCGAGTTAAAAAGTGAAATGTAAATAATCTGCTTCTCGACGTTTCTTGCGTCATGGCTTCTTGACGCAATCATGGCATATGGCAACGCTCGCGCATGAACTTGTCTTCCCTGACCCGCCCCGGTGTTGTTTTTCCCCGTATCGTAATTTCAGCCGCAGTGATTTTGATGTCACTTG
Source organism: Spartobacteria bacterium (assembly GCA_043766295.1). Classification (GTDB taxonomy): domain Bacteria; phylum Verrucomicrobiota; class Verrucomicrobiia; order Chthoniobacterales; family Chthoniobacteraceae; genus SXWH01. The sequence goes on along the minus strand of JAYUIF010000276.1, from coordinate 5,837 downwards.
CAGGCTGTAAAAAAAAGGAGGTGCCGGTCGAAAAGCCGCCGCGACCGGTCAATATCCATTTTGAAGTGCAGGTATTCAGGCTCCCCCGTTCCGTGGCATTCTCGCTGGTGCTGAACCTACCAAAGAACACGGACTACACCGCCGTTCTCAAGCAAGTGCAGGCGCTCGTCGCCGAGAAGAAGGCGACGCTGATAGCCACGCCTTCGATGAGCACGCTCAGCGGAAACAGGACGGTTGTGGAATCCATTTTGGAACACCGTTACCCGACTGAGTTTGAGCCACCGCAAATTCCGCTGCAGATAGGATCGGCTGAGTCTCCCTCAAAAAAAACATCAACGACGAGCAAAACGACTACAACCTCGGTGACTGTTGAGACAAAGGGATCCTTTCCTATGACTCCGACAACGCCAACAGCTTTCGAAACAAGGAATCTTGGAACAGTGCTCGAATGCGAACCCGTATATGAGAAGGAATTCGACACGATCAGCTTCCAAATGGCGATTCAGTTTACTGCGCTTCAACAGATGATCAAATATGCGACCGAGAATGGCGGAGTGATCGAACAGCCTATAATTTACGTCGAAAAAATGACCACCAACACCACAGTAAAAAACGGCGGGACTGCGTTTCTCGGCACGATGGAGCCGGACAAGACATTGAACAAGGATGAGGATATGACCGACGTGGTCTTCTTAAGAGCCGCGACTTGGTGACTGCGTGCCCGGGCGAATCGCAACTCTCCACTTGGCGTGGGGCGCGTGAATGCCGATAGTCCGCGCCCCGATGCAAACATTGCCAGGATTCCGCGACTTTTTTCCCGATGACTGCGCACGCAGGAATTACATCCTCGATATGTGGCGGGCGGTCGCGCGCCGCTATGGCTTCACGGAATACGACGGCCCGGTCGTCGAGTCGCTCGCGCTTTATGAAAAGAAGAGCGGCGGCGAATTGGTCGGCCAGCTTTTCACCGTGGGCGCGCTGGCCGATCCCGCTGCGGCGAAGGGTGCGCTGCGGCCCGAGATGACGCCGACGCTCGCCCGCATGGTCGCTGCGCGGGAGCGTGATTTCAAAAAGCCGATGAAGTGGTTCAGCGTGCCGAGCTGCTTCCGCCACGAGCGTCAGCAACGCGGGCGGCTGCGCGAATTTTACCAGCTCAACGTGGACATCCTCGGCGAAGCATCGCCCGCTGCGGATGCGGAGTTGATCGCCATGCTCATTGATACGCTCCGTGCGTTCGCGCTCACGGAGCGGGATTTTGTCGTGCGCCTGAGCAGCCGCACCGCATGGCAGCAGTTTTTCATTCAAAATGCGAAGCGCAGCGATGGTGCCGCGATCACTGCCGAGGACGAATACGAGTTTTTCCAAATCGTGGACAAAGCCGAACGCGCCGCGCCGGAGAAGACCGATGCGGCGCTCGCGAAGTTCGGCATCAACGCCGCGCAGGTGCTCGCTTTCATGCGCAGCAAAGAACCAACCGCCGAGCTTGCGCCGATCCTCGCCGACCTCGCTGCGCGCGGGCTCGGTGCTTTCGTCGAGGTGGATTACGCCATCGTGCGCGGCCTCGCCTATTACACTGGCGTGGTGTTCGAGGTGTTTGACCGCGCCAAGACCGAGCGCGCACTCGCCGGTGGCGGGCGCTACGACGGGCTGCTCGCGCTGATGAGCGACGGCAAGGTGAATATGCCCGCGCTGGGCTTCGGCATGGGCGACGTGGTGCTCGCCAATATGATCGCCGATACGCCTGCGGCAAAAGCGCAACTCGATGCGTGGCTCGCGCGCGAACGTGCGTGCGAGGTGTTCGTCATCATCGCCAAGGAAGAGTTGCGCCCGCAGGCGCTCGCGCTCGTGCAGGAGTTGCGCGAAGCAGGGCATCGCGTGGATTTTCCGCTCACGGCGGCGAAGGTCGGCAAGCAATTCCAGAGCGCGGAAAATCTCGGTGCGCGCCGTGCCGTGCTCATCGGCGAGGAATGGCCGCAGGTGAAAGTGAAGACGCTCGCCACGCGCGAGGAAGTGCTGGTCGCGCGCGAAAGTCTCGTGTCGCAACTCGGCTGATTCGGATCACCGCCGCGCCATTTCCGCAGCGAGATGCGGGCCGATGTTGCGGGGGCCGAGCGGGCGGCCTTCGAGCGTGGAGACGGGCATCACGCCGAGCCAGGAGTTCGTGAGGAAAATCTCGTCCGCGTTCAAAACATCCTCACGGCGCAGGCGGCGCTCGGTGACTTTTCGACGGGCGATGACCCACTCGCGCACCACGCCCAAGCGGCAACCTGATCCACGCGACGGCGTGAGCACGCGCTCGCCGTGGACGAGAAACACATTTGCGCAACACGCGGAAATCAGTTCGGCGTGGTCGTTGAAAATCAGCGCCTCATCGAGTTTGCGGGCGCGGGTCTGCGCGAGCGCGTCGCAATTGAACCAATAGTTCGCCGTCTTCAATCCGCTGAACAGCGGGCGATAGTTGTCGTCGTGAAAACCGATGTCCCAGCTTTCCTCCTTCTCCGGCTCGCGCGGCTCGATGAACAGAAAGATGCGCGGAGTTTGCGCCGGTGCGGCTGGCGAGCCGTCGCCCGCCGTCACGTAGATGCGCGCGAAGCCATCCATCCCCGCCGTTTCAAAAACCTCCTGCGCCGCAGCGATGGTATTTTCCTCCACGGAAAAATCCCGCTCCACGCACGCGGTGAGCAGACGTTGCTGATGCTGCGTCCAAAAATCCGCACGCCCATCCCGCACGCGAACGCTTTCAAAAAGCGCCATGCCGTAGCGAAAACCACGGTCGCTCAGCGGCAGACTGTCCGCCGGCTCGAAGGTGTTTCCATTCCAAAGCCAGCCTTTCATCACCATGGATTCTGAACTCGCACGCCTGTGAGTTTGAAGTCGGCTATGTTTCGAGTGACGATAGTCAGGTCGTGCGCGGCGGCGGTTGCTGCCAGAATGCCATCAATCACCGGCACAGATTTTCCGTGTCGCTGAAGCGCCGACTGAATGTCCGCCCATTTTTCCATTACTGCGACATCCGGCACTAGAATCCGGCCATCGAACTGGGGTTTTACTTCCTTCTCGATCCAATCGAGCAGGGCTTTCCGCTTCGGTGATTCAGTGAGTAGCGCCCCCTTTCGTAGCTCGCCGAGCGTGATCGAGCTTAGAAAAAGCGTCTCCGTCCCGCGCGATTCCAGCCACGTCTGCACGCGTGGGCTGGGGCGTTTCCGCGTCATTTCGCTGATGACGTTTGTATCGAGGAGGAAGCTCACAGTGAAATGTCGCGCGGATGATCCTTGCTCCGTGTGAGATTGAGTTCCGTCAAATCCACGGGGCAGGAGCGCAAGGATTCAAGCAGGGTGCGCTTCTTCGGTTTCGTCTTTTGCCATTCGGAAGCGCCGACGATCCACACATGAGGGCGCCCGTGTTTCGTGACGAGCTGTGGCTTGCCGCCTGCGGCTTTGTCGGCGACGGAGCAAAACTGTTCCTTCGCCTGCTGGAGTTGAAGCGGTTTCATTGTGCTGACTCTATCCCATAAAATGGCCAGTCTGTCCAGACTGCGAAACCATTATTGGATGTTGAGTTCGCGCGTGATGCCGAAACGTTCGAGGCGTTTGCGGAGCGTGGCGCGCGTCATGCCGAGGAGCTTGGCGGCCTGCAATTGGTTGCCCTTTGTTTCGCGCATGGCGTGGACGGTAAATTCGCGCTCCAGCCACGGGATGAGTTCGATGCTGGCGTCCGCCTGCGCAGCGCGCAGCAGCACTTCGATGGCGGCATCCTTGGTGAGTGCGGATGCCGGGCTGTCGGCGGCGCTGGCTCCGAGCGGGATGTCTTTTGGCAGCAGGATGTCGCTCGTCGCGAGCAGGCACGCGCGCTGGATGGTGTTTTCCAATTCGCGCACATTGCCGGGCCAATTGTGCGCTTCGAGCACGCGGATGGCTTCCTCGCTGAGTTTGAATTTTGGCAGCCGCTTTTCCGTGGCGACGCGCTGGACGAAATACTCGGCGAGCAGCCGGATGTCCTCGACGCGCGCGCGCAGCGGCGGGAGCTGGATGCGGACGACATTCAGCCGGTAGAATAAATCTTCGCGGAAACGTTTCTCGGCGACTTCGCTTTCGAGCTGCTTGTTCGTCGCGGCGATGATGCGCACATCGGCCTTGATCGTGGTGTTGCCGCCGACGCGGGAAAACTCGCCATTTTGCAGGACGCGCAGGATTTTTCCCTGCAAGGAAAGCGGCATATCGCCGATCTCATCGAGGAACAAAGTGCCGCCGTCGCTCTGCTCGAAGCGCCCTTCGCGCTGCGTGGCCGCGCCGGTGAACGCGCCTTTTTCGTGGCCGAAAAGTTCGCTCTCCAAAAGCTGCTCGGGGATCGCCGCGCAGTTGATCGCGACGAACGTGTTGTCGTTGCGCGGCGAGTAGTGGTGGATGGCGCGGGCGACGAGTTCTTTGCCGGTGCCGCTCTCGCCGGTGATCATCACGGGCGCATCCGAGCCGGCGACGCGGCCCACGAGTTTGAAGACCTGCTGCATCGGATCGCTCTGGCCGACGATGCTGTCGTTGTGCTGCTCGACGGTGAGCTGCGGGCGCGATGCCTTGGCCGCGCGCATCTGCGCCTGCTCCTTCAGCGCGGAGTCCACGACCATTTTGAAATTAAACGGCAGCTTGTCCTTCGTGACGAAATCGAACGCACCAAGTTTCATCGCCTCGATGACCGTCTGCGTAGTCGAGAACTGGCTGATGAGCAGCACCGCTGCGCCGGGCTCGCGCTCTCGAATCCGCGTCAGCAATTCAAGCCCGCTGAAGGGCTGTAGATGGGTGTCGGTGACGATGAGATCCGGGCGTTCGCGTTGCGCGATTTTTTGCGCCTCGTCGGACTGAGTCGTCGAAAGCACGCGCAGATCCACAGCGGTGAGTTGCTTCACCGCCCACGCAAGGAAATCGGTATCGGGATCTACGACGAGGACTGTTTGGCCTTTGGGCATGAATGTAGGAGTAGTGGCGCTGCGTCTTAAAGCCCGCCAAAACGGCGCTCGCGCTTTTGAAACTCTGCGACGGCTGCACGCAAGTCCTCTTTGCCAAAGTCGGGCCAAAATTTCGGGGTGATGTAAAATTCGGAGTAGCTGAGTTGCCAGAGCAGGAAGTTCGACAGGCGCATCTCGCCGCTCGTGCGGATGAGCAGGTCGGGGTCGGGATATTCTGCGGTGTAAAGATGGGCGCTGATTGTTTCTGGCGTGATGGTTTTCGGGTCGGGCGCAGCGGCGCAGATCGAGCGGACGGCGTCGGCGATTTCGGTGCGGGAGCTGTAATTCAGCGCGAGGATGAGCGTGGTTGCTTTGTTGTCCGCCGTGGCTGCGATGGTTTCGCGGAGCTTTTGCTGCGTGCTTTCCGGCAGCTCGTGGGTGCGCCCGATGGTGCGGAGGCGGATGCCGTTTTTCATCATCGTCGGCAATTCATGCGCGAGGAAATGCTCAAGGATCACCCAGAGTCCGTTCACTTCCAACTCGGGGCGTTTCCAATTTTCCGTGGAGAATGCGTAGAGCGTGAGAAACTCGATGCCGAGCGCCACACATTCCTCGGTCACTGCGCGCACGGTTTCCACGCCGCGCTCGTGGCCTTTGAGACGCGGGAGCCCGCGCTCTTTCGCCCAACGGCCGTTGCCGTCCATGATGATTGCGATGTGGCGCGGAGGCTTCATGCGCGGGACAGCGCATCGGCGCTCACAAAAATATTTCTGGCACGGAAAGCGGAGGGGCTGTCCATGATCAGGAGCATCCGGCCTGCGTGGCTGTTCATGCCAAACCACGGGAGGGCGAGGTAGCGCCATGACTTGCGCGTCCACGCGGGGATGCGCCAGTCGTT
>JAYUIF010000275.1:0-20914 GCA_043766295.1 Spartobacteria bacterium | reverse complement strand
GATCACCGGCAGCCACACCACCGTCATTCCGAAATCCGGCTGTTTTAAAATGAGCACCATCGTTGGGCCGATGATGATTCCCACGCACATCAGCTTCAGGATGGGATGCCAGCTTTTTGCCACAGCGAGAAAAAGCCCCACCACCAAAACAGCCGAAACCAGCGCGAGCTGCGAAGGCTGAAACACACCGATGCCCGGCAACCGCAGCCAGCAAGTCGCGCCGCCCGCCTTCACGCCCATGTGCGTGTAGGTGAGCGCCACCAGCGCAATGCTCACAAGATACATCGGCACCGCGATCCATCGCACCCAGCGGTAATCCACCAGCGTCACCGTGATGAAAATACACAAACCGATGCCGACCCACTTCGCCTGCTGCTGCCAGTAGTGCTCCTCCGGGCGCAGGTAGGATGCGCCGTGGATGAAAAGAATCCCCGCCAGCGCGATCACAATCACACTGGCAAAGAGAAGCCAGTTCATGCCCAGCAGCTTTCGGAGAAAAGGTGTCATGCGACGAAACTACGAAGGCACCGTGAGCGATCTTTCCGCATCACGCAAACTTCGGCACCGCCGCCAGCAGCTTCCGCGTGTAGTCGTGCTGCGGGTTTTCGTAAATCTGATACGCCGGCGCGCTCTCCACGATTTTTCCGTGATACATCACCAGCACATGATCGCTGATGTGTTCGACGACTGCCAGATCGTGCGCGATGAAAAGATAAGTCAGCCCGAGTTGCTCCTGCAGGTCTTGCAAAAGATTTACGATCTGCGCCTGCACGCTCACATCCAGCGCGCTCACAGGCTCATCGCACACGATAAACTTCGGCTCGACAGCCAGCGCGCGCGCGATGCCGATGCGCTGCCGCTGCCCGCCGCTGAACTCGTGCGGATAACGCTCCATCATCTCCGGTTTCAGCCCCACCTTCCGCAGCAAATCCGCCACGCGCGATCTGCGCTCATCACGAGTCATCGCCGAGAAATGAATCTCCAGCGCCTCGCCGATAATTTGGAAAATCGAAAGCCGTGGATTCAGCGAACCAAACGGATCTTGAAAAATCATCTGCATCCTCCGTCGGTAGCTTCGGAACTCTCCCTCACTCAAACCAAGGATCGAATTCCCTTCGTAAACCACCTCGCCCGCAGTCGCCGGAATCAATTTCAGCAGCGCACGGCCAATGGTCGTCTTCCCGCTCCCGCTCTCGCCCACAAGCCCCACCGTCGTCCCCGGCTCGATGGTGAAACTCACATCGTCCACCGCTTTCACATCGCCAGTATGGCGGCGCAAAATCCCCGTGCGAATCGGGAACCAGACTTTGAGATTGCGGACTTCTAGCAGCGGCACACGCCTTGTGTCTTTCGTAGCCGCCGAAGTGTCAAGACGAGCGAGAGCCCGAGATGCACGACGGCTTCACCAGTCATCAAACCGTGAACCGAATCCGCGTCGCGATCTTTGATACGTCGCGGCGCTTGCGATAGACGCCGCCGCCTTCGCGCGAACCCGCCAAGTCCGTATTTCCCTCGACCGTCGGCACCGTCCCATCCGCCGCCGGCGAGCCGGTCGCGATGCCGATGTGGGAGAAAGTGAAGATCACAATATCGCCGGCCTGGATGTCATTTCTGTGCGGGCTTCTCGTGTTGGTGGTGGCGTCTTGCTGGAGCGCCCAGTTTTTAAAATCAAACGCCCCCGCAGTCGTCGGGCGCTTGAAGGTTTTTGTTTCCTTCACGCCCTCCACTTCCATCGTCTTGCGCACGCACCAGCAGACAAACGCAGCGGACCACGGCCACGCCTCCTTCGGCGGCAGATTCGTCGCCGCCTTATAGAGATTCACGCGCGGCCCGCAATTCGAGCCGTTCACTTCCTCAGTGCCCACTTCCGCGAGCGCAATTTTGACGAGGGTTGGTGTAATCATGTTTTTTTGTAAGTCGTATTTGGTTATTGGTTGGATTCCGGGGTTTGTTGAAAAGACTCGCCGTTAGTGGCTTTGCGCTCGCGGACGGGAGGCGTGGAAGTGCTGCGGAAGGCACGAGTGAGATGAAGGTGAGTGGTGTTTTGTCGCACAGCGGTATTTATTATGGGCGCAATGAAAGCAGAATGGCGGGCTGTGTGTATAGATGGTGAAATCCCCAAAATTCATGGATAAAATCATGGTGTTTTTTTGGAGCAAACGTGTCGGCGGTGGGCGGGCGGGTCGGTTTCGTGCGGCGAAAAACGCGGCGTTGACGCGATTTTACGATGGTAATGTGAAAATTTCGCTCCGCCGAGATTGTGCGCTTGCATTATCTAATACGCATGGAGTAATGCCCATGTGTGTCCAACATGAGGACGGTAATTTTACCGTGTCGTGGATGCGAAACTTCTAATTCACAACGCGATGGCGGCGACCACTACATCGAATAAAAGCGAGGCACTCACGAAGGTGGTGTTGGTGGATGATCACGCTTCGCTGCGTGAGATGTTGCGCATCGTGCTGAGGATTGAGGGCGGCTACGAAGTGGTGGGCGAGGCGTCGGGTGGGCTGGAGGCGATGAGTGTGTGCATTGCGCAGCAACCGAGAATCGTGATTTTGGATCTGGCGCTGCCGGGGCTGGACGGGACGCATTTGATGCGGCTGCTGAAACGGGAGAAGTGGGGAGTGCGTGTGGTGATTTACAGCGGGGCGATGGATGAAAATCTCATGCGGGAGGCGCTGGCGGAGGAGCCGGATGGTTTTGTGCGAAAGGAGGATTCCCTGCCGGAGTTGCGTGCGGCGCTGAGGGCGGTGGCGGCGGGCGGGCGGTATGTATCGCAATGGGCGTCCAAATTGATGCCTGTCACAATCAACGAGTCGCCGAACAAGCTGAATGCACCAGAGCGCGCGGTGTTGCATATGATCGGCGAGGGTTTGCGCACGCAGGATATTGCGAAGGCGCTGGGTGCGACGGCGAAGACGGTGGATCACCACCGCCAGCATCTGAAGGAAAAACTCGGGCTGTCCGATATGGCGGCGCTCATGCGCTACGCGCTCCGCAGTCAAGGGTGAGTGTGGCGAAAGTAGTTTGCGGTTTTAGCCGGTGAAGCATGGCGCTCGGAGGCGGTGTGGCAAATCGCTCCGGCGTTCGCTTTAACCAAAAATACGCCAGCGGGAGAAGAAGAGGATGCCGACGAGGGTGAGGAAGGGGAGCAGGATGGGGAGTGCGTAGCGGAGGGTGTAGCCGAGGAAGGTGGGGGTGCTCACTTTGGCGTGCTGGGCGATGGCTTTGACCATGAAGTTGGGGCCGTTGCCGATGTAGGTCATCGCGCCAAAGAAGACGGCGCCGAGGGAGATGGCTTCGAGGGTGCCGGCGTGGGTGTGGGCGAAGGTGAGGACGTGGGTGGGATCGGAAAGGGCGAGGTGTTGCTGGCCGAGGGCGGTGGCGAGGAAGGCGAGGTAGGTGGGTGCGTTATCGAGGACGCCGCTGAGTGCGCCGGTGGCCCAATAGTATGAGAGGTCGCTGGCGAGTGGAGGCGGGCTGGCTTGGAGGTAGGCGAGCGCGGGAGTCATGGTGGCGAAGATGCCGGCGAAGAGCCAGGCGACTTCCTTGAGGGGAGCGAAGTCGAAGTGATTCATCTCGTGGACGGCGCGCGGTGTGGTGAGCCACGAACCGAGCGCGGCAAGGAGCATCGCGCCTTCGCGCCACCACATCGGGAGTCGTAGGACGGCGAAGAGGATGATGGCGAGGAAGGCGAGATTACCGAGCCCTCGGAAGGCCCATTCTTCGCGGGCGGTTTCTTTTTCGCGCACGTCGCGCGGGGCGCGGAGGAAGTTCGCGCGATCTACGAAATAGAAGATCGCGATGAGGCCGCTGACGGTGACGGCCCAGCCCTGCCAGCAGTGCTCGAAGACCCACCAAAACGGGATGCCTTTCAAATAGCCCATGAAGAGCGGCGGGTCGCCGATGGGCGTGAGGCAGCCGCCGACGTTGCTGACGATGAAGATGAAAAAGACGATGTGAAAAGCGGTGACGCGGTAGCGGTTCATGCGAATCCACGGACGGATGAGGAGCATGGACGCGCCGGTGGTGCCGATGAAATTTGCGAGCACTGCGCCGATGAGGAGAAAGAGGCAGTTTACCAGCGGAGTGGCCTCGCCTTTCACGCGGATATGGATGCCGCCGCTGACGAGATACAGCGAGCCGATGAGCGCGATGAAGCCGAGATATTCCTCCGCCGCGTGGAGGAGCGGCGTGGCATCATGCACAAGGTAAAATCCCACGCTCACCGCACCGAGCGCGACCGCAACCAGCGGATAGCGCCGATGCCAAAAGTGCGGAAACGCCACCGGCCCCAACGCAATGGCGAGAAGTAACAAACCAAATGGCGCAAGGAGCCAAGCGGGTGGTGCGGTGACAGCGGCAGCAAACATGACCGTAGAAAGGCGAAGAGGGAGCGGGGGAGAAAGCGAAAACTTCGTTACAACTCATCCTGTTCGCGTTGTGCTTCCCATCTGAACTTCTAAATAGCTTGTGGTGGACACTCCAACGCAACGCGACTATCTTCAGCCTATGCCACAAAAGCCTGCATCCAGTCAAAAACCTCCTGTCCCGCCACCCACGAGCCCGCCACCAACAGGCACACGCTCGACCGGAGGCAATACTCAGGTAAAGTAACACACAGTCAGGACAGTGAGATAAACGAGTGGGGCAAGACATGTGAGCTTGATTCCCCAGTTGATGCGTTGACCGACCCTTTCATTTCTCCGGTGGTTGGTTTCGATCCTTTCCTGATAGCTCGCCGCCTCCGCGAATTTTATCAAACGAAGTTCAAGCTGAAAGAGATCAGCCGTCGCTAGATTTTTCGGCGAGTTTCCGGAATGATCGAGACCCTTTGTAGAAAGTGCAGACCACATGATCATTGCCGCGTCACTGGCTAAATAAACTACCGTTGCCAACAGCGGCAGGATCGCGTCCCATTTTTGGGTCACGAGGTATGGGTGCTGTCAAACAACGTAGCCGTCACTCCAACTAAGGCGCTCGTAACTGTCAGCAGTGCGCCCAAGAAATAAATACCGGTCTTGGTGAGTGCTTCCGCATCTTGGACCGTGGCCGCGAGCTGCTCCTTCGCCTCCGCCAAGAGAAAGTCTGCTTTCTCCTGAGTAATAAGATCGGAATCTACAATGTCAGTGGTCCACATAGGCACTCATAAAAATGGCTTTTCCCGTGGGAATGAAAACAAAAAATCTTCATCATGCAGTATAAACTGTAAGGCCAAATATCATCGAATAATTACGTGTGCAGAATGAGACGAGGATATGCCTGAATCGCTATTGAATACAGTGGTTCGGGTCATGGAGGCAGATGGCGCCCGCATTTTCCAAAAATGGAAAATGGTCGGGGCGACAGGATTTGAACCTGCGACCTCTTGGTCCCAAACCAAGCGCTCTACCAAGCTAAGCTACGCCCCGATTGCGGGGGACGTGTAGCGGTGCTGTGGAGAAACACAAGGAGCATTACAGTCTTTCGGCGGCGAGGAGGATTCCGGCGGCTTTATCGAGCGTCTCCTGCCACTCGGCGGCGGGATCGCTGTCGGCGACGATGCCGGAGCCTACGTGAAAGTGCGCCACGTCGCGCTCGATGATGACGGTGCGGATGGCGATGGAGAACTGACTTTCGCCATTGAAACCGAGCCAGCCGATGGCGCCGGTGTAAAGTCCGCGCGGTGCGGTTTCGAGTTCGGCGATGATTTCGCGCGCACGTTTTTTTGGAGCGCCGGTGATGCTGCCGCCGGGAAAGCACGCACGCAAAGCCTCGACGTGATCCACGTCTGCGCGCAGGCGGCCTTCGATGGTGGAGACGAGGTGAAAGACTTGTTCGTGGCGTTCGAGTTTCAGCAACTCGGGGACGGTGACGCTGCCAAATTCGCAGACCTGGCCGATGTCATTGCGTTCGAGATCGGTGATCATGACGAGCTCGGCGATTTCTTTTGGCGAGGTGATTAAATCGAAGGCGCTGTGTTCATCGGCGAGCGCATCGGCGCGGCGCGGGCGCGTGCCTTTGATGGGACGCGTGCGCACGCTGGAGCCGCTCATTTTCAAAAAACACTCGGGCGACGCGGAAAGAATACTGCGCCCGCCGAGGCTGATGAATGCAGCGTGGGGCTCGGGCGAGTAATGACGGAGCGCTTCGTAAAACGCCCACGGCTCGCCGCTCCACGGGGAGGCGAAACGGTGCGTGAGGTTCACTTGGTAGATGTCTCCGGCGGCGATGTATTCCTGCGCGCGGCGCACCATCGCGTGATATTCTTCGGGCGCGAGTGCGGGACGGAAATCGGGACGTTTGCAGTGCGCGGGCGCGTCGTCGGCGAGGCGCGAGGCGAGGTCGCCGCTCTCGTGCCATTGCTGCGTGGCGTGGCGGAAAATGAGTGCGTCTTCGTAAAACGCGAAATGAAACGTGCCATCATATTCGATGCTGCCAGCGGCGAAACCGTGCGGCAGTCCGTCGTCGCGCCCGCTCACTACGCTGCGCTCGGCAAGCGCCGCGCGGAAGGCGGCCCAGTCGCGGGAAATGTGGCCGCGAAATTCCGCGCAGGGTGCCGCTGCGACGATGGAGATGGCGTCGGCTTCCGCTTTTGCGGAGTCAAAAAAAACGAGGCCGGGCAGATGACGCAACCGCGCGGCGACCTCGGCAGGAGCGAGGTCGAGCGTGATGCGACGGGGCGCGGCGGGTTGGATGATGCTGGGCACAGAATTGCAATTCGCGAGAAGGGCGGGCTTTTCAAATGAAAAGTGCGTGCATAGCTTCCGGGGACAAATTTTTTTCGCAATGAAAACGCTCCTATTTTCGCTCATCCTCGCCCTCCCCGCCTTTGCGCAAGACGCCAAGCCCGAGGAAAAACCCGCGCCGGAAAAACCAAACGCCGAACTGCCCGCACTGCCTGCGCCGGACGAAGCGACTGATCCAACAAAAGGCCAGCCCAGTGGACGCCTGAAACCTGAACCGTCCGTTTTGCCGGACGACGTGCCGCCGCTCGTAAAACGCGATGCGAACCAGCCTCACACACGCACCGCACTGAAACCGCCGACCACTTCGGCGGACTTGGATTTGCGTATCCGATATCGCGATGCGCGCACTCGTTCAGCAACGGATCCGACCGTGCAAGCTGCGTGGGAAGATTCGCGCGCTGCGAAGACGGATTTCGACAAACGCGAAGCGATGAAGCGCTACTACAACACGCTCTACAAAAAGATGCTCGCGCTCGACAAAAGCATCGCGCCGCTTGTGACGGAACGCCAGCGCGCGGCCCTGCACCGCCTCGATCAAACGCGCATCGAGCCAACGATCGATCCACTTCAGGATGATCAGAACTAGCAGCGCGATGGTTCCAAAATTCCCATTGCCCGTGGCGGAATGGGTCGGTAGCTTCCGCGCTCTTTCATGAATGGCGCCTTCGTCTAGAGGCCTAGGACGCAGCCCTCTCAAGGCTGTTACACGGGTTCGAATCCCGTAGGCGCTGCCATTCGAGGAGGCTGGAAATTCTAAGTTATCTGCGGGGTGTCGCCGTGCGGGGGTTGGTTGGGGCGGAGGATGAGGAGGAGATTTGCCGCGAGGATGAGTGCGCCGCCTGCGAAAAGTTGCCACGTCAGTTGTTCATTTGCGTAGGAGACATTTGCGAACATCGAGAACCACGCTGGCAAAAATAGCGCCCAGATGGATGCGAAGACGGGCTCCGTCGAGTAGATCAGCCCGGCCTGCGTGGAGGTCACGTATTTTTGCCAGCGGGTCATCGTGGCGTAGGCAAATACGGTGCAGACGAGCGCGAGCAGCATCGTCATGGAGAGGACGCCGATGGACGAATAGGCGTGCAAAATTCCGCTTCCGCCGCCGATGAGCACGAAGGGCAGCAGCACCGCGCCTTTCACCGCAAACATCATCGTGGCCGCGCGCCCCATGTCGTTTGGATGAAACTCCGGGCGTTCGAGGCAGAGGATTTGTCCGGTGAAAAGAGCCGCTGCGAGGATCGTCTCCCACTCGCCGCGTCCGAGTTTGATTGAGCCGAGTTCGACGCCGTTCAGCACCGTGCAGCCCGCCATCACGAGCACGCAGGCGATGATGACAAATACCGACGGCATTCGCTTTAAACGCAGCGCGACGACGATGGGCACAAAGACGCAGGTGAACTGTGTGAAGAATGCCGATGTGCTCGCGGCGATGTAGTTTTGTGCGTCGGTTTGCAGCAGCATCCCGAGCCCGCCAAACAGGCCCAACTCCAATCCCTGGCGCAGTTCGAGTCGCGTGAAGCCGCGCATTTTTCCGCGCAGCAGCAGCGCCATCACGATGGTCGCGATCAACATTCGATTCAACAGAATGAACGCTGCGTGAAACCACTCGGGCCGTCCCGGAAGTATGGCGGCCTGCGCGAGCATCACCGCTTTTGCGGTGGGGAAACTGAGTCCCCATGCTGCTGTCGTCAGTGCCAGTCGCCAGACCGCTTTGCCTACGAGATTCTTGCTCACTTTCCCGCCCGCTGTGTGGCGAGCACGGTGTTGTGCATGAGCATGGCGATGGTCATCGGGCCGACTCCGCCGGGCACGGGTGTGATGGCGCGGCACTTCGGCGCGACTTCGGCGAAAGCCACGTCGCCTACGAGTTTTGAGCCTTTTGGCGAAGTCGGATCGGCGACGCGGTTGATTCCCACATCAATAACCACCGCGCCTTCGCGGACGAAATTCGCTTTCACAAACTCCGGCTGCCCGATGGCCGCGATGAGGATGTCCGCCTGCGCGCAGACCGCCGCGAGATTTTTCGTGCGCGAATGTGCGACGGTCACGGTCGCGTCGCCGCCGCAGCCTTTGTTCATCAAAAGAAACGCCATCGGTTTTCCGACGATCATCGAGCGACCAAGCACGACCACGTTCGCGCCTGCGGTCTCGATGCCGCTTTCGATCAAGAGTCGCTGGCAGCCGAGCGGCGTGCAGGGGACGAACGCATCGGGATCGCCCATCGCGACTTTTGCGACGTTCACCGGGTGAAAACCGTCCACATCCTTGCGCGGATCGAGCGCTTCGACGATGGCGCGCTCGTCAATGTGCTTCGGCGGCGGCGACTGGACGAGGATGCCGTGGATGGCGGGATCGGCGTTGAGGCGGTGGACGACGGCGAGCAATTCTTCCTGCGTGGTCGCGGTGGGCATCTCGATTTTTACGCTGTGCATCCCGAGGTCTGCGGCTGTGCGTTCCTTGCTGCGCACGTAGGCGTGCGAGGCGGGATCGTCGCCCACGACGACGACCGCGAGGCCGGGCGTGATACCGTTCGTTTTTAGCTGCGCGATTGCTACGCGGGTTTGTTCGTTGATTCGCTGGGCGATCGCTTTTCCGTCAATGAGTTGCATGGGCAGATGAGGGCGGAAGGAGCAGGGAAGAAGCAAGTTTGTAGTTCTAAATACGCGTATGGATTCGACATTGAAGAATTTGAAGACCCGCAATGGCGTGATGTCGCACGATGCGAGAATCTGTCGAAACGGCTCGGCGGCATTGCTCTCTCATGAGTGAATGAGTCGGCAGGCGGTTTGAGAAAAAAAACAGGCCAGAGCCAGACAGTGCTGAAATATTTTTCAAATAAACAAATCGCTTTGAACGTATCCTAAGCAGAGCAATCCAAGAGAATATGAACTTAATCACATTAACGACCGGCAGAGTGATAAAAAAATGATTGACTGCTGGGAATAAAACCCGCTATTCATACGTCCATACAATGGAGTGACAAACAAACTCCCATGAAAACTTTATCCGACAGAAAACCAAACAACCAAAAAGCAGACAAGAAAGTCAGAGCCGCACAGCAACTGCTATAACTACCAGAAAGAGAAGGTGCCTTATGTCCCGCTACGATGATTCAGACTCAGGATTCAAAATTTACCTCCGAGAGATCGGCAAAACGCCGCTTTTGACTCCCGCAGAGGAGATCAAACTCGCCGCCCGCATCAAGCGAGGCGACAAGGAGGCTCGCACTCATATGATCAAAGCGAACCTCCGCCTTGTGGTCAAAATCGCCCATGATTACGGCAATCTTGGCCTGCCACTGCTCGACCTCGTTTCCGAAGGCAACATCGGCTTGATGAAGGCCGTCGAGCGCTTCGACCCTGCAAAAGGCGGCAAGCTCTCGACCTACGCAGCGTGGTGGATCAAGCAATCCATCAAGCGCGCCCTGGCCAATCAATCGAAGACCATCCGCCTTCCCGTCCACCTCGTGGACAAAATCGCGAAGATTCGCCGCGTGGCTCTGAGCATGAGTGAAGAACTCGGCCGCGAGCCTACCGATGAAGAATTGGCCGAAGAGGTGGGGATTTCCTCCTCCAAGCTCTCGCAGCTCCGCACCGTGAGCATCCGTCCGGCTTCGCTTGATGCGCCGATGAACGATGACGACGGCACGGAGTTCGGTGAAATTGTCGGCGACGACGGCGCAGTGGATCCGTCCGAAAACCTGTCCGACAAAAACATGCAGGAGGAAATCGCCGATTTGCTCGGAGTGCTCGATGAACGTGAACGCAAAATCATCAACTCACGTTTTGGCCTCGATGGCGGGGCTGCCCGCACACTTGAGGAGGTCGGGATGAAATTCGGCGTCACCCGCGAGCGCATCCGCCAACTCCAAAACATCGCGCTGGCAAAATTGCGCCGCGCACTCCGCAAGCGCGAGCATCCCATCGAGCATCTCATCCAAGGCATGGCCGACGATGAAGACCTCGTGGCCATCGCGTCCAATAACTAAACAATTGCCATAGGTGGTTCCCGCCCTGCCGGCGAAGAGTAGCCGGCAGGGCGTTTTTTTTGAGCAGGACGATGAGTGTGTGGTGAGTTTATTCTAAGCTCTGGGAAAGGTTGGCGGTTGTCTGCGCGCGCGCTACACACGGCGCTCGCTTCAATTTTTGAGTATTCCCATGAAACGCTTCCTTCAATTCTGTCTCATCCTCTGCCTTTCACTATCCGCGTTCGCCGCCGAGCCACTCCGGGTTTTCATCCGTGGCGGGAAAAAATCGCACGGGCCGAACGCGCACGAGCACGAGAAATTCCTGAACGACTGGAAGGTGCTGCTCGCCGGGCGCGGGATGAAAACCGACGGCGCGATGGACTGGCCGACCGCCGAGCAGCTCAAACAGACCGACGTGCTCGTGATGTATGCGCAGGAGGGCGGCAACGCGACCGAGGAGCAAAAGGCGAATCTCGCCGAGTTCACAAAGCGCGGTGGCGGCATCGTGGTGATCCACACGGCGTCGGTGAGTAATGATCCGGCGTGGTGGAAGAGCGTCATCGGCGGTGCGTGGGTGCCGGGAAAGACGAAGTTCAAAGAGGGAATGATGGACCTTTACTACACGGAAAATCAGCAAATCGGCGGCGGACATCCCATCACGAAAGGCGCGTCGAATTTCCGCATAGACGACGAGATTTACTACGACATGGACATCTCGCCCGACGTGCATGTTCTCGCCACGACCTACACGCCATACGGACGCGGTGGAAAGCAGGGCGGCGACAAACCGCAGGTCTTCGACATCCAGCCGCAGATGTGGGCTTACGAAAGGACCACCGATGGTGGGACGAAGCCGTATCGCGCCGTGGTGAGCATCCCCGGCCATCTCTATTTCACTTTTGAAAAGCCACACTACCGCGCGATTTTACTGCGCTCGATTGCGTGGGCGGGGCATCGCGAAAACGTGGACGAATTTTGCAGGCCGGAGGAAATCGCCGCGCTCACATATCCCGAGGGCGGGCCGCAGAAACCCGAGGACACGCTCAAGGCGCTGGAGGTTCACCCGGACTTCAAACTCACGCTCGTGGTCGCCGAGCCGCTCATCACGAAGCCGATGAATTTCGACTGGGATCCGGCGGGCCGACTGTGGGTCGCCGAGACGCCTGAATATCCCAATGGCCGTCGCGGGATGCGCCCGGATTACCGTGGCAAGGAATGGAAAGATCACGGCGGCGTGGACCCCGCAGTCGGCCAGCAGGAGCGCAAGGCTCTCGATAAAATCAGCATCCTCACATCGAGCAAAGGCGACGGCGTGATGGACAAAAAAGTGGTCTTTTACGAAGGACTCGAACTCGTCACCGGATTCGTCTTTTACAAAGACGGCGTCATCGTCACGCAGGCGCCGGATATTCTTTTCATCCACGATCCAGGCCCGGACGGCAAAGCGCGCAAAGTCGAAAAACTCTACACCGGACTCGGAACACGCGACACCCACGCAGTCATCAACAATCCGCGCTGGGGCTGGGACGGCTGGATCTACGCCACGCACGGCTACAGCGCCGGCGATGTGACGAGCCCCGATGGTAGTAAAAAATTTGGCAACATCGGCTCCGGCGTCGTGCGCTTCAAACCGGACGGCTCCGCTTTCGAGCAATACAGCTCGCGCGGCGGCAACACTTGGGGGCTCCAAATCACCGGCGACAATCGCGTGATGTGGACGCAGCCGACGAGCGGCACGCTGCTCAGCCAAGTCATCCTCCCCGAGTATGCGCTGGCGCGCGGAAAAGTGGGCAACACGCAAAGTTCCAGCGTCATCATCGGCTCGCAAAAAAGCTATCCCGCGATGACGTGGGAGCAGATGGCCTACGTGCAGATCGATCGCGTGGGCGATTTCACAGCGGGCGCGGGCTGCGCGATTTACGACGGCGGCTCGTGGCCGGCGGAATACAACGGCGATTATTTTGTGACCGAGCCGACCATCAACATCATCCACCACGAGCGCCTCACGCCCGCTGGCTCCAGCTACACGGCGAAAAAACTGCCGGGCCGCGAGGAGACGGAATTTATCCGCAGCAAGGACATGTGGTTTCGCCCCATCGAAGTGCGCGTCGGCCCGGATGGTGCGCTCTATGTTGGCGATTTTTACAATCAGGCCGTCATCCACAACGACACGCGCGGCCCCGATCACAACAAGGCCAACGCCGCCGTGCGCCCCGACCGCGACCACTACTTCGGCCGCATCTGGCGCATTGATCATAAGGACGCGAAGAAGATCGCGGTGCCGGATTTATCGAAAATGGACAACGTCTTCGATTTGATCAAAGCGCTCACAAGTCGGAATCGTGCGGTAAGGCAGCTCGCGAGCCGGATGATCACCGATCGTTTTGAAGGTGAGTTTGGTCTGACAAGTGCCGCTCCTTCCGCGATTGAGGAGTTGGTCAAGATGGCAACGACAAGCGATCCCGAAACAAGAATCGCGGCTCTCTGGACGATCAAACGTCCCAATATGCTAGAGCCCAAAGGTTCAAACGTGCTGAAGACTGCACTCGCCGACAAAAACTCGGACGTTCGCCGAAACGCGGCGAATATTTTGGAGGCCAAGTTCGGCACTGAATCCTTAGCGCCTTATGAGCAACAGCTCTCGACCTTGCTCGTTAATGTGGATGGCCAGGTGCGCGTCGCTGCACTGCGTGCAATCGCTGCAAATGAATTCGCAGGGAAAACAGCCGAAGCGATCGTCTCTGCATGGCCGAAGTTCGACGACGACTTCCAGCGCAGCGCGGCGGTCGGCGCGGCTTCGCGCAATCCTGCGGCGGTCATCACGGCGGCGCTCGACAGCGCGGATGCGGCTTCGCTCGCGCCGCTCGTCGCTGCTGTGACGCAAAACATCACCGCGCCCGAGGACGCTGCGAAACTCGTCATCGCCATCGCGGTGAAACCCGCGTCCGCCGATCCGCTGAAACGGACAATCCTCGACGGCCTCGGCAAGTCGCTGAAGGCCGCGCCCGCGATGACGCCGGAACTTTCCGCCGCGCTTGCGAATCTCCTCGCCAGCGGCGCGAGCGGAAGCGTGCTCCCGCTCGCCGCGAAGTGGGACAAAGCCGGCGCGCTCAAGGCCGAGACCGCCAAACTCTCCGGCTCGCTCCTTTCCGCCGTCGCTGACGCACAGGCCGACGACGCCACCCGTCTCGCCGCTGCGCGCAGTCTCATCAGCCTTCGCAGTAGCGACGCCGCGATTCTCCCCGCCGTGGTGAAACAACTCGCCGCCGGCACGCCAGTTTTCCAGCGCGGACTCATCGCCGCACTTGGCGAAACCGACGACGCGAGCGTGGGCACGGCGCTTTCCGCCGCCTACGCGAAACTGCCCGCCGACGTGCAGGCGTCCGCTTTTGATACGCTGCTCAAGCGCGCCGACTGGACGCTCGCTTTCCTCGACGCGATGAAAAGCAACGCCGTGGATGTGACCAAGCTCGGCCCGACTGCCGCCGCGCGTCTCCGCACGCATCCCGACAAAAATGTGGCCAAGCGCGCCGCCGAAATGCTGGTGGAATTGAACCCGCTCGCCAAAGCGAAGAAGGAAGCCATCGCCAAACTTCTCCCCGTCGTCGAAGGCAAAGGCGACCCCGCGAAGGGCAAGGCGCTTTTCACGACGACCTGCGCGATTTGCCATAAATTTGGCGACGCGGGCGCGGACATCGGCCCCGCACTCACCGGCATGGGCGCGCACGGCGCAGCGGAATTACTCGGTGCGATCGTGGACCCGAACGCCGAGGTGGACCCGAGTTTTAGCGCGTGGAATTTAGAGACGAAGGACGGTCAGTTTTTCGCCGGCGTCATCGCTTCGGAAAATGCCGCGAGCATCACGCTGAAAAGTCTCGCTGGTGTGCAGGAGGTGAAAGTCGCGGAGCTAAAATCGCGCGTGAATACCGGACGCTCGCTCATGCCTGAAGGCTTCGAGGGACTCGGCGGCGAAGTGCTGCGCGACATCATCGCCTACATGCAAAGCGTGGACGGCGGGAAATTCCGCGTGCTCGACCTCAAGGACGCATTCACCGCCACGACCGCGCTCGGCCTTTACGACAAAAACCAGTCCTCGCCCGACTCCGTGCAGTTCGTAAAAACGGGCACCGTGGTTTTCGACGGTGTGCCGTTCAACCTCATCGCGTCTGAAAAATCCGCGTCCGGAAATAACGTCGTCCAGCTTCAAGGCGGGCCGAATGGCGCGTTCTCGAAGACGCTACCCGCGAAGGTGGAAATCAAAGTCGGCGGTTTCAAAGCGAACCGGCTGAATTTTCTCGGCGGTGTCGGCGGCTGGGCGTATCCGGCCACGAAGGACGAGATGGTGGCGATGAAGGCGACCGTGGTTTTTGCCGACGGAGCGAGCGAGACGTTGGAGTTTAAAAACGGCGTCGAAATCGCGGACTACATCGCCCGCAAGGACGTGCCCGGATCGAAATTCTGCGAGGGCCTCACGAAGCGCGCGCAGGTGCGGTGGTTCAGCAAGCAGCTCAAGACGACGGGCGTGATTGAGAAGATTGTTCTCGAAAGCACGAACACCGTTGTCGCGCCGACGACCTTCGCCATCACCGCCGAGCTGGCCGACGCCAATGCACCGCAACTCAAGGCGACGGTCGAGCCCGCCAAGCCCCTGCCCGACGTCGCCGCGATCCTGGCCAACAGCAGCTCGATCGCGGTTGCGAAGGCCGCCGTGGATGAAGACGCTGACTTCAAGCCGCAGTTCACCGACCCCGTCCCGCAGCCGCCCGCCGTGCGCCCGGCGAACGGCCCGCGCGTGCTCATCGTCGGCGGTGGTAGCTCGCACGACTTCGTAAAGTTTTTCGGCGGCACCGACAAAGCCACGCTCGCGCCCGTCGTCGGCTGGGTGGATTTCACGCAAAATCTGAACGGCATCCCCGCCATCCTCGACCGCGTGGACGTGCTGTTGCTCAGCGCGAATCAGCCCATCAGTTCCGCGACGAAAAAGGCGCTGCTGGATTATGCGAATCGCGGCGGTGCCATCATCGCGCACCATCCCGGCACTTGGTATGCGTGGAGAAATTTCCCCGAATGGAACAAGGAAATCATCGGCGGCGGGACGAAAGGCCACGACGCGCTCGGGCCCTACACGATGAAGATTACCAACGCCGAACACGCCATCACCAGGGGCGTGCCTGCGGAGTTTGAAATCACGGACGAACTCTACAACTACAACGCCGACCCAGCCGCCACGCCCATCGAAGTCCTCGCCACCGCGACCAGTCGCAAGAGCGGCAAGGTATTCCCGCAAGTCTTCATCGTGAAACACCCGAAGGCCCGCATCGTCGGCCTCACCATCGGCCACGACGAACGCGCGCACGACCTCGAAGCCTACCAAACATTGCTGAAAAACGCGGTGCAGTGGGCGGCTGGGAAATAGCCGCTATTTTTTGCCGAACAGACTCCAGCCGGTTTTTTCCTCGCTCTTGTTTTGCTGCACTTTGAGCTGACCGAGCAGGGACTGGAGGGTGAGGTAGATGCGGTGCCACTGGCCTTCGACGCCGGGGATGCTTTCGCTCATTTCGGAAAGGTAGCGCAGTGAGGGCGCGCTGGCGAAGAGCGCGAGCACGTCTTCTTTGCGCGGGCCGCCTTTGGCTTCGCTTGCGGCGATGGCTTCGGTGCCTTGGGTGATGAGGCTTTTTAGATCGAGAAACTGGCTTTCTTCCTCGGGGGTGAATTTTTTGTCCCGGGCGAGGTTCACGTAGTGGTTGAATTGCTTCCAGCACTCGATGTGGGTTTCGAGGTGGAGGATGAATTCGTCGAGGTTTTTGTAGATCATGGCGGAAGGATGTTTGGGGCGTGTGAAGTCTGGCTGGTGCGGATTGAGGAAGATGAGTGCGCCGCCGCGAAGTTCGCGGGCGAGGATGTGGAGTCCGCTGTAGCTGACGTGGAGGTCGTTGAGCGGGAGGCTGGCGTCGGCGGCGGATTTGAATGTTTCGAGGACGACGCGGGCGATTTCGCCGACGAGTTTTTGCGGATACGAGCTGGAGAGTGTGGAGGAAATGACGACGCCGCCACGGTGGACGGCGAAGCAGCCGCCGGGAAGCCGCTCGGTGCTGATGGGGACGGAGGTGCGGGAGAAAGGTTTTAGTATGCCCATTTTGCTTCGATTTGCTTGAGGGTATCGCGGATCTGGCCGATGCCGAGTGTGCGCGTGAAGCCGATGCCGAGGGCTTCTTCGTCGCCGGAAAGAATGGAGAGGTGGCGTTGCTGGCCGAGGGATTCGATGTCGAGGAGTTCGCCGGTCTGGATTTTTGCGCCGAGTTGTTTGAATGCCTGCGTGGTTTTGGAAATCCAATCGCCGAGAGCGATGGGATCGTCGCAGCCCCAATGCTCGTGGCTGTTGCCGCCGAGTTGCACGGCCATCGCGAATTGGACGCCGGTGAAACGCGAGAAGGATGCGAGCATTCCCTCGGGGGTGTTTTCAGGATTCTCTGAGACTTCCTCCGCTTCATCCATGGTCTGCGCCGTTTCCATCAGCAGGCTTTCGTAGTTGATGAAGATATTGCGCGGACGCGGGAGGCCGTAGGGCAGGATTTCAAAGTTGCCGGCTTTCCAGGAGAGCATTTCGACGATCGCGGGCTTGCCGCTTTTTTCTTCGACGGCGGCGTCAATGATTTCGCCTTTCTGAATCCACACGCGACCTTCGCCGTGGGCGCTGGTGATTTTGAGCACGCAGGTGTTTTGCGTGATGCACTCCATTTGGAGAATATCGAGGAGGGTCTTGCTTTGAACGCCGCGAAAGCCGCCTTGGTTCTCGCGTTCGAGCAGGCTCTCGATGCAGTCCACGAAGAAGATGATCTCGCGGCCCGTCTTCGGTTTTTCCAAATAAAGATCCACGCCAATGCTGTAGGCGCGGGCGCGGAGATCTGCCTCGGTCGCGCCCGTCATCACCACGGTGCGGAGTGTGGGGAAGCGGCGGCGGACGATGGCGAGCACTTGAAAGCCGTCCATCTGCGGCATATTTAAATCCACAAGCAGCAGGGCGCACGGTTCGTTTTCGAGGAGTGCGATGGCGTCGTGTCCGTTGGTGGCGGTGCGGATTTCGGGCTGGCTGGGAAGGCGGGCGAGAATTTCCTGGTAGATTTCCAAGAGATCCTGCTCGTCATCAAGGATGAGAATTTTTTGGCGTGCGCCCATGTGCGGTGTCGGTGTGTAAGGCCCGTGTTTTAATTTGCAACGCGGAGGAATATTAAATTCAAGCAAGGGGCAAGCCGCCAGCAGGCGCGAAAGTTTTTTTTGTATCGACATGGGGAGTGGCATCCATGCTGCTAACCCTCTTTTTGCAAAAACCGCCCGACGATGTTCAAGTTTCTCAAACAACTTTTTAGCAAGGCAGGCTTCCAAGCCGCCCAGACTCACACTCCAGTTCCTGTGGCTGTCGCTTCCGCGCGACATCATCCCGAGGCTGCGGGAGCCGTGGAGGTCGCTTCGCTTTCGCTGCGTTCGATTTTGGAAAAGCTTCCGAATGATTTAAAGCTGATCATCAACCAGTTGCCCGAACCTTCCGTGAAGGTTGTTCTGCCGGTGAATGCGATCATGAAGCAACTCCCCACCGGCTCGGTGAAGATGTCGCTTGTCAGTCTGTATCGTCAGGCGCCCAGCGGCACTTTCCGCAAAACAGAAATCGAGGAAAAGCGCATGGTGGATGTGCCGCTCGGTGAAATTTTCAAGAGCATCAATCCCGGTCGCCTGAAACGCCGCAACGATCAGCGCAGCTATGTTGTGCCGGACGAAATCAGCGGACTTTTTGGCGAGAGCAATAGTTCGCGGACAGTCAATCAACCCGCTGCGGCACCAGCACCAGCAGCGCCGTCTGCCATCGAGCAGCCGAAGAAATCCAGCGCACCTTCAGGCGAGCAGGCAGGCAGCGAGGGAGGCGAAAATGGCACCAACGGCCACGCGCACAGCGAGCCCGTTGAGACTGCCCCCGAGCCGCTGAAGCTTGATGGCGAACTGTCTCTCACACTCTTTGAAGTCGCCGCAGCCTGGCCCGATGGGATTCGTAGTGATCTCTCTATTCTACCGGGCGATACCAAAATTATTCTTCCTGTCAGCGAAGTCAGCGCCGGTCTGCAAAAAGGAAAAGTCATTTTCACATGGGGACAACTTCGCGGCTATCTGCGCCCCGCGCCTTCCGAAGGCATCAACATCCCGGAAGACACCCAGCTTTTGCTGCCGCTGAAAATTGTCGCTCCTGCATTTGTTGCAGCGACCGGCGCGAAGAAACGCAGTTCTTCAAAAGCAGCGGTGAACAAGGAGCTGCCGGATTTCTTCGCCCCGGCTGCTGGACGCACGCCTGCCGCGCCGCCACCAGCGCCTGCCATCCCCGCAACTCCCGCCGCATCGCCGCAAGCGGTCGCACCCGCAGCACCGCTTCCACTGATTTCCTCGGCGGCCCCTGCCTCGCCGATTCGCGTTACAGATCAGCCGCCAGTGGCCGTCGTCGCGTCGGCTTCCACCGTCGCACCGAACAGGGAT
Organism: Spartobacteria bacterium; assembly: GCA_043766295.1. Taxonomy (GTDB): domain Bacteria; phylum Verrucomicrobiota; class Verrucomicrobiia; order Chthoniobacterales; family Chthoniobacteraceae; genus SXWH01. The sequence goes on along the minus strand of JAYUIF010000275.1, from coordinate 1,702 downwards.
CCGGAAAACCTCGGCGAACTTTTCAACGACACCGGCAAGACGAGTTGGAACCCCAACGAACTCGTGAAACTCACATGCGGCCTGCCCGGTGTGATCGGCGCCATCGTCGCACTCGAAGAAGGACTCGTCGTTGCGCAAAAACTTCCCGACGGAATCGAAGGCGACACGTTTGCCGCTTTCATGCCGCAGATTTTCAGCCGCCTCGATAAATACACCGGCGAAATGCAACTCGGCGAAACCTCGGAGGTCGCCGTCGTCACATCGAATGGCCCGTGCCGTTTCTTCCGCAAAGGAAAAGTCTTTTTCGCCACTCTCGGTAAAACCGGAACCACGCTACCAGGCGGTCTCCACCTCATTGCCGAGGAACTCGCAAACCAAAACGCTTAACAACTAGAACACTATGGCAATCATCAACCGAGCCACCAAGGAACTGCAGCTCAAGATCGTCTATTACGGTCCAGCAAAGAGCGGCAAAACCACCAACCTCGAACAGGTCCACGCCAACGTGCAAGTGCCCGATTCTGCTCCGAAGAGCAAAATGACCAGCCTTGCGACGAGCAGCGACCGCACGCTCTTTTTCGACTTCTTCCCGCTCGAAGCGACGACGATCAAGGGGTTCAAAACCAAGTTCTCACTCTTCACCGTCCCCGGCCAGGTCATCTACAACGCCACTCGCCAGATCGTGCTGCGTGGCGTGGACGGCATCGTCTTCGTCGCCGACAGCCAATACGACAAGATGGGCGAAAACATCGAGACCTTCGGCCACATGCTCGACAATCTGAAATCGCTGAACCTCAACGTGGATGACATCCCCTACGTCATCCAATACAACAAGCGCGACATGGAGGACGCGGCCCCCGTCGAGTATCTGGAATACGTGCTCAACAACCGCGATGTCCACGTCCCGTATTTTGAGGGCGTGGCCAACAAGTGCGAAGGAGTTTTCGAGTCATTGAACATGATTACGAAGATGCTCATTCACAAATACCTCAACAAATAAACCACCTCGCTCCAGCGCGAAAACTCCATCCACATGGCATTTCCACAACTCATAGAAGAAGACCTCGCGTGTTTTGATCGCGTCCTTGAGGACTTGGTTAAAAAGAGCGAAGCCATGCTGGCGATGATCGTCGAAAAGGCAGGCTACCTCATCCACCAGTTTGGCAGCAGCGAATCCGTGGACACAGTCACGTTCGCCACCCTCGGATCGAACGCATTCAACGCCACGCAATTCATGGCGCAGCTTGTGAACGAACACAATTTCAGCAGCATGTATCAGCAGGGCGAGACCTACAGCACGCTCATCCTTAACATTGATGAGCACTGCCTCCTCGTCCTCGTCTTCGGCACGCAGCAGACCGTCGGCTCGATGAAATACTACGCAGCGCCCGCCGTGAAACAGATCGCCACCCAGATCGCAAGCGCCTCCGAACGCGGCGACATGGGTCTCGACCTTTGCGACATGAACCCAGAGGACGTGAACACGCTCTTCAAGCGCACCTAAAATTTACCATCCATCGTTTTTCACACGCCCTTCGTCGGTCTCACCGGCGGAGGGTTTGTGCTTTTTATACGATTTCTACAGTCATGCTGCCGGAAATAATGGCGCGTAGCGCCAGCCACTACGGTAGCCGTGGGTGAAGCACAGCGAAACCCACGGATGAAAACAGAAACGGCCAAGCGCCGCGTAGTCGGCGCGACC
>JAYUIF010000274.1:0-8598 GCA_043766295.1 Spartobacteria bacterium | reverse complement strand
GCGCTGCACTTTGCCGTTCACATTGACCTTATACGGACGCACCGCGCCCATCGCCTTGCGCAGGATTTTAAAACTCACCGTCGCCTTGTTGTAAAATCGCTGGCGCAAGTAAGCGCCGATCACTACCTCCGCATCCGCCGCCGTCTTGCCGGACACCGAAACGCTCCCGAGATTTCCCATCACTTCCACTTCGCCCGTATCGGTCACGATTGTTTTCCAAGGCAAATCCCGATCCTCCTCGATTTTGATGGAGACCTCGTCTCCGGGGATCAGCTTGCTGTCATGCGGAACCACCACGCCCGTCGCAGCCATTTCGCCTGCGGCTGGAAGCGGCTGCGCAGCGGGAATTGCAGACGATGCGCGAGCGCCGGGGATGACGTTCTGGGCGCTGGCTGTTGGCTGGGAAAGAAGGGCGACAATCGCGCCAAAAGCAAACAGACAGCTACGCATGGCTAGAATTTATAATAAATGCTGAACATCCCGAGGTTCTGCGTGTAGTCAGAGTCAGGCTGATCGGAACCCTTCATCAGAAAGCGATAATCGAGCCCCATCGTCAGATGTTGTGAGAAAATATGTTGGAGGCCAAGTGCTGCACCAAAGCGATGCCCCTTCTCCGACAAATTCCCCGAGGTTTCAAAATACTCGTAAAACAAAGTCGGGCTCAGCGAGGTGTTCTCCGCAAAAGCCCACTCCGCTGAATACTCGGCATGATACAAATCGTAGCTGTTCGTCCCAAAGCCAAACTCCGTCGTCTTCGATGCCGTCAACTTGTGCTTAAAGGACTCCGTTGGCCGATTGGTGATCTCGATTTTTGCATACACACCGCTCGTGTCCTCGCCGTCTTCCGCAAACTTCCCAGTTCCTTTCAAAGTCTTGGCATCCAGAATTTCGATCCGCGTCTTCCCATCGAAAGTGGTCTGCTGATAACCGACCTCCACATACACGTCCGTGCGGTCGCTCACCTTCCATTGCACGTAAGGCCCGACGAGCAGGGATTGGCCGTCCGCTTGGATATTCTCCCGATGTTTTACAAAACTCTCGGATAAATTGAGACCGGCAGTGAGATACGGTGAAATCTGGTAGGAAGGTCTCAGATAGATCGTGTTGATGGATTTGGACTGAGACTTGAATGTGTCATCGCTGGCCCACAGATCAAAACGGTCGTAGCCAACTGTGATTTTGGTATATTGATTCGCCTCCCAATCCACCTGAATACCCGCCTGATTTTCCCAGCGTTTGTAGAGCGCGATATTCGAGAGCACCGCCACTGCGAACGGATCTTCCTGATACGAAAGGCGCTCCCGCACGGTGAAGGTGAATGCGCCGGATTTCGCCGTCCAAACAATCGCAGAAGTGGGCGCAATCAAAACCCCATCGGTATCAAATTCCGGATGATCCAAATACTTCGCGTAACTTAGTCCGACGCCGACACGGATGCGGTTGGTGTCCGAAAAACGAATGATTCCTTCGACGTCAATTTCAGGACGAAAGATGATGTCCGACAACTTGTCCCGGTGCGCCAGTGTGATGTTGTCGTTGAATTCAACTCCCAACCCGGCAGCGATCACAAAGTCGAAAATACCAAGCCGCATATTGTAGTCCTCTTCCTTCCCCACTTCGTCAAAAGGAGTAATCGGTGAAAGCCCCTCAGAATCGTTTCCAGTGAAAACCTCCGATGAAGGCGACAGTCGCCCGATGCCACCTGACGAACGCGACGTGCCGAACTCGCGGAAATATTCCTGCGCTCCAGCCGTCGCAGCTAGAGACAGAAGACTGAGAATCGGAATAATGCGGCCTTTGAGTGTTTTCATATTTTTATGAGTTAAATCGGGGCGTCTGTATCAGCGAATAACCCTCTGCCGCAATATAAAACACACCGCATTAGACTGCGGTGCGTTATACAAACCATAATCAAAAACGACCCCTCAGCGGAATCCGTAAGCCATTCCCCAATGCGTCCGCTCCCGGTTCGACTTCTCGACTTCGACGATGAGGTAGTAAGTCCCCGTCCGTTTCGGGATCACCCGCGCGGCGGCGAACTGCCCTTTTTGCCAGCCCTCGACTTCACAAAGATTTCCTTCGCTGTCGTAAATATGGACGGTCACCTTTGCCGCCTTTTCATCCGTGCCGATCCAAAACCAATACTCGTTCCCTTTGAAAAGCTGATGCGTAATCGCCTTGGCCTGCTTCACCGCCATATCGCCGCCCCAATAGTCCTCCCGCACAGTGAACCCTTCTTTTACATAAGGCTGCGCGGCTTCGAGCGCGTAGGAAAGCGCATCGTCCACGCTGGCCTGCGCGGGCATGGCGGCGAGGGCCGCTGCGAGTAGGAGTGAAATAAAACGCTTCACGTAGATGGCGGTTAATTACTTGGTCTGGATGTCTTTGACCAGCCCGGCGGAAATGTCGCGGACTTCTTTTACCGATTTGGCGGAAATTTCAGTGCCGTCTGTCAGCCCGATGAGCGGGCGAATTCCTTTGAGTCCGGTTTGGATTTTCGGAACCAGCGGATGCTTTTTCGCGCGGGCCTTGAGCGCACCGAGACGCGCATCGAAATGGTCGAGCAGCGCAGGCTGATGGAGCAAATCAGCGCCGTCCTTCGAATAATTTTTTACCACAACTTCGCAAAGAGCCTCCGTGCCGCGCAGCCAGCCACCGAGCGAAACAAGCGAGGCGAGATCGCCGCTGCCAAGTTCCGTCATCGCGTCTTTCACTTCATTGAGCGCGCCATCGAGTTCCTTGCGCACGAGCGGCCAGTTGCCAGCGTCGGCTGCATTGATGATCGCATTCGCACGCTTGGTCACCGCTTTGCGCACGCCCAGCGCGCCGCTGAGACTCAACACGCTGTTGCCGATATTTTTCACCTCCGCCACATCGCCCGCCTCGACGGCGATGAAGCCCTCGGCGATCACACTGCCCAAATAAAGCGCCTGCTGCGGCGGTTCGCCGAAAGGTTTTGCGACCCCCTTGAGCGGGCGCAGCACTCCGGCCCAGTTCGGCTTTCCGAGTTTATCCAGCACGCCAAAAATCTCGCTCGGCACCGGAATGATCACTTCATCCACGACCCTGCTCTCCTTCGGCAGCTTGCTCACATCAATCTTCGCTGGCGGCTCAGCGAGGAGAGTTGCGGATAGAAACGTGAATGCAAGTAAGGTGGTTTTTTTCATCGAAACTTTAGTTTTTCCGCAACGCGGGAGACAAGTTGAACGCATCACAGGCAGAAGCCGCAAGCCATCTTTTGCTGGAACATACGGGCCTCTTGCTTTCAGCACATCGCGGAAATGTCGTATTGCCGCGCATCGCGCATTCACGCAAACATCGCCCATGCTCCTTGTGATCGATAACTACGACAGCTTCACCTACAACCTCGTCCAGTATTTCGGCGAACTCGGGGCCGAGCCTTTCGTGAAGCGCAACGACGAAATCACTCTCGACGAAATCGCCGCGCTCAAGCCCGAGCGCATCTGCATTTCCCCCGGCCCATGCACGCCGAACGAAGCCGGAATCTCGTGCGACGTCATCCGCCGCTTCGGCGCAACTACACCGCTATTTGGCGTCTGCCTCGGCCACCAAAGTATCGGCCACGTCTTCGGCGGCGAAGTCGTCCGTGCCGGTCGTCTCATGCACGGAAAAACATCGCCCATCCTCCACAATGGCAAAGGAATTTTCGCCGATCTCCCCTCGCCTTTCGAGGCCACGCGCTACCATTCGCTCTTGGTGAAAAGAGAAACTTTTCCCGCCTGCCTCGAAATCACCGCCGAAACGCCGGAGGGCGAAATCATGGGTCTCCAACATCGCGAACTTCCGATCTACGGCGTGCAATTTCATCCCGAAAGCATCCTCACTCTCGAAGGTAAACGCATCCTGAAAAACTTCCTCGCGCTGTAATAACAGACTCCGCGTGCGCAGTGGATGACGATTAAAAATACTCCGTCAGCCCATCGTAGCCGTGGCTCACATGGACTTTACTGCCCATGCGATCGAGCAGGCGGCGCGTGAGGTTGAGCTTCGTTTCAAGAAATGCGTCGTCGTGCGTGGGGTCGTGGTGAGTGACGATCCATCGCTTCACTCCAGCGAGATGTGCCAGCGCGCAGGCGTTGCCCACGCTACAGTGACCCCATCCGACTTTGCTGGGATATTCGTCATCGGTGTATTGCGCCTCGTGGATGAGCAAATCGGCACCACTCACAAAATCCACGACCGGAAGATACGGGCGAATCACCTCGCTCTCACGAGTCAACTCATCCAGCGGATCGAGATGGCCGCGCAGGAATTCGTTATCCGGAAACCACACGATCTTTTTTCCTTCCACTTCGATTTTATAGCCAAGCGTGACGCCGGGATGGTCGGCGGCGATCCACGAAATTTTCACACCTTCGATGGTGAGCGGCTCGTCGTTGAGATGATGAAAATCGAGGTGGGCGCGCATGTCTTCGAGCTGCACGGGAAAATAATCGCGGTCGAGCTGGCCCTTGAAAATAGACTTGAGCGGCTTGCGCAGATGCTTGGCGCCGTAGATTTCAATTTCCCAACCGGGCGTGTAGGCGGGCGTGAAAAACGGGAAGCCCTGAATGTGATCCCAGTGCGTGTGCGTGATGAAGAGATGCATTTGCTTCGGCGGATCCTCCATCAGCGCGCGGCCCAATTCGCGGATGCCACTGCCCGCATCGAAGACGAATTGCGCGCCATCGTGCGAAAACGAAAGGCATGACGTGTGACCACCATGGCGGATGAAGCGCCCGCCCGGCGTTGGAGATGAGCCGCGTGAACCCCATAGGATGAGTTGACCGGAAGGTGTATCGTTCATGCGTGGAGATTGACTGCTCAATGGTGGGTTTGGGGAGAAAATTCACATCGCAACTAAATCCAGCCGAGATGCTGATGCGCGACGCCTGCGAGTTTTTCGAGTTCGGCGAGCAGCTTGCGCAATGCGCGCACAAACTCGTCCGCCTCGTTGAGGAGTTGCTCCACTTTCCCTTCGCGCGCGCTCGCTTCGAGGTGCTTTGCAGCAGTCCATGCCTCGGTGGCGTTGAAGGCGCCGACCATCCCCTTGAGTCCGTGCGCGGCCTTGGCTGCGGCCGGGCAGTCGCCTTTGGAAAGCGCAGTGGATAGATCTTTAAGGAGGCGCGGTGCATCGCCCTCGCGACAAAGTTGAATGACCTCCCCGAGCATACCCATATCTCCACCGATATTGCTCATGAGCAGTTCCATATCAAAAAGCGGCGGCGCGGCGGATGTCTCGACCAATGGCTGCGTGGGTTCGGATGCCGGCGGTGCTGGAGGCTGCGGTATCGGCGCTGCTTTTGGAGCCTCGATTTTAGCTATCTCCGCAGGCGCGGCAGTGCTGGCGGGCGTCGGCGGGGGCGGGCTTGCAGGCTGCTCTTTCTTGCCTGCGCCGGTCTGTAGAAATGCGCTTCCAGAATCCGAGTCGGTGAATAATTTCGGAATGACTTGGGAGATCGCGGTGACGAGTTCCTGCTGGCGGACGGGCTTGGATACGTAGCCATCCATCCCATTTTTTGCGCACTCATCACGCACGCCTTTGAGGACGTTCGCGCTGAGCGCAAGGATGGGTGTGCGTTTCGTGCCGCGTAATTTTTCGACTTTGCGGATTTCAGATGCCGCCTCGAATCCGCTGAGCCGTGGCATTTGCAAATCCATCAGCACGATGTCGAACTCGCGCTCTTTGTATCTTTCCACAGCCTCCTGTCCGTCATTCGCAACAACGACTTCGTGCCCCCACCCTTCGAGATTGAGTTTCGCCAGTCGCTGATTCACCGCGTTGTCCTCCGCCACAAGCACGGCGAGCGGTCGCTGCGCAGGCATTGCACTTTTCGGAACAGACATCCCGGAATCGTTTTTCGCATCCGCAGTTGCTTTGGAAAGTGCCACACGCAGCGAGCGGGTGGTCACGGGCTTGATGAGCGTGGCCCGGATCGCTGCGTGGCGATAGCGATCCATTTCGCCGCGCCGTGGTGATGAAACGAGCAGCACGACTCGCGTGGAGATGAGTTCCGAGTAGCTATCTATGGTCGAGGCGAGCTTCACGCCGGGGCTCTCGGGGCGCACGGCATCGGCGATGAAAAGATCGAAGGGCTTTCCCGCTGATGCCGCGCTACGAAGCTCCTTGAGCGCGGCGACCACGTCGCGCACCGGCTCGGCTTTGATCTGCCACGAACTGAGCAACTCGGTGGTGATGCGCAGGCTGTTTGGGTGCGCATCGAGCACGAGAGCGCGCATCCCGCGAAAACTATCCAACGCATAATCGCGGACGTTTGCATCGGGCTTTTGGTAGCCAAAGCGCGCGCTGAATCGAAACACACTTCCCTTTCCAACTTCGCTTTCCACTTTCATCTCACCCAGCATCAAACCCACAAGCTGCTGCGTGATCGCCAGACCGAGTCCCGTGCCGCCAAAACGCCGCGTCGTCGAATAATCCGCCTGACTGAACGGCGAAAAAATCGTCTCCACTCGATCACTCGGAATGCCGATGCCGGTGTCCGCAATTGCAAAAGCCAGCTCTGCCTGACCTTCGATCCACTTTGAATTTTCCACACGCACGAGCACCTCGCCTTTTTCTGTAAATTTGAGCGCGTTGCCTACGAGATTCACCACGATTTGACGCAGACGATGCGGGTCGCCAACGAGGAGATCCGGCACCTCGGGGCGGATGTGCAGGAGCAGTTCGAGGTTTTTATTATGAGCACGCGGAGCGAGCGTGGTGAGTGCCTCGCCGAGCAGATCGCGCAGGCTGAATTCCGTGCGTTCGAGTTCCAGCTTGCCTGCCTCGATTTTGGAAAAATCGAGCACGTCGTTGAGGAGCACGAGCAGCGACTCGGCGCAGGAGTTGATCGTGTCGAGATAGTCGCGCTGGCCTGCTGTGAGTTCCGTCTGCGACGCCAACTCCGCCATGCCGATGATCCCGTTCACCGGCGTGCGGATTTCATGGCTCATCACCGCGAGGAAATCGCGCTTGGCGATGTTGGCCTCGCCTGCCTTGAAGGCGAACGACTTCACCTGCTGGTTCGCAGTTTCCAACTGCTCGTTCATCGCCTGAAGTTCGTTGTTGTTTTGCAACATACGCTCACGATCCCGCCGGCTCGTCTCGACTACACGGCGAAACGCCTCCGTCAGTTCGCCAATCTCATCTTTCCGCGCCTCCACAGTGAGAGCTTCCCGTTTGCCTTCCGCGATCTCACCGGCCTCGCGCGAAAGCTTCCGCAGCGGCTCGCACAAATCGCGGATAATCCGCGCCGTGCCGTAGCCTCCAGCAATGAGGCCCACGATCCCGACGATGAGAAATACCGCGCCCAATTTGCCCGGCATCAGCGCAAAAACGGAGCCCAGCGCGCCAGACACAGTCACCGCTGTCGGCACAAAAATGAGAATGGCGCAAAGCAGCATCTTTTGCCAGACGCGCCAGTTTTGCAGACGCCCTGCACCGCCCGCACTTTCCCGACGAACGATCATGGAGGGCGTTGACTCCGCGTAGGGCTCTTTATTTTTCTTGAGCGACGATGACGGAGCAGGCGGCGGAGTTGGCAGGGCAGTGGCTGACACGAGGCGTGAGAAAGCAAACGATGGGCCAAGAGGTTACACGGAATTTTTTCTGCCGCGACGATTGCGCCGAAATCCGCGCCCACTATGCTCGCCGACATTACTGATGTTTGAAACCGCACCGCGCATCTCACGCCCCACACTTTTGATCGGCAGTTACACCGAGCCTGCCGACCGCGACAACGCCACCAGCCTGCTCGAAGAACTCGATGAACTCGTGCGCACGCTCGGTGTCCCGATTGCAGATCGAATGCTCGTTTACCACCGCGAACTCCATGCCCGCTACCTGCTCGGCAGCGGCAAGGCGGAGGAAATTTGCGAACGCGTAAAAGCCGAGCAATTGGGCGCGCTGATTTTCGACCACGACCTCTCGCCCAGCCAGCAGCGAAACTGGGAGGAACTCGCGGGCGTGCCAGTGCTGGACCGGCAAAAAGTCATCCTCGATATTTTTGGCAGCCGCGCCCGTTCGCGTGAGGCGCGTCTGCAAATCGAGCTGGCACAAATCGAATACTCGCTGCCGCGCCTCACCCGCGCATGGGGCCATCTCGGCGGGCAGGGCGGCGGCATCGGCGGCAAGGGCGAAGGCGAGAGCCAGCTCGAACAGGATCGCCGCCGCATGTGGAAGGCGAGCGACCGCCTCAAGCGCGAGCTGGAGCAGATCAAAAGCGCACGCGCCACGCAACGCAAAGACCGCCAGCGCACGCCGGTGCCCAATTGCGCCATCGTCGGGTACACAAACTCGGGAAAATCCTCCCTGCTCCGTCGGCTGACCGGTGCGGAAGTGCTCATCGAGGACAAGCTCTTTGCGACGCTCGACACGACGACGCGGAAGGTCGCGCTGCCCTCGAAGCAGCCGCTCCTGCTCACGGACACGGTCGGCTTTGTGCGCAAGCTGCCGCACCGGCTCGTCGAGGCATTCAAGGCCACGCTCGAAGAGGCGGTGCAGGCGGATTTTCTCATCCATCTCCTCGATGCGAACGCGCCGGAGGTCATCGAATTCCACCAGACGACGCTGGATGTTCTGAAGGAACTCGGCGCGGG
>JAYUIF010000273.1:0-21058 GCA_043766295.1 Spartobacteria bacterium | reverse complement strand
CTGATCGCTCGTAATCTCGGCAAGCTCGCTATTCGCCTTGGCTCCGAGAAAGGCCGTGAACTTGGCAACCGCGTTCCGGTAAAATGCAAGTGTTCCGGGCGCGACCTCGGGTGTTTTGGATGTGAGCCATGACTCCGCAAACTCGCTGAGGGAATGGAATGCCAGAGTCTCCCCCGTGACTTCTTTTTGCAGCGCGGCGATGCTGTCGCGAATGTGTCGGACGGTCTGGCGCGTTCTTGCCGCCGCCTCGAAGCCATCTGCAATTCGTGTTGCTTTCTTGGCGTCGGTGCAACGTGTGGTCTTGTTGCGCCACTTGCCGGTCACATCTTTGAACCGGGCGAAGTAGAATTTGGCTTCAGGATGTTTCCAAATGGAGGCCATAAAACTAAGACAATAGCTAAGACATGCCGCGCCTGTCCACAGAAATCCATTGGCGTATTCTACTCTGTAGATAGGATTTCTGTGGACATTGATGGACTACTGTTGGGGTAACAGGGGTTCAACTCCCCTCGCCTCCACTTTTTGAACATAGATGTTTCAAGTTCTTCGATTTGATCCTCTAAGTTCAGGCATCCATGAAAAAAGGAAACGCCGGTAAGGAACTTTATAGACAGTTGCGCGCTTTGTCGTGGGAGGAACTCTGGATGGGGGAGGTGCAGCGTTTCGAGAAGGCGACGGCGAGGGAGCGGTTTGAAAATGTGAGCGTCATCCGCGCGGTGGGTGTGGTTTTTTCCGAATCCGGCCCGGCGGAGCAGCGGGAGGAGGTGCGGCAATGGCTGCGGAAATTGCTGAAGGACTCGGAGGAAAAAATACGCCGCTATGCGATGGCGGAGTTGCCGAAGCTCGGCGCGAGCGCGGACGATGAGGCGGAACTTCTCGCGTTGTTTCGCAAAGGCACGAATGAGCGCGAGGCGAAATTTCTCAGCAAGTCGCTCGATAAAATCGGCGGGAAAGCCACGCTGGAAATACTCGCTGCGAGCGGCGCGCTGGGCGTGCAGACGGAGCAGAAAGTGAAGGCGAGCGTCGCGCGCAGTCAGTCGCCGAGCCGCATCGTGATGGATCGCGCCGTGCCGGATTTCGCGGGGTGGCGCATTCATTTACGCGGACGTGCGGGATTGGAGGGCATCGTGCGCGAGGAGGTGGAAGGGCGGGGGATATTTCGCGTCGAGGATGTGCAACCGGGGCTCGTCGTCATCACGGCGAAGGCCCCATTCACGCTCGCTGATATTTTTGCGCTGCGCTGTTTCGGCACGGTCGGTTTTGTTCTCGGCTGCGTGAAATCGGCGAGCGAGGCGGAGTCCATCGAGGCGTTGGCGAAAGTGATCGCATCCACGCTTGCGCAGCGGCTCTTCGGCGCGCTCACCGATGGCGCGATCCGCTATCGTCTCGATTTCGTTGCGAAGGGCCACCAGCGCGGGGCCGTGCGCCACATCGCCAATCGCGCTTACGCACTCTGCCCGCAAATCCTCAACGACGCCCGCGAAGCGCCGTGGGCGATTGATATTCATCCCACCGCTCACGGCGACTCCGTGGAATTGCGTCCGCGCATTTCGCCCGATCCGCGCCATGTCTGGCGGCTCGACGATGTGGCCGCCGCATCGCATCCGCCGCTCGCCGCGTGCATGGCGCGACTTGCGGGGCGGCAGGAAAACGAAAACATCTGGGATCCCTTTTGCGGCTCCGGCCTCGAACTCATCGAGCGCACGTTCCTCGGTGGAGTCCGCCGTGTTTTTGGCAGCGACATAAGCGCCGACGCCATCGCGATTGCGGAGAAAAATTTCGCCGCCGCGCGCCTCGGCCCGGTCGCCGCGCGCTTCGCGTGTTGCGACTTCCGCGATTTCACTGGCATCACAAAAATGCCGCCCCGCAGCCTCACGCTCATCATCACGAATCCGCCCCTCGGTCGCCGCGTCCCCATCCGCAACCTGCGTGCGTTGTTCGACGACATCTTCGCCGCCGCCGCCGCCGAACTCGCACCCGGTGGTCGCCTCGTTCTCACCAATCCCTTCCGCGCAGAAAGCCCGCAGCCCTCGCTAAAACTTGCCACCAGTCAGCTCGTGGACATGGGCGGCTTCTCGTGCCGGCTGGAGCTTTACCGCAAGCTCGCGCGGTAGGCGTATTGCGATTTCTGCGCTCTCTACTTCGCCGCTGCGAGCAGCGTGTCCATTCCATCAATGCAGAGCTGACTCCACGTTTCGAGTGCGTCGCGCCGCTCGCGCAGTTCAGCGATGGGCACGAATCCCGCCTCGGTGATCACGCTCTCACGTTTGCGCGCCGCGTCGCTCGCGAGACGGAAAATATGGACGACGCCGAGATGCACTTTACCAACGTCGTTCGAGTCATCGTTGAGTAGCGCGACGACGTGATTCGTGAACCGCGTTTCCAAATGGATCTCTTCGTGAATCTCGCGCTCAACTACAGTTTGATAGTGTTCTGCATCTAAATTGAAGAGTCCGCCATCGCCGTCATTCATGTGTCCTCCGATGCCGATGCTGCCTTTTGCAACGAGTCGCTGCTCGCCGGATTTTTTCCCGCGCACGTAATGAAAGACACGGTCGCCGTGGATGAGCAGCACGTAGGGGATGATTTGTTTTAGCGACTGATTTGTCTCCGCTGGGCTGCGCAGCGTGAAGAAGTTGTTCTCCCTTGCGAGCAGCACGGGCAGGTAGCGCTCCACATCGAAGCACAGGCCTTGGAAAATACCGATCTGTTCGAGTAGGGCGCGTCGGACGACGAGGATGTTTTCTTCTTTCATGCGCGGCGTTGTGCGGTGGCGGATGCGAAATGCCAAACGGGAAATGCCGCGCTCTGAATTTCATGCCGTGAATGGCTGCGGCAAAGATCGCGATAATACTACGCACACCCAATATCTCGTTGCTTCGCTGATATTCGTCGCTGACACTCAGCAACTGATGCCTGCAAATTCCACCGAGCTATTTGATCGTCTCCTCAGCGATGGCGATGAGACGACCGCCGGCAATTACTTCGTCGCCAATTATCCGCCGTTTTCATTTTGGAAAAAGGAGCGGACAGGCGATGTCGCGCGCGTCCTGCAAACGCCGTCGCCCGCTGGCACGCCGCTCGGCGTTTACTTCCACATTCCGTTTTGCCGGAAGCGCTGCCACTTTTGCTATTTCCGCGTTTATACGGACAAAAATGCGGACGAAATCAAAGGCTACATTGAGTCAGGGATGCGCGAGTTGGAGATGTATGCGCGCACGCCGCGTGTCGCAGGGCGGAGGCCGAAGTTTGTGTATTTCGGCGGCGGCACGCCGAGCTATTTGAGCGTGTCGCAGCTCACGGCGCTGACGGACAGGATGAAGTCCATCCTGCCTTGGGATGACGCGGAGGAGGTCGCATTTGAGGCCGAGCCGGGCACGCTCACCGAAGGTAAATTGAGTGCGCTGCGGCAAATCGGGATCACGCGGCTTTCGCTGGGTGTGGAGAATTTTGACAAGCACATCCTGGAGATCAACGGACGCGCACACCGCGAGGACGAGATTTATCGCGCCTACAATTTTGCGCGTAGCGTGGGCTTTCCGCAGATCAATATAGACCTCATCGCGGGCATGGTGGAGGAGACGGATGAAAACTGGCAGCGCAACATCGCGCGCACGCTCGAACTTCAGCCGGACAGCGTGACGATTTACCAAATGGAAGTGCCGTTCAACACGGGCATCTACGAGCAGATGAAAGCCGAGGGAGAACTCGTCGCGCCCGTCGCGTGCTGGCACACGAAGCGCCGCTGGGTGAACGAGGCGTTCAGCGCGCTGGAGAAAAATGGATACACCGTGACGAGCGCGACCACCGCCGTGCGCGATCCGGCGAAGACGAAATTCGTCTATCGTGATGAGCTGTGGCAGGGGGCGGATTTGCTCGGGCTGGGCGTCGCGAGCTTCAGCCATCTCGGTGGCGTGCATTTTCAAAACTTGCCGGATTTCGAGAGCTATACGGCGGCGGTGGCGACGGGGGAATTGCCCATCGGGCGCGCGCTGGAAACGACGCCGGACGAACGCCTCATCCGCGAGTTGATCCTCCAACTCAAACTCGGTCGCGTTTCACGCAGCTATTTCGTGCAAAAGTTCGGCGTGAATGTGAACGAGCGGTTCGATGCGCAATTCACCGAACTCAAACGCCGCGGCCTGCTCGCCGAGCAAGGCGACTGGCTCGTGCTGGATCGCTCCGCATTACTGAAAGTGGATGTGATCCTCCACGCGTTCTTTTTACCGCAGCACCAAAACGCCCGTTACTCGTGACCGCCGCACCGCCACTCGAATTACTCCACCCGCTCCCGCTTTTCTACGCCGCAGCGGGCCGCGCGCTGCCGGAGTTTGAAATCATCGAAGCATCCGCGCTGCCACCATCCGCGCACCGCCTGCTCGTCCACTCGGGCGACATGACTTCCAAACTCGAAGACTTTTTTGCCGACGAAATGATCCTGAGCGTCATCCAGCGCGAGCACTCGCCGGCGCACTATCGCCGCGAGGTATTGCTCCAGTGCGCGAAGAGTGCTCTGCCGGTGGAATACGGTGCGATAGAAATTTCCCTCGATGCTTTCGACGAATCGCTCCGCTGCGAAATCCTCGCCGCACACCTGCCGCTCGGCGGTCTGCTCAATCGCCACGCGATCCGCTATCGCAGCGAGCCGCGCGCATTTCTCCGCATCGCGCCGTGTGCGTATCTCGCCGCGCTGTTCCAGATCGCGCTGCCCGTCACGCTTTACGGACGCTCGAACCAACTCATCGCCGCCGACAACCGCGTGCTCGCACAAATCGTGGAAGTCCTGCGCCCCGTCTGAGCCATGTCCGAACGCTACGACGTCATCATCATCGGCGCCGGGCCCGCTGGCACGACCGCTGCGGCCTTGCTCGCGGAGCGCGGACGGCGTGTGCTCGTTTTGGAAAAGGAAAAGTTTCCGCGCTACCACATCGGCGAATCGCTCATGCCGTATTGCTGGTTCACGTTGAATCGCCTCGGCCTCATCGCGCAGATGCACGAGCGCGCGTTCGTAAAAAAACACAGCGTTCAATTTGTCACCGCCGATGGCCGCCAGTCGTCGCCGTTTTATTTTTCCCAGCACTACGATCACCCGAGCAATGTGACATGGCAGATCGAGCGCGCGGAGTTCGACATGATGCTCCTCGACAACGCCCGCGCGAAGGGCGCCGAAGTCCGTGAGCAGACCGCCGTGCAGAAATTATTGCGCGACGATGCGGGCCGCGTCATCGGCATTGAGGCCATCGGTGCGGACGGTAAAACATTTCACGTCCACGCGCCCGTCACCATGGATTGCTCGGGCCGCGACCGCATCGCTGCGCTGCGCGACGGCTGGTATCAGCGCGACCCGATGCTGAACAAATTCGCCATCTGGAGCTACTGGCGCGGCGCGAAACGCGACCCCGGCATTGACGAAGGAAACACCACCGTCGCCTACGTCGGCGGGCGCGGCTGGTTTTGGTATATCCCGCTGAAAAACGACATCGTCAGCCTCGGCATCGTCGCGGAGAAAGACTATCTTTTCAGCGCGAGCAAAGATCCCGCCGCGATCATCGCGCGCGAAATCGAACGCAACTTGTGGATTCGCGATCACATCGCGGACGGCACGCAATTCGGCGAGTATTGGGTCACCAGCGAATTCAGCTACCGCTCGCGCCATCCCGCCGCCGATGGACTCGTCCTCGCGGGCGACGCGTTCGCATTCCTCGACCCCGTTTTTTCCAGCGGCGTCTTCCTCGCATTGAAAAGTGGCGAACTCGCCGCCGACGCCGTGGACGCCGCGCTCATCGCCGGCGACACGAGCGGCGCGCGCTTCGCCGAATACGGCGAGACACTCTGCCGTGGCATCGAGAACATGCGCAAACTCGTCTATGCGTTTTACGAAGAGGGCTTCTCATTCGGCAAAATGATCAAAGCCAACCCAACCCAGCGCGGTGCACTCACCGACTGCCTCATCGGCGATCTCTTCGAGCGCGACTTCACCGCCCTCCACGCCGCCATGCGCACCTTCGCCGAACTCCCGCCGGAACTGTCCTACGGGAGCAGCGCTGCGTGACGCACATTTTTTGAACCGCAGATTCACACGGATAAACACAGATACGACGTGATCGGATTGTTCAGAATTTCGTGGCTGTTCCGTCAACCTCTCGCGGAAATCTGCGCATATTTGCGTCAATCTGCGGTTCGTATCGCGGAGGTGAATCGTGATTTCCGGGTGGCGTTTTGTGTTGGTTTGATGGCGTGTTGCGGTGCTGCGTTTGCGGCGCGAACCAATCATCCAGCGAATGAACCTCGTTTTACTCACACCCGGCACGGGCAGCTACCACTGCGGCGTGTGTATGCGCGACAATGCGCTCGCGAAGGAACTCATCCGCCAGGGCCATCGCGCGGTGATGCTGCCGATGTATCTCCCGCTCACGCTCGATGAGGACGACGCGACACCCGGTGCGCCGATTTTTTTTGGAGGCGTGAGCACTTTCCTCCGTGAGAAATCGCGCATCTTCCGCGCAATGCCGCGCTGGCTGGATCGCGTGCTGAGTGCGCGGTGGTTGCTAAAAATGCTCGCTGGTCGCGCGGCGAAGACCGGCGGCCCGGCGGTCGCGCAGATGACGCTCTCGATGTTGCGTGGCGAGGAGGGAAATCAGTCTTCGGAAATCGAAGCGTTGATTGCGTGGCTGCGCGTCGCATTCGATGGAGCGAAGCCCGATGCGATCTGGCTTTCCACCGCGCTGCAAGCGGGTCTCGCGCGGCGATTACGCGCGGAATTGGGCGTGCCGGTGATCGGCTTTTTGCAGGGCGAGGATACTTTCCTCGACGGACTCGGCCCCGCCGCCGCGCAAGCGTGGGCCTTGCTTGCGGAGCGGATGCGCGATGCGAACGTGTGGGTCGCGCCGAGCCGATACTTCGCAGAGCTGATGGCGAAACGCCTCTGCTACACAGCAGACGAGGCCGCGCACCAAATCCGAGTGGTGCCGAACGGTGTGGCAATCGCGGGTTGTAGGACAGACGTCCCGTCTGTCGTGGTCGGACAGGCGGCCCCGCCTGTCCAAACCGCACCACACGCGAATCATGTTCCTGCCTCAGACGATTCGGACAGGCGGGACGCCTGTCCGACCACGACAGGCGGGACGCCCGTCCTACTCGGCTACCTCGCGCGCTTCGTGCCGGGGAAGGGCATCGGTCTACTCATCGAGGCGTTCATTCTTTTACAAAAGCGGATGCCCGAAGTGCGGCTGCGCTGTGCTGGTTCGATGACGGCGGACGACGCGCGCTACGTGAAAAAACTAAAGGCGCGGCTGCGCGAAGCTGGCTGCGAGAGCACCGTCGAGTGGCTACCGAATGTTTCCCGCGAAGAAAAAGCGGCGTTCCTCGCGAGTCTCGATGTTTTCAGCACGCCGGCGACTTACAGCGAGGCGTTCGGGCTTTACGTGATCGAGGCGATGGCTGCGGGCGTGCCGGTCGTGCAGCCGCGCGCTTCGGACTTTCCCGAGATCATCGCGGCCACAGGCGGCGGCGTGCTTTTCGATCTCGCTGAAAACGAACACGCCTCCGCCGAAAATCTCGCTGCGGCGTTGGAGAATCTCCTTCGCAATCTCGCTGAAGCTCGCGCCATCGGTGAGTGCGGACGCAACGCCGTGCAGCGCGATTTTTCCATGGCCAAACTTGCGGAGCGCATGTGCGCGCTGACTTCCTCCTTTTCTCCCGACGCTGCATCCGGTTAGTTTCCGCGCGATGTCCTACGAATTCACTCTCACACACCGCGTCGAGTTTTCCGAAACGGATATGGCGGGCATCGTTCACTTCGCGAATTTTTTCCGCATGATGGAGAACACTGAGCACGCATTTTTCCGCGCGCTTGGCTTCAGCATCCACGCGCAGGAGGGAGTGAAAGCCGTGGGCTGGCCGCGCGTGAGTGCGACGTGCGAATACCTGCGCCCGCTGCGATTCGAGGAGGTCGTGGATGTGCAACTCATCATCGCCGAGATTCGCCCGCGCAGCATCCGCTACGTGTTTCGCTTTTGGAAAAAGGATATGCTCTCGCGCGTGGAAGTCGCCCGTGGCGGCATGACCACCGTCTGCGCCAGCGTGGACAAGGCGACCGGCAAGATCGCAGCGGTGCCGATACCCAGCCTCATCCGCTCCAAGCTCGCCGAGGCACCCGCTGAATTGCTTCCGCCCGCAATCGGCTTGAAGCCTTCGCCGAAACCTGCGCCGCGGAAAAGTCGTTCGTCGAAATAGGCAGATTTTCACCGAACACCTTCGCAATCACTCAATGTCTCAACCGCAAAAAAAATCTATGTCTTGGATACTCTTCGCATTTCTCACCGTCATTTGCTGGGGCGTCTATGGCGTCTATTTACATCGCGGGCAGACCGAGATGGCCGACCTCGCGAACGGACGCTGGAAGGCGTTTTTATTTGTCGGTTTCGCCTACGTGCTCGTCGCAGTGCTCGCGCCGCTTTTCATGCTCCGAATGAACGGAGCCTCCACCAATTTCCTCGGCTATCCCGCTGCCGGAAAAATGTGGTCGCTCATCGCGGGAATCGTCGGCGCAGTCGGTGCGTTCGGCGTGCTGCTTGCGTTCGGCGCGGCACCGCAACCGAAGGCGGCTTACGTCCCGGTCGTCATGTCCATCATCTTCGCCGGCGCGCCCATCGTGAATGCGTTCGTCTCCATGTGGCAGCATCCGCCGAGCGGCGGATTGAGCGGGGTGAAGTGGCAGTTCTGGGCGGGCATCCTCATCGCCGCAATCGGTGGCAGCATGGTTGCGCTTTTTAAACCCGATGCGCCTGCAAAACCCGCGACTCCTGCGCCAGCGGGTGAGGTCGCCAAGCACTGATGACTGACGCCGGCACGCTCGCAAAACTCCGCGCGCTGCTCGCCGCCATCGCGGAGAATCCGTTTCAGCGCGAACGTCTCGCGGGCGTTGGTGAAATTGCGAACGTTGCCGATTTTATCGCGCGCGTTCCTTTCACCACCAAGGCCGACATTATCGCCGATTTCGCAGCGCATCCGCCCTACGGATCGAATCTCACTTTTCCGCGCGCGACCTACACGCACTTCTGCCAGACGAGCGGAACCACGGCGCAACCGCTCGTGATTCTCGACACCGCCGAATCGTGGGATTGGATGCTCGGAAACTGGGCGCACATCTACCGCGCTGGCGGAATCGCGCCGGGTGCGGTCGTCTATTTCGCTTTTTCGTTCGGCCCGTTTCTCGGTTTTTGGACGGCGTTCGAGGGTGCTGCGAAATATGGCTGCCTTTGCATTCCCGGCGGCGGACTGAGCAGCGCTGCGCGGCTTCGCGCCATCGCCGAAAATCGCGCCAAAGTGCTTTGCTGCACGCCTACCTACGCGCTTCATCTCGCCGAGGTCGCCGCCGCCGAGCGACTGCCGCTGCCGGATTGCGTGAGGAAAATCATCGTTGCCGGTGAACCCGGCGGCAGTCTGTCGGAAGTGCGCAAACGCATTTCCGCCGCATGGCACGGCGCGGAAGTGCTCGATCATTACGGCATGACGGAAGTCGGCCCCGTGGCATTTCAACGAACTGGCGAAGCGGATGTGTTGCGTATTTTGGAGGATAGATATTTTGCGGAAGTCGTGAATCCGCAGAGCCTCCAGCCCGTCGCCGTTGGTGAAACCGGCGAGCTTGTCCTCACGCCATTCGGTCGCACTGCGTGGCCGCTGCTGCGTTATCGGACGGGCGACCTTGTGCGACGCGGCGCTGATAATTTGGACGGCGGAATCCTCGGGCGCGCCGACGATATGTTGGTCATCCGTGGCGTGAACATTTATCCGAGCGCGGTGGATGCAGTCGTGCGCTCGATTGCTGAGGTCGCCGAATACCGTGTCACCGTCGCGCGCCGTGGAGAAATGCACGAGCTTTCCGTGGCCATCGAAACCGCCGACGACACCGCAGCGAGTCGTCTGGAGCGCGCACTCACCGCAGCATTCACCCTGCGCATTCCCGTCACCCGCGTGCCGTCGTTGCCGCGTTTCGAGTTAAAAGCACGCCGCTGGCAGCGGGAGTAGCTTTTTAGCTCGAAGAATTTCGAGCTTCGGGCGGCGAGGACTTCATCTGTATAGAACGGCCATGCGCATCATCGCGATTGATCCTTCGCTCCGCTCCACCGGCTTCGCTGTCCTCGAAAAAATCGGCGGGAAAACGCGCGCGCTGGAATACGGCTCGGTGAAAAATGCGGCGAAACTTTTAGCAAGCAGTTGTCTCGTGGCGATCCGCGATCGCATCGCGGAGGCAATCGCGAAGCACGAGCCGGAGTGCGCCGTTTTCGAGGGCGTGATTTTTGTGCAAAGCCATCGCACGGCGATCACGCTCGGTGCAGCGCGGGGCGCGGCGCTGGTGGCGGCTGCGGAGCGCGGGCTGCCGATTTATGAATATGCGCCGCGTCGTGTGAAGCAGAGTGTCGTCGGGCGCGGCGGCGCGCAAAAGGAGCAGGTGGCATTCATGGTGCGCGCGCTGCTTGGCCTCACGGAGACTCCGCCCGCCGACGCTGCGGACGCGCTGGCAATCGGGCTCACGCATTTCAAATCGGCGGAGACGGCGCGGGTGGGCGCGGCGGTGCTGGAGAGGATTTAGTGGCTTGGCGATTTGGAGAGTTGGGGATTTGCTGAAGGCGTGGCTGCTCAAACAACAATGATCACAATGCGCTGGCTCGGTCGTATCCGATACGAGGATGCGCTGGCTTTGCAGGAGGAGATCGTTGCGCGGAAAGCGGGCGATGCGGACGCGATGGATGAGTTGCTTTTGCTGGAACACGATTCGGTTTTCACCATCGGGCGCGCGGCGGATCAGTCGTCGCTGCGCGATGTTTCGCCGGTGGTCGTCATCGGGCGAGGCGGGCAGGGGACGTGGCACGGGCCGGGGCAATTGGTGGGTTATCCGCTGTTGGATTTGCGTCGTCGCGGCTCGGACTTGCACCGCTACCTTCGTGAGTTGGAGGAATTTTTAATCGCGGTGTGTGCTGAACTCGGCGTGACGGCGCAGCGGCGCGAGGGGCTGACGGGTGTTTGGGTGGGTGAGCGAAAACTGGCGAGCATTGGCGTTGGCGTGCGGCGCTGGATTTCGATGCACGGGTTTGCGCTGAATGTTTGCGGTGCGATGGAGGGCTTTGCGCGCATCACGCCGTGCGGGCTGGATGGAGTCGAAATGACGAGCCTCGAACGCGAGGGAGCGGGCGCTGTGAGCGTCGAAGCTGTGGCCGAATTAGTGGGTGCTCGATTCGTCACGGCTTTCGCTCTGAGTGAGGAAATGGAAAACCCGACTTGACGGATCGGGGTCGTCTCAGGCTAATACGCGCCGCCGTGCCGGGCTGTTATCCGCCTGCTGGCAACCCAACCAATCATGAAGCTCCGTGTTTTTTCTGCGGCCCTGTGGGCCATCACTACATTCGTCATCGCTCCCAGCGCACGCGCACAGCAAACGCTGCCGCCCGTGAAGAGCATCGAGGTGCAATATGTCGGGCCTCAATCGGTCTCGAAGGAAAAAATCCTCGCCAATATGCGGACTCGCGTCGGCAAGCCGTATTCGTCGCAGGTGACGGAGGAGGATGTGCGCAATCTTTATGCGACGGGTAATCTCAGCAATGTGCGCATTTTCGGCGAGCCTGCTGGTGATGGTGTGAAAGTGATCGTGGTGGTGCAGACGAAGAGCACGATTTCCGAGGTGGTGATCAATGGCGCGACTCGCGTGAAGGCATCCAAGCTGCGCGATCAAATTTCATCGAAGCCGGGCGATGCGCTCAGCGAAGCCACGCTGAATGCGGACAAGCAGAAGATCATCGAGTTTTACCAAGGCAAGAGCTACGGCGATGTGGATGTGCGTTTTCACAGCGAAGGCAATGAGAAGGCGGGAACGGCGCGCGTGGTGTTCGACGTGATGGAAGGCGCGAAGACGAAGATCAATCACGTGTATTTCGAGGGAAACACGGTGGCGTCGCGCAAGGAACTTCAGAAGGTAGTGAAGACGAAGCCGAAGGGTGTGTTGAATTTTCTCTCCAGCACGGCTGGCAAGTTGAGCAGCGATCAACTCGAAGAAGATCGCCGCGCGATCATCGAACTTTTGCAGGGCAAGGGCTACAAGGATGCGGAGGTGCGCCAGCCGAGCGTGGTGCGCAGGGGCGAGAAGGTGGATGTAACTTTCCCGATCGTCGAAGGACGCCAGTATCACGTGGGCAAGGTGACTTACACGGGAGCGCGCGTTTTTCCGCTGGATGAATTGACGAAGGGTCTGCGACTGACGGCGGGAAGTATTTATTCGCAGCAAGCGCTGGCGGCGGATCGTCGCACGCTCGCTGACCTCTACGGCGCGAAGGGCTACCTCGATTTGCAGGTGGTGCCGACATCCACTCCCAATGGGGAGGGGATTATGGATGTGAGTTTCCGCATTGATGAGGGGATTCAGTATTACGTGGATAAAGTGAACATCGCGGGCAACACGCGGACGAAGGACAAGGTCATCCGCCGCGAACTCGCGCTGGCTCCCGGCGATCCTTTCAGCACGGTGCGCATGGATGCGAGCCGCCAGCGTTTGGAGAATCTCAAATACTTTGATCCCCATGGCGGCGTCATTGCGCGCCCTGCGGAGCCGATGATTTCAGTGCCCGGGCGCCGGGACTTGAACGTGGACGTTGTCGAGACTCGCACGGGATCGTTTAACTTCGGTGCGGGTTTCAGCTCGGTGGACAATCTGCTTGGTTTTGTCGAACTCACGCAGGGTAACTTTGACCTCGCTGGTTGGCCGCGCTTTCAAGGTGCCGGACAGAAATTCCGCATCCGCGCCCAGTATGGAACGCGCCGCAAGGACTTCGTCATCGGGCTGACAGAGCCGTATTTCCTCGATAAAAAATTGTCGCTTGGAACCGAGTTGTTCTACCGCGATGCGAGCTACAACAGTCGCGTGTATGACGAGCGTCGTTACGGTGCCTCTGTGTTTTTGCGCAGGCCGATCAATGAATTCACCTCGGCGCGCTTCGAGTATCGTCTCGAAGATACGAGCCTGCATAATTTTGATCCGAATGCCTCGCCTGAAATCCTTTCGGAGGCTGGGGATAGACTGAAGAGTCAAGTGAGTCTGGGCGTCACTTATGATTCGCGTGATCGGGTTTATCTGCCGCGCAAAGGCTGGCGTGTGGATGCGCAGACGTATCTCGCCGGTGGCTTCCTCGGTGGCGACACCGATATTTATGGCTTCAACCTCGAAGCATCGAAATACATCGCAATGGCTGGCGATACCATCCTCACGCTGGAGGCACAGGTGGCAGGCGTGCAGACTTGGAGTGGTGGAGATAAAGTGCCGATTTATGATCGCCTCTATCTCGGTGGGCCGAACAGTCTGCGTGGCTTCCGCTATCGCGATGTGAGCCCGAAGGATTCCAACAACGAACCGCTCGGAGGTAACACGCTCGCCCGCTTCACCGCCGAATATACATTCCCGGTTGTCGAGAGCATCCGTGGCGCGGTCTTTTACGATGTGGGCTTCGTCAATGCCGGGTCTTGGGACTTCGGCACGAACAGCCTCTGTAGCGATGTGGGTATCGGTCTCCTTCTCGAATTGCCTGCAATCGGCCCGATTCGGATTGATTACGGCATCCCGATTCAGTCCGCCGATGGCAACGGTTCCAGCGGTAAATTCCAATTCAATGTCGGCTATAAATTCTAACAATTTCAGCCAACCACAGTCTCACAACATCAAATTCATATGAAAAAATCACTCATCACAACAATCCTCGCCATCGCAATCAGTCTCGGAAGCACCTTGACCGCCTCTGCCCAGCAAAAAATCGGCACGGTGGACATGAAGAAAATCTTCGAGAACTACTACAAGACCAAGGACGCCGAAGCCGTCATGAACGACGAGCGAGCAAAAATTAAGCGGGACTTGGATGAGCGCACAGAAAAGCGCAAGTTGCTTGAGGCGGACATTACTAAACTCAATGAGGAGTTGAAAAAACCCGAACTCAGCGGTGCAAAAAAAGAAACAACCGCGAAAGACAGGGAAAAGAAAATCGCCGATTGGCAGGAAATGATGAAAGACCTCCAGTCCTTCACGAAGGAGCAGGATGAGAAGCTTGGCGCGAAGACTTTGAATATCCGCAACGGAATTGTGAGCGACATCAAGGCTGTCGTGTTGGATAAGACCAAATCCGACGGCTACGATCTTGTGTTTGATACATCTGGTCTCAGTTCAAACGGAGTCCCTGTAATCATGTATGCCAAGGACAGCTACGACTTCACAAAAGACATCATCGAGAAGCTGAATGCCAGCCGTCCCAAGGGCGGGGCTAGCGCGCCAGACCCGGCCAAGGCTCCCGAAACGGCTAAGCCTGCTGACAAGCCGGCAGAGAAGAAAACCAAGTAACTGCTGTGCAAATGACAGTTTCAGAGTTGGCCGCCCTCGTTGGCGGCCAGCTTGTTTTCGGGGCAGATGGCCAGGCGGAAATTACCGGTGTTGCGTCTTTGATTGATGCTTTGCCAGGGGATGCCACCTTTTTCTCCAGCCAAAAATACCTACCTCAGCTTCGCAACTCCAAGGCCACAGTCGCCTTGGTTCCCTTGGATTTCGCGGAGCAAGTCCCGCTTGCGCTCATCCGCTGCGAAAATCCGACAAACGCATTTAGCAAGGTGGTGGAGCGGTTCGCTCCTGCGCCTATCGTCTTTGCACCGGGTGTTCATCCCACTGCGGTTATCGGGGCTGATGTTCGACTTGGCGCGGGCGTAAGCATCCAACCCCACGCTGTCATCGAAGCGGGAGCCCACATTGGTGACGGGTCAATCATCGGGGCGCATTGTTACATAGGACACTCTGCGCGTGTCGGTAAAAACTCGTTTTTCCATCCAAGGGTGAGTGTTTTGGATCGTTGTGTGGTTGGCAACAGGGTGATTCTCCATAGCGGAGTAGTCCTTGGTGCGGATGGATTTGGATACGAACTTCAAGGGGGAAAATTCGTGAAAGTGCCACAGCTTGGAATCGTGCAGATTGATGATGATGTAGAGATTGGGGCGAATACGGCTATCGATCGTGCGCGCTTTGGCAGGACTTGGATTCAGGCTGGGACGAAAATAGACAATCTAGTGCAAGTCGGTCATAACGTGGTGATTGGAATGAATTCAATCATCTGCGGGCAAGTCGGTATCTCTGGCAGCACCAAAATCGGAAACTACGTGACTATCGCAGGTCAGGCTGGGATTGCGGGGCACATTGAAATTGCGGATCAAGCGACAGTAGGCGCGCAGTCAGGCGTGACTAAGACGCTGCCAACTAAGCAGATATACATGGGTTTTCCGGCCATGCCTGCAAAGCAATTCAAAGAGGACATCGCCCATTTGCGCAATATTCCAAAGCTCAAGGCCCGCATCGCGCGGCTAGAGCAACTTTTGCGCGTGGAAGGCAAAACTTTGCCCCCGGAAATCTGAACGCTTGTGGCAATGGAGGCTGCGGCTAGTTTGATGCAGCAATTTCCGGCCATGAACAAGCGACACAAAAAGCCAGCGAAGAGGAAACCCACGCGCGCCGTCGTGCGCAAGCGACACTCGCTGATGCCGCGCGGCGCGGTGCAGCGGCAATTTGAATTCAGCACTGAGGGACGTCATTTCGATTTGCGGGAAATTTTCAAACGCATCAATCACCGCTATTTTCGCAACCGTCTGCGGAAATATACGATCACGTGGGGCCGTCGCCGTCGCCAGAAGCCCGAGAGCTACATCGTCTTTGGAAGTATTCAGGAGGAGGATCGTCTCATCCGCATCCATCCGTTATTGGATCGGGAATTTGTGCCGCGCTGGTATATCGAATACGTCGTCTTTCACGAAATGCTCCATGCATTTGTGCCCGACAAATACGACAGCGCAGGGCGGCGCATCATCCACCATGAAGGGTTTCTTTCTCGGGAGAAAAAATTTCGTAAATATCGTGCGGCCATCGAGTGGGAGCAGGAAAATCTAGGGCGCTTCCTCAAGTAAGTTTACCGGCGATCTGTTTTGCCACTCGCCTCCTGCACGGATGGTGTTCTAGCTTCGGCGTCTTTCTATGCCCGATCTCCGCTTGCCATCAGTCACCGATAAAACACTCGCCATCATCATGGGTGGCGGCGCGGGGACGCGACTTTATCCTCTCACGAAGGATCGCTCCAAGCCCGCCGTGCCCCTCGCGGGAAAATACCGACTGGTGGACATCCCGATTTCCAACTGCCTGAACTCCGGCCTGCGCCGCATCTACGTGCTCACGCAGTTCAACAGCGTCTCACTGCACCGGCACATTCAGGCGACCTACAAATTCGATCAATTCTCCCGCAGCTTCGTGGAGATACTTGCTGCGCAGCAAACGCCGACCGACTCCGGTTGGTATCAGGGCACTGCCGATGCGGTGAGGCAGAATCTCACGGATTTTTTGAGCCTGCCCTACGAATACTACGTCATCCTCAGCGGCGATCAGCTTTACCGGATGGACTTCCGCGCAGTGCTTGAGCAGCACATCGAGAGCAAGGCCGACATCACCATCGCGACGATTCCCGTTTCGCGAAACGACGCCACGGATTTCGGCATCATGCACACAGACAGCGAGCGGAGAATCACCGAATTCGTCGAGAAGCCCAAAGACAGCGCAGTGCTCGACGGGCTGCGTATTCCTCCATTGCTCTTGAAAGAACTCGGCCACACCGAGGACGCCGATCTCTATCAGGCTTCCATGGGCATTTATGTATTCAACCGCGAAGCACTGCGCGCCGCGCTGGACAATAAACACATAGACTTTGGCAAACACATCATCCCCGATGCCATCCACAGCAGCCGTGTGCAGGCCTACATTTACCAAGGCTATTGGGAGGACATCGGCACCATCCGTTCATTCTTCGATGCGAATCTCGCCCTCACCAAACGTCAGCCATCCTTTTCATTCTTCGACGCAGCCGCGCCCATCTACACCCACATGCGCTTCCTCCCCGGCAGCACGGTGAACGGCGCCACCGTCAAACAAGCCATCATCAGCGATGGTTGCATCATCTGCGATTCCCACATCGAGCGCGCCATCATCGGCGTCCGCAGCATCATCAAGAGCGGCTCTACGATCAAAAATTCCATCATCATGGGAGCCGACCATTACGAGGAAATCCGACCAGCCGGCAGCGGACAACCGCAACTCGGAATCGGCGAAAACACCATCGTGGATCACGCCATCGTGGATAAAAATGCACGCATCGGAAACGGCGTCGTCATCACCCCCGAGGGCAAGGGCGAAAACTGCGACGGGCCACTAGTCCCATGGGCCGATGGCAACGCGCGACCGAGTTGGTATGTGCGCGATGGGATCGTCATCGTTCCGAAAAACGCAGTCATTCCCGATGGCACATGGGTTTAGTGCATGAAGGCATTGCTCACACTGCTGCTCGTGCTGGCTTGCACATTTCGTGCAGCAGGAGCCGACGCAACCCCCGCAGAACTCCTCCACGAATACTCCAAATGCCTCGTCTTCGTTGAGGATAAAGAAGGTGCTGGCAGCGGCTTCGTCGCCACCATCGCAGGCAAGCAATACGTCATCACCAACCAGCACGTCGTCGCAGGGCATAGCGGTGCAAATTTCACCCTCCTCGACGGCACTACGCTCAAAGTCGGAGCCGCCGCAGCCGCCGTCGGGCACGACATCATGACCTTCGTCACGCAGCCCGACGCCAAGGCCATGGAAGTCATGCTCGACGTGGAAAAAAACGCAGCCATTGGCGACGACGTCGTCGTTCTCGGAAATCCTGAAGGTGCCCGCGTCATCAAACCCATCGTCGGCAAACTCGTCGGCATCGGCCCGAACCTCGTCGAAGTCAGCGCCGAATTCGTCCCCGGCAACAGCGGCAGCCCCATCATCCATTTGAAAAGCGGCAAAGTCATCGGCATCGCCACCTACGTCATCGTCCGCGAAATGGACTCCCTCACCCATCGCCGCGCACCGCAACTGCGCCGCTTCGGCTACCGCCTCGACAGCATCAAACAATGGCAGCCCGTCGCGTGGCCCGCCTACAACGAAGAATTTCTCACCATCGCCAAAATCCAAGCCCGCACCCAGGACCTCGCCGCCCTGCTCCGCGACCTCTCCCGCAGTGGACGCATCAACGCCGCCCGCCACACAAATCCCGCCATCAAAATCCCGCTGGAGAAATTCGAGGAAACCACCAGCCGCAGCGCCATCAGCGCACCCGATCGCGCTCGCGCAGCGCAAGACCTCATGGCCGCGATGCGCAGCGCCTGCCAGAGCGACATCGAGCAAGCCAAGCAACGCCTCCGCTACGACTTCTTCCAGCGCCAACTCGGCGAAGAGCAGCAGGCGAGGGGACAATTCTACAAAATCTTCGACGAAATCCTAAAAGCCCAACGCAAATAAAAGCGCCCCCTCAGCCCCCTTAGCCGGAACGATGCAGATGGAACTACAGAGAGCACAGAGGACACGGAGATGAGGAGAATGTCTGCTGCGCAATCCCGTGAATCCATTGAATCCCGATAATCCTGTCTCCATTTTTTGACAGGATTATCAGGATTCAATGGATTACGGGATTTCCTGTTTCCACCTCGATCCTGGGAAATATCGCTGATGTTTTTTAACTACGGAGAGCACTGAGAACACGGAGGGGGCGGGTGATTTACAAGATACAGACGGCAAACCCAAAGGTGCGGGTCGGCTTGCGAATGGTTCTTTTCTGTCTCCGTGCTCTCCGTGCTCTCTGTAGTTTTAAAAGTGCATCGTTCCGGCTCAGCCCCCCGCTTGGAAATACCAGATGCGAAGTGGCACCATATCTGCGTAGTCCCCCAGCTACCTACATGGATCCCAACGAGCACATCCTGACCCGCGGCGAATTACTCGAACTGCACGCCAAGTTCCGAGAAATCAAACACAGCATCAACAACACCTTCGCCGTCATCATGGCCCTCAGCGAACTGGGCCAGCGCAACCCCGCTCATCTCGAAAAACTTGCCAAAGCCGTCCTCCAACGCACCCCCGACGTCGTCCAGCAAATGAGCAACTTCGGCGAACTGCTGAGCGCAAAACTCAAAGGCGAAACCGCCCCGCAGCCCCACCCATTGTCCGGGACGTTTCCACCAGCGCCATAGCGGATTCCCCGCAACCCTCCCCCAACCGGAAAAAGTAATAGCGCACGGGGATCAACCGTTCGCTTTTTAAGGAGGAAAGTGCTGGAAATAAACGCATAAGACGTGTTCAGGCAGGTTTTCCGGCTCCCGAAAAAGTCGGACGACGTTATCAGCCGTGTTTTTCGGCTCCCGGAAAAGTCGCCTCACAACGTCATGCAGGATTTTCGGCTCCCGGAAAAGGCACCCGAAGCGTCGGCCATGTTTTTCGGCTCCCGGAAAAGGCATCCGACATTGTCAGTCGTGTTTTCCGGCTCCCGGAAAAGTAGTCCGACATTGTCAGGCAGGATTTTCGGCTCCCGAAAAAGTCGCCGAAGCGTCAGCCATGATTTTCGACTCCCAAAAAAGTCGCCTGACAACGTCGTGCAGGATTTCCGGCTCCCGGAAAAGGCGACTGATCATCACATTTTGGATAAAATTCCGCGTCAAAACCAACCCGGTAACGCCACCCGCCAAAAATCTCGCGCCAAGACGCCAAGCCGCAAAGCCAGACAGTAAAAATCCCCGCGCCCGCCTCCATCCCTTCCTGCCTTTCTGCCTTCCAAATAAAAAACCAGCGCGCCCTTTGCGCCCTTGCGCCTTTGCGCGAGCCAAAATCCCCCACCCGATAACGCCGTCCTCCAAAAAAATCCCTCCGCGTCTCCGCGCCTCCGCGTGAGCCGCGTTCCCGCACGGTGAGCTTTCCACGATTCTGTGGACGGCAAAAGCGGGGTGGGAAGCTGGTCGGGCCGGCGGGATTTGAACCCACGACCTCTTGAACCCCATTCAAGCGTTCTACCAAACTGAACTACGGCCCGATTCCAGCGGGCGCGGAAACTGCGCGGCGTGCCCCCGCTTTGCAAGTGTGTTTTCGCCCTACTTCTCGCTGAGCATTTTTTCAAAGAACGCGCGCTTTTGCCACGTCCACGATGCCACTGCGATGCCGCCCATGAAGACGGCTGCGTAGCTGGCGAGCAGCGCCCACCACGATGCGCCGAGCACCGGGTGGCGTTCCGGCGGCATGGATTGCGCGATGGAGCCGACGACTTCGAAGGCGCCGTTTTTCGTCGCGAAAAATCCAATCACTGCGCCAGCCGTGGCGATGAACACATTGAACACGGTGAGGGCGACAAGTGGGCGCACGAAAAAGAATGCCTTCAATGCGGGGCGGTGGCCGATGTTCGCTGCGAAGGCAATCGCCAGTCCGATGACGACGCCGGGGGTGAGAAATTCGATCATCATTTTCAGCGGGCCCACGAGCAGGGCGGAGGATGCGCCACCTTCCGCAAATGCCTCGGGGCACAGCAGCGCGGATGCTTCGCCCAGCACGGCTCCGTAGCCGGCGATGAATGCGAGGGTGAGCAGGACGAGTTTGATGAGTTCCATTGCGTCTCAGCTATCTGCCGTCGCGTGGTGGTGTCGAGTGCGCAGCAGCCGCAGCGCGAAATGAGCGATAGAATACTTTCCTTGCCACAAGAAATTCGTCATTCGTCTTCACCATGCCCGCGCCAATTACCGCCGCCGAAGCTCCCGCGCTCGCCGCTGAAACTATCCGTCGCGCGAAGTTCCCCGTCCTCGCCACGGTGGATGAAAGCGGGCAGCCCCGAGTGCGTCCTGTTTCGCCCGTGCGCGTCGAGGGTTTCACCGTGTATGTCGCCAATCTCCGCCGCTACGGAAAGACGCGCGAACTCGCCGCGAATCCGCGTTGCGAACTGTGCTATCTCGACGAGCAGCACGATCAGGTGCGCATCACCGGCGTGGCTGAAGTCGTCAGCGATCCAGCGACATTGCACGCCATTTGGGAAAGCAATCCGCTCCTCCGAAAATACCTCGGCACGCCCGACAACCCCGAACTCATCATCTATCGCATCCGTCCCGAGCGCGTGCGCTTCATGCGCGAATGGGCGCTCGACTACATCGAGGTCGCGCTGCCCTGAGC
>JAYUIF010000272.1:0-3649 GCA_043766295.1 Spartobacteria bacterium | reverse complement strand
CCGACGGCAGCAGCGGCATCTACAAAGTGATCTTCCCGTAAACGGGAGAGGTGTCCTTTCACAAAAGGCCATCCGTCGCAAGGCGGGTGGCCTTTTTGTTTGCTGGGGATGCGCTACGTTTTCGCCTGCGACTGCTCGAAGAGTGCGCGCCAGTAATCGAGGCGTTCTTTGACGCGCTTTTCGTGGCCGTTTTCGCCGGGCTCGTAGTAACGGCGGCCTTCGGGGAGGTAGGCTTGGGGGATGTAGGCGCCTTCGCCTTCGTGGCTGTATTGATAGCCGGTGTGGCCGAGTTTTTTTGCGCCGGTCTTGTGGCCGGTGCTGCGGAGGTGGCGGGGGACGGCGAGGGTGACGCCTTTCTTCACGTCGGAAAGTGCGGCGTCCATGGCGGCGTAGGCGCGGTTGGATTTCGGAGCGGTGGCGAGATAGACGGTGGCGTGCGCGAGCGGGATGCGGGCCTCGGGCATCCCGATGGATTCGGCGGCTTGCTGTGCGGCGATGGCGAGGGGGAGGCCGTGCGGGTCGGCCATGCCGATGTCTTCGCTGGCGAGGATGACGATGCGGCGCGCGATGAAGCGGATGTCTTCGCCGGCGTAGAGCATTTTCGCGAGCCAGTAGAGTGCGGCGTCGGGATCACTGCCGCGCACGCTTTTGATAAATGCGGAGATGGTGTCGTAGTGCTGGTCGCCCGTGGCGTCATAGACGACGGCTTTTTTCTGGATGCTCTCCTCGGCGGCGCTCTTGGTGAAATGAATGATGCCGTCTTCGCCCGGCGGTGTGGTGAGGATGCCGAGTTCGAGTGCGTTCAGGGCTTTGCGCGCGTCGCCGTCTGCGATGGTGGCGAGGTGGGAAAGTGCGGTGTCATCGGCGAGCGTGCGATGCTGGCCGAGGCCGTGCTCCGTGTCGGCGAGTGCGCGGCGGAGGAGTGTTTCGATGTCACCGGGGGCGAGAGGTTCGAGTTGGAAAACCTGACTGCGCGAGACGAGCGGGCTGTTGACGTAGAAGAATGGATTTTCGGTCGTCGCGCCGATGAGTCGCACGGTGCCGCGCTCGACATCGGGGAGCAGCGCGTCCTGCTGGGCTTTGTTCCAGCGATGGATTTCGTCCACAAAGAGAATGGTCTTTTGTCCCGAAGTGCGAAGGCGGCTGGCTGCGGCGGCGACGACTTTGCGGAGGTCGGCGATGTTGCTCTCGACGCCGCTGAGTTGCTCGAAACGACACTGCGTGGCGCGGGCGATGATTTGCGCGAGCGAGGTCTTGCCCGTGCCCGGCGGGCCGAAGAGCAGGATGCTGGCGATGCGATCCGACTCGATGGCGCGGCGCAGAAGTTTGCCGGGGCCGAGGATGTGCGCCTGCCCAGTGTATTCGTCGAGCGTGCGAGGGCGCATCCTTTCCGCCAGCGGCGCTGCGGCGCGGACTGCGGACGAGGGCTCGGTGGCGAACAGGTCGTCGGGCATGGCGGCTCAGATTTCAAACGCCAGCGGCGAGTCGCCGGGCGAAAGTTTCAGCAAATCCTCGATGGTGCGCGCATCGAGCAGCGCGGTGATGTCGTGGCGCAGTGCGGTCATCATTTTGCGCAGCGGGCAGGTGTGCGGGTCGGGGCACGAGCAGGGCGCGCTTGGTTTTTCGAGCGAGCAGGGGAGTGGTGCGAGCGGGCCGTCGAAAATCGCGATGACTTCGCCGATGCGGATTTCGTCTGCCGGACGAACGAGTGTGCAGCCGCCGCCGACGCCGCGTTTACTGGCGAGAAATCCGGCGCGGCGCAGAGCGAGGAGGATTTGTTCGAGGAACTTGATCGGGATGCGTTCGTGCGTGGCGAGTTCGTGGATGGGCCACGATTTGCGCGGCTGCCGTGCGATGGCGGTGAGGGCGCGCAGGGCGTATTCAGCTTTTCGCGAGAGGCGCATTTAGTTGTGCAATTCGCTGCCCGGCCCTTCGTCGTAAAGCTTGATGGAGGGACTCGAATCGCCCTCATACATATGCACGTTGGATTTCTGTTTACCCCGGAACATGGAGCAACCGGACGCGGCAACGACGACGGCGATAAGCAAGAGGACGCGGAGTATTTTCACGCGCGCAGGCTACGAGCCTCGCGAATAAGTGGCAAGGGCCGCGAAGCGTGGCGCGCCCGCTCAGGCCGCCTGCGCTTTGCCGAGTGTCGCGAGGATGCTTTGGAAAAACACGCGGCCATCCGTGCTGCCGAGGCGTGCATCGCAAGCGCGCTCGGGATGCGGCATGAGGCCGAAAACATTGCGCGTCGCGTTGCAAATCCCGGCGATGTTTTCCAGCGCACCATTTGGATTTTCCGCATCGCCGACTTTGCCGCTGGCATCGCAATAGCGGACGAGCACGCGGGCCTCCGCATTCAGCGCGGCGAGTGTCGCGGCATCGGCGGTGTAGTTTCCCTCGCCGTGGGCGATGGGCACATTCAACACCTGCCCGACATTCGCAGCGGAAAGAAAAGGGTTGTTCGTATTTTCCACGCGCAGGCGGACGTGCTCGCAGATGAAATGCAAACCGCGATTGCGAATGAGCGCGCCCGGCAGCAGCCCGCTCTCGCAGAGGATTTGGAAGCCGTTGCAAACGCCCATGACGAGCACGCCGCGCTTCGCCTGCTCGATGATGGATTTCATCACCGGCGAAAATCGAGCGATGGCTCCACAGCGTAGGTAATCGCCGTAGCTGAACCCGCCCGGCAGCACGATCAGATCGTAGCCCGCTGCGATGTCCTCTTTGTGCCAGACGTAGTCGGTCGCAAAACCAAACTCCTTCAAAACGAGATGGCAGTCTTGATCACAATTGGATCCCGGGAAACGGATGACGGCGGCTTTCATGGCTTACTTTTCAATCACCAACTCGTAATCCTCGACGACGGGATTGCTGAGCAAATCGCGCGCGATTTCGTGGAGCTGCGCCTCGGTCGCGCCATCCACTTCGAGTTCGATCATTTTCCCCACGCGGGCGCTCTGCGCGCCGGGCAGGCCGTGGTGGCGCATGGCGTCGCGCACAGCCACACCCTGCGGATCGAGGATGCTGCGCTTGGGCATCACGATGACTTTTGCTTTCATAGAGCGCGTGGGGATAAGGACTCCGCGCACGGCTGTCGAGTGTCCAATGCAACCCGCGCCGCAAAAATACGCACCCGCCCCATTTCCACGCACGAAATCAAAGCGTCCCCGCTTTTGCCGTCCACAGAATCGAAGAAAGCTCAACACATAGGCAGCACGCAGTGCTGGCCGCAGAGGGCGACGAGAATCTGGCGTTCGAGGCGCTTCACTTCGCGGTAGGCGACTAAGCGAAATTGCGGCTTGCGACTGTGTATCGAGCCAGCGATGTTCAGGCCATTGATGAGCACTTGCTTTGATACATCGGATGTTTTGCAGCTCTCCGTGGCTTCCTTGGCGGAAGTCGAAAAGCGGTTGAACGAAATCCCAGCGGAACTTTGCGCGCCGTTTTATGCGGAGGCCGATAAAATCGAACAGCAACTCCTCGGGGTCTATCGCACCGTGGCGCTCTGCGTTCGGAAAGAGGACGATTTGGATGCGATCACGGGCTGGTGGGATACAATGACGAAGATATGCGACCTCTTCGCGGCCAGTCTGAATAAACTCTGCGAAGCACACCCATCCTGCGGTGCAGATGTCTTCTACGA
>JAYUIF010000271.1:0-8665 GCA_043766295.1 Spartobacteria bacterium | reverse complement strand
TGAAAGACGAGCACCTCAAAGCCTGCGGCCTCGCATTGTGATTTGGCGCGCTGAACGCATTCGGTAGTGTTGCCAAACATGGAGGCGACGATGATGGGTTTGTCGGCGGTGAGCGGGATGGTGGTCTCGACCATGCCGCAGATGGCACCGGCGGCGCGGGTGAGGATGACGCGGGAGATGCGGTTCAGCCCGGCGACGTCCACGATGCTCGGCATCATCACGATGTCTTTGACGCCGACGTAATGCGCGGTGTTGCCGCTCGCGAGTGTGGAGACCATGAGCTTCGGAAAGCCGAGCGGGAGTGCGCGCATCGCCGTGGTGCAAATGGAAGTGCCGCCGCCGCCGCCGAGGGAGATGACGCCGTCAATGCGGCCTTCGCTGTGCAATTTCGCGAGGACGATGGCGGCTGCGTTTCCCATGGCGGCGACGCACTCGCCGCGGTCGTGTCTTTTCACCAACGCGGGGAGATCGATCCCGCCGATGCGGGCGACTTCTTCGCGGGTGATGTCGGGAGCGAGGCGCGGCGGCTGGTCGGTGCCGACATCAATGACGAGTGTGTTGTGTCCGCGTGCGCGGATTTGTTCGGCGACGAATCCGTGTTCGTCGCCCTTCGTATCCATAGTGCCGAGGAGTGCGATGGTGGCCATGCGGCGCATGAAAGGGGAGCGCGCCGTGGGGAGGCAAGACTTTCGGAAGGCGCGCGTTGTCATTCACCCGCGCTTGCGGTGTGAGCGCGCACACGCTACCTCGCCCGCGTGCAACAGCAGACACCATCCCGATTTGCCGAGTGGATCGCCCGCAAACTCGGGGCCGGCATCGCACGGCTCTTTTATAAAGTGGATACGCACGGAGTGGACTTACTGCCCGAAGGCGGCTTCCTCCTTCTGCCGAATCACTTGACGTGGGTGGACGCGATCCTCCTGCAACTCGCCTGCCCGCGTCCGATTCGCTTCATCGTGTGGGAGGAAATTTACAAGCAGCGCAGGCTCCAGCCTTGGTTCCGGCTCATCGGCACGTTTCCGATTTCCGAAAAACACGCGAAGGATTCCATCCGTGCGGCGGCGCAGTTGATCGAGAGCGGGGAAATCGTCTGCATTTTTCCCGAGGGCGAGCTTTCGCGCAGCGGCACACTGAACCGACTCAAGCGCGGCTACGAAATCATTGCGCGTCAGGCGAAATGTCCGGTCGTTCCCGTGTGGATGGATCAACTTTGGGGGAGCATCTTCAGCTTTCGCGGCGGGAAGTATTTTTGGAAATGGCCGCGCAAATTTCGCTATCCCATCACCGTTGCATTCGGTGAACCGCTTCCAGCGAAGCAGGCGGACATCGCCACGGTGCGCCAGCGTTTTCTCGACCTTGGTGAATATTGCTACACGCGTCGTCCGTTTCTCAAAGGGCATCTCGCCGAGGCGTGTGTGCGCGGGCTGAAAAAAAACACCGGTGACGTGGCAATCGTGGATGGAATGGACGGCAGCACACTCACACGCGGCCAGCTTCTCGCCGCTGGGCTCGGCCTCAGCCGTTGGGTGCGCGCGAATATTCCCGAGCAGCGCGTGGCCATCGTCATCCCGCCGGGAAAAGGCGCGGTGATCGCCAATCTCGCCGTGCTCCTCGCGGGCAAAGTGCCGGTGAATCTCAACTTCACCGCAGGGCGCGCGGCGCTGGAGTCCAGCATTCGCAAAGCGGGCGTTCGCTTTTGTTTCACCGCCGGAATCGTGCGCGGAAAGTTGAAAGATTTTCCGTGGCCCGAGCACGTCGGCTTGCTCGAAGAAATCATTCCCACCGTTCGCGCGAAGATGATCGAGTGGGGCATCCTTTCAAAAATTCTCCCATCGCGCTGGCTCGCGCGCCTCGCCGGAATTCCCAGCGTGGGAGATCGCAGCGAGGCGTTTTTGCTTTTCACCAGCGGCAGCAGCGGCGAGCCGAAAGGCGTCGCGCTTTCGCATCGCAACGTGCTCGCGAATACGAGCCAGTTCGGCGAGATGCTCGACCTCGGACGCGACGACGTGATCCTCGGCGCGCTCCCATTATTTCACAGCTTTGGCGCGACGGTCTGCCTGCTGTTCCCGCTCATCGAGAGCGTGAAACTCGTGAGCTATCCGAACCCCCTCGAAACAGCGAAATGCGCCGCGCTCATCGCAAAACACGGAGCCACGCTCTTGCTCGCAACCCCCACTTTCCTGCGCGGCTACATGAAGCGCGCAGAGCCGGAGCAACTGCGCACGCTCCGTCTCGTCGTGACCGGCGCGGAGAAACTCCCCGACGAACTCGCCGACGCATTTCACGCGCGATTCGGAATCGAGATCATGCAGGGCTACGGACTCACGGAAACTTCGCCCGCCGCGTCCTTCAATCTCCCCACGCTGCGCGACACCGAGCAGCCGACCAATCGCCGTGGCACCTGCGGCAAACTCGTCCCCGGTCTCTCCGCGCAAATCCGCGAACCCGAATCCGGCGCGCCACTTTCGTTGCACGAAAAAGGGATGCTGTATTTCAAAGGCGCGAATGTTTTCGACGGATACCTCGGCGATCCCGAGCGCACCGCAGAGGTCATCGAGGATGGATGGTTTCGCACGGGCGACCTCGCGCGTTTTGATGAAGACGGCTTCCTCATCATCGAAGGACGGCAGTCACGTTTTTCAAAAATCGGCGGTGAAATGGTTCCGCACGAAACCGTCGAGGCGCACATCGTCACCGCACTCGGTCTGACTTCGGAAGGCGAGCGCATCGTCGCGATCACCAGCGTCCCCGATGAAGCGAAAGGGGAGGCGCTCGTTTTGCTGAGCACGCGTGATTTTGAAATACAGGAACTCCGCGCCAAACTCACCGCAGCGGGTCTGACGAATCTTTGGATTCCGAAGCGACTCCAGCGCGTCGAAAAAATCCCGATTCTCGCGAGCGGCAAACTCGACATCCAAGGCTGCAAACTTCTCGCTGGAGCGTAGCGACGTAGAGTGTTTGAAAATTTCAGCCTTTGCCTCACGACCAATAAAACAACAACATCACCGCACATGAAATTGCGCATCCTCACAGCCCTGCTCGCCGTCATCACACTCGCCGCGTGCCCCGGCCTCGAAAACAACACCGGCAAAAAAAAGGCGAAGGGCCCGAATGAAACTGACAAGCCGCCTATTCCAACGAAGGATCAAAGCGGGGATGTGACGTTCCAGAGTTTCGTAGGCCGGCTGCGGACGGCAGTGGAGCGCCGCGACTTGCCCACGCTTTCGCAAATGATGTCGCAGAATTTCGGCTATCGCTGGGACGCTGCACCGACGGACGAAAATGTTTTTCAGTTATGGGATCGTCAAAATTTGTGGGGCGAACTTGCGGGATTGCTGCGCGAAAAATGGGTGCCTTACGACGGCTTCATGGTGGTCCCTCCGCAACTCGCGCTCGATGGCAACTACGGTGGCTACCGCGCTGGCGTGAAGATGGTGAACGGGAGCTGGCAGTTCTCCTATTTCGTCCCTGCTCCGTCTGCGCAGTAAGAGCGTGCGACCTTCGTTGCCATACATTTTCCGACGATGCCCGATTCGCCTGTCTTCAATCCCATCGCGCTCGGATTGCCGCACCGCGAGCCGTTTATTTTTGTGGATGCGGTCATCGCGCACACGCCGGGTGAGAGCGCTGAGTGTGTGAAAATTTTCCCATCCACGACGCCGTTTTTCGCAGGGCATTTCCCCGGCGACCCGCTTGTGCCCGGCGTCATTTTGGCCGAGGCGCTCGCGCAGACTGCGGGCCTTGCTGCGGGGCAGTCGGGCCGTGGTTTTCGTCTCACTGCGTTGAAGATGATGAAGTTTCCATCGGCAGCGAGATCCGATGAAGAGTTGCATTTGCACGCGCGTAAAATGGCTGCGGTGGGCGGGCTCTGGCAGTTTGAATGCCGCGCTTGCGTAGGTGAACGTGTCGTTGCCGAGGGTGTCGTGGTGCTCAGCGAGGTCGAGTAGCTGATTCATCGAGTATGTTTCGCCACGAGCCACTCGGCGGCAGCATGGAGTTGATCACTTTCAGCATGGCGGGAGTGTTTTCAGCAGGCCGGTTCTTGCGGCGGGGATGCGATGGTGGGCGCGGCCAAAGGCGATGATGGGGGTGGTGTCGGGCTGGGCGATGCCGAGGTGGCGGGTGAGTTCGCGCTCGAAGTGGAGGAGGGCGCGCTGGGTGGCGGGTTTTTCGTCGAGGTGGGCGAGGGCGCGGGTGAGGAGGTCGTGGAGTTCAGGGGCGGGGTGGTCGTGTTCGGTGGCGAGTTCGAGGAGTTCGATGAAGTAGGAGGCGAGTGCGAGCCGGGGGTAGTCGCGGCGGAGTCCGTCGCGGGTGTGGCAGAGGCGGACTTCGCGGAGGGTATGGAGTTCGGTTTTTTTGCTGCGGGCGTAGGCGATTTCGCAGTCGAAGAAGAGGTCGAGGATGCCTGCGAATGGGCTTTTGGTGCGGAGTGCGCCTTTGGCGACGGTTTTGATTTTCCCGTGATCGAGAGTGAG
Source organism: Spartobacteria bacterium (assembly GCA_043766295.1). GTDB lineage: Bacteria > Verrucomicrobiota > Verrucomicrobiia > Chthoniobacterales > Chthoniobacteraceae > SXWH01. The sequence continues at coordinate 4,190 of JAYUIF010000271.1, read as the reverse complement.
CCAGGTGACGATGAGGCTGGTGTCGCTGAGTCGCGTTTTGCGGAGGAGGATGGCGCGTGTGGTTTCCAATTTTGCGGGATGACGAATGGATGGGACGAGCGGGGGCGACCAGTTTTTTTAGAAAAAAACCATTTGCGCAGGGTGCAAGGCTCGGTTATTGCCCGCGACCCTTTGTGAACCTCACAAAAAATTAAACCACAACAAAAACCATGAGCAAAGAAACCAAAAGCGAAGAAACACAAGAAACACCAGCACCACAGGCGGCCCAGATCCAAGTGGATACGACCAGCTTGAAGACCTTTTACTCCAATGTTGTCGGCATCGCCGCGAACATCAACGAACTGTATCTCACCTTCGGAGTGAACAGCGATCCCTACAACCCGGCACCGACCGAGCCTGTGAAGCTCGACAGCCGTGTGATCATGACGCCGGACGCCGCAAAGCGCCTCTGCCTCAATCTCAATGCGACGCTCGCCGCTTTCGAGCAGCGTTTCGGTGTGATCGAGCTCGATCTGCAAAAGCGCATCAAGGCCTAAGCTGCGATACGCGAGTAAGAATTTACAGCGCCGGAGGCGGGATTCCGCTTCCGGCGTTTTGTTTTGTGGGTGTGTCTCCGCTGGATGAAAAAAATGGCAGGCGGATGAATTTTTTGTGCATCGGGGAAAAGAGTGGACTTCGCTGGTGCAATTTTGCACTAGGAAGTGCTCACGTTTGCGCAAAATCTCGCGTGCATTTTTTGAACCGCCCACTTTTTCATTTTCTGATTTCGACTTCCGCCGGGTCATGCCCGTGTGGATGTGATTTCTTTTCTAATAACACGAATACTCCAACCGTCTTCCCCGTAGCCTGACCCGATGAATACCAAGTCCAACCGTCCCTCTATCGAGCCACTCGAAAGTCGCATTGCTCCAGCGCGTCTCATTGAAGTGGGCCTGCCGAATAATCCGAACGATACCGATTACAACGAATCGCCGTTCGTGAATCTGGAGACTGCCCAAGGCTCTGATTTGATTGCGGCTGCCGTGGGGAAGGGGATTCCCGGAATTGCGGATACGTTTTACATCCGCCTGTCTGCGGGTGACACGATTGAGCTGTTCCGATTCGGCGGTGGCGCGGCCACGGAGCCGTTGCTGATTGTCAAAACGGGGAATATCGTTGCGTTCTTTACCGACAAGAATCTCGATAACGAAGTGCAGGAGGGCGAGATCACCGGCATTTCGATGGGCAAGAATGCGTCGTTTGAACTGCGTGCCGCTTTGCCCGGCGATGTGGTGGCGAATCTCGATGAAAAGGGAACGAAAGATCAGGCGGACGATAGCCTCTTCATGGGTGGAGGCGGAATGGTGCCTGCGAATTTCGGCATCAAATCGGTAAAGATCGGCAGTTCCGTAGGCGGTTCCGTGGACGAGGGTATTCTTTTTCAGACTGCAACGGAGAGCGTCACCGGCGGGGTCGGCGTGCAGGAGGTGCAGGATTTCAGCATCAACAATAATCTATCTGTATTGGGTCAGAGTTTCCGCGTTTCGTATGGTGGTTACACAAGCATCTCGCTGGTTACTGGCTCATCAGAACTGGCCGTGGAGAATGCCCTGAATACCCTAAAGGCGATCACGGATGCCGGCGGTGTCACTGTGAGCAGTTTAGCGCAGGGGGAATATACTGTGATGTTCAAATTGGCCGGTGATCAACCGGAGCAATTCATCATTCGTGCGGATCATGCGATTGACTTTACTGCCTCGGAGAGCACGCCGGGTAATTTGGTGACCAAGGAGGTGCAGTCCATTGATATCGGGCTGATTGCCGGAAGAGCTGGGCGGCTGACTTTCAGTTTCGGTGCGAGCACCACGGTGCCGCTGGCGTTCGATGTTACGGCGACACAAGTGCAGTCTGCTTTTAATATTCTGAGCGCAGTGCAGGTTGCTGGCGGACTGACTGTCGGGGGGCCAGTGGGCGGGCCGTTCACTTTTACATTTAATGAGTTCGGAAATCAGGGGGCGGTCACGGCGCACGCGGAGGAATTTGTTACAGGAGTGGTTGGCGGGAGCTTTCTGGCAAGTGGCAATATCACCAACATTGTTGTTGCTGGAGGAGTGCAGCAAATCCTCGCGGGTTCTGCAGCGGACGGCGCTCACTTCGACTTCTTCCCGAGCTATACGAATGACAAAGGCGTGATCGTCAACACCCCCGGCGGCGACGGCACGTTTTCGTTCCAGCCTGCGTCCGGCAAGGCGGGGCCTGTGATTTCAAAAATCATCGTGGATCGGCTCGGGGTTGGTGGCGACAAAATCGGTCGTATTGAAGCCGGCAAAGGTGGCGATGGAGCCAAAGGCGGCTCCATAAACAATATCGAAATCCGCCGGGATTCCGATGGATTCAGCCTGCTGGCTGGTGATGCTGGAAACTCGAGCCCTACTAAAACCAAAGGGGGGTTGGGCGGTTCGATCACGAATATCTATATTGACGGAGCCACGGATGATACTGGGAACAGCCCGGTGAGCATCATCGCTGGTGCTGGCGGAGATTCGTCCATATCCTCGGGCGGCAAGGGTGGCTCTGTGAGTAATCTCTATATCGGCTATCGCTTGCTCAACGGCAAACTCCTCTTTACCGATTCCCCTTTGCGCGACGATGTCCTAGTCCGCGCTGGAACGGGTGGTGACGGCAAAATCGGCGCATCCGGCGGCTCGTTGAGCAATCTCAAAATCACAGTTGCCGCTCCTGACAGCGCGGGCGATGAAGTGGGAATTTATGCAGGCAATGGCGGTGCTGGTGTAGTGGCTACTGGTGGAAAGGCGGGAATCGGCGGTTCAATCAGCCGATCCAGCATTCAGAATGTGGATCTTTCCCTCGGGCATGACATGACGATTTCAGCCGGCAGCGGAGGGACTGCGGGAACAGATAAGACTACAGGAGCCGCAGGTGGCTCGCTCGTCACTCTGACAGTCACCGGACGGCAGTTTGATATTGAAGCTGGTGACGGCTCCGACGGCAAAACCGGCGGCAATGGCGGTTCGGTCAAATCCTTGACGTTTACTTCGGTCAACGGCGTCGTCACGGACACCGTCACACTCAATTCGGGACGCGGTGGTGACGGTCTGGCAGGCAAGGCGGGCAACGGCGGGACTGTGAAAACCATCAGCTTGCTTGATGCGGACTTGTTCAATTTTACCATCAATGACAGTTCCCTAGGCAAGGGTGATGGTGGAAGTAGCACTGGTAGCAAAGGCGGTTCGGGCGGCAGCGTCGCGGATGTGAAAATCACGGATTCGGACTTGGGGATCACGGTCAATGGAGCGAATATTTTCAATTCCCGAGCAGGCAAAGGCGGTGGTGGCGACAAAGGGGGTGGAGCAGGCGGTTCACTCAGTAATGTGCAGTTTTCCGGGACGGAAATTGATACAGATGTAAAGTCGGGCGACGGTGGCGATGCATTGATCAGTGGTGCCGGAGGGAAAGCCGGAAGTATCAATCACGCCGAGCTTTCTTCGTATGGCACCGTGCTAAAGATGGTCGCCGGTGTCCCGACACAGGTGGCAGCGGACAGTTTTGTTCGTGCTGGTGTTGGCGGCGATGGAGCGGGAACGCACGGTATTGGCGGCCTCGGTGGAAGCGTCAACTTGGTGGTTCTGAATACCCAAGGAACGGCTGCCATCGCTGCCGGGAATGGTGGCAGCGGTGCCGGAGCGGCGCCCGGGAAAGGTGGAAACATCCAATTTTCCGGTCTCTTTGCTAGCGAAGGTGACGGAAGTATGATCGCTGGCGATGGCGGTGTGGACGGAACAAAACCAGCCGCAGGCGGAAGCATCACAGGCAGATCAGACGAATTACCTTCCGGCGCTTTTGCCGCGAATAACATCACTGTTCAAGCGGGTAGCGGCACCAATGGCGGTGCGGGCGGCTCGATTAAATTCTTTGGTTACGGCAGCACTGCGAAATCACTCACTCCCACGCCGTTTGGTGACATCAATATTCTCGCCGGCGATGGCTCCCAATCCACCGACGGTCGTTATGTGGGCGCAGGAGGGTCGCTATCGAGCATCAACGGCTCTGTCAGTTTCAGCAAAGGAACCACGACGCTCATTCAAGCAGGCGCAGGTGGTTCCACACCGAAGAAAGGTGGAGCCGGCGGTAGCGTGAATAATGTATCGCTACAGCTAGGTGGCAATCCCGGCGTGGAAGTCGCGATTGTG
>JAYUIF010000270.1:0-21134 GCA_043766295.1 Spartobacteria bacterium | reverse complement strand
ACAGAATCACCGGCGGTGAGCACGCCGACAAGGGTGGTAATTGTAGGTGTCGGCGCGAGGCTGACGGTCAGTTGATTCGTTGTATTTGCAGTGATCAGGAAAAATCTACCTACATTATTGCCGGAAGTGACCCGAGCCAAATACGGGGTCGCGATATACTGACCGGCTGTCAAAGCAGCTCCGCTGAGCGTGAACTGTGTTGCGCTGTCCACTGAAGCCACGGTGCTACCGTAGGCCGCCGGGTTATTCAAAGGAATGGATAACGTGGTATAGGATGGAGCAGCCACAGATCCCGCAGGCACATTCATCGTGATGTATCCGACAGGATTGCTCGTCGCTTGGGTCTGCGCCTGCACTTGAAAAGCAGTTGCCAGAACTACGGCTAGCGCCAGCAAATGATGATGTTTTTTCATAGGGTATTCGTGAGGACGGGTGGTGATTGTGCGCAAAGAATGGCAGAAACAATGTGAAGTCAACATGAAGAGTATATTTTTTAAGTAGCTCCTTCGTAGATTTCTTTTGAAAAGTGCGAAGTCGGCGTTTCTACCACCCGTATTTCTAGCATTCTTCATACCGCGCAAGATGCAAAAAATTTCGGCGGCGACTAAGCCGGAACGATGCAGTTGCGCGGAGCGCGGCGGTGAAGCCGTGGCTGCGACGCCCTCGTCGCAACATGGTTCTGCGGCGCCACCGCCGCGAGATTGGCGAATCACGATTTGGTGCGCCTCACACGAACCACGAGGCGAGGGCGCCTCGGATACATGTTGCGACGGGGGCGTCGCAGCCACAGCCGCCGCTTCGCGCCATTTCAACTACAGAGAGCACGGAGAACACGGAGGCACATAGAAAATATTCGCAAGGACGCCACACACCATTGGGTTTGCTCTGCGCGTCTTTAAAAATCATTCATTTCCCCTCCGTGCTCTCTGTGTCCTCTGTAATTCCATCTGCATCGCTCCGGCTGAGGAAGCACTGTATTATCCGCAGATTTCGCAGATTCCGCAGATTGAAAGACAAAGACTTCTGCATCATTTGCGAGATCTGCGAAATCTGCGGATAAAAAATCTTTTCTGGGTTTATTCAGCGGTTTCCTATGTTTTCCGTGCTGCCGGGAAGGACACGGGATGACTTCTGAAAGTTATGATTGACTTCAAGCATATGCTGCTACTCTGGCGGCGTGAAAGTGGCCCTGCACATTGTCAATGCGCGCCGAGCGAAGCTCGCCGCCTTGCTCGAACAACACCGTTTTCTACCGGTGAAGGAGTTGTGCAAGCGATTGGAAATTTCTGAGGCAACGGCTCGCCGCGATCTGGCCGCGCTTGTGGAGGAGAAAAAAATCACCAGGACTTTTGGCGGCGCACTCAAGGAATTTAATGACCGTTTCCCGTCATTTAGAGAGCGCCAAAGCCAGTCTGCACGGGGAAAGGCGCGTATCGCGAAGGCCGCACTTTCATTGATTGAATCAGGAAAAACCTACTTCTTCGATTCTGGCACCACGATTCACTCCATCGCCAAGGCTTTTAGCGAAGCGCCGGTCACTCCAGTGAAAATCGTAACCTCCAATCTTCCTGTTAGTGAAATGCTCGCCGCGCTTCCCGGCGTCGAGGTTTTCCTGCTTGCAGGCCAGCTCTTGCATTTGCAATCCACTCTCCTCGGTCAAACGGCTTTGCGCAGTCTTGAATTCTGGCATTTCGACCGGGCCTTCCTTTCTGCGGAGGCGATGACGCCATCCGGCATTTGGAATTCCCAACTCGCCATTGTCGAACAGCAGAAAATCGTGCTGCGTCGAAGCACGCACCATGTTTTCTGTCTCGATGGATCAAAACTCGGGCGGCAGGCCCCTCATTTATTGGTTGGTTGGGACGAGGTCGAATCTCTCATCACCGATCTGCCCCTCAAGAAGCTCGCAGCGGCAGGCATTTCGCTCGATCCGAGTCGCTATCTCGATCTGACCGAGCCGCCTGACGGACGACCAGCAGAACCACCCGATCAGGACGACGATATGCCCGTCCATATTCTATGAGTTACACGCTTCATATTATATGATTGATTCCAATCATATCGTGATTTCCGCCTTCGCTGAGCCCTGCATATGCCGTCGGCCTTTTGGCAGAAATGGGTTGGTTCGCTGGACTGCTTTTACAGCAGATGAGAAGACAAGTTTGAGCGTCGGCGACACGAAGCAACAGAGGCCCACTCGGAGATTCTGGAAAATAGTTATTGACGGGCTGCTTCGGATTTATATGACTACATTCAATCATATCGCTTTTCTCAACAAATGAGCGCCATCATCACTCCCAACCGTTCCACCGTCGAAGCGCTCGTCCGCTCGTCTCTGCTGCGGCAAATGGGGAGGGATGCAAGCACGGGGATTGCGCCGAATTTAGTCGTGAACAGCTCGGCCCGGCACATGCACATCTCGCCGGAGAATCTCGAAACGCTCTTCGGCCCCGGAGCAAAGCTCACCGTTCACAAGATGCTGTATCAGGAAGGCCAGTTTGCCTCCGAACAAACGGTCACACTCATCGGCCCACGGCGGCGGGTGATTCCAAGTCTACGCATTCTCGGGCCATGCAGGAATCTCACGCAAATCGAACTCGCCCTCACCGACGCGGTGCAACTCGGCATGGATATTCCCGTGCGGATGTCGGGCGACATCAAGGGCACCCCCGGCGGCTACGTGATGGGGCCGAAAGGAATGCTCGAAATGAAGGACGGAATCCTCCGGGCAGCACGGCACGTCCACATGTCGCCGTCGGATGCGAAATTTTACAACGTGAAGCATCTCGATCGCATCACGCTCAAAGTAACCTCGAAAGACTGCAACACGCGTTTCGACGAACTGATCGTTCGCGTGGATCCGAGTTTCAAACTCGAAGTCCACATGGATACCGACGAAGCCAACGCCTGCGATCTCGAACGCGCCACTAAAGTCGAACTGATCAAATTTTAACTCCAACACAAACAAACAAACACATGAGCGAAGCAATCGGACTAATCGAAACTCGCGGCTACGTGGGCCTGGTGGAAGCCAGCGACTCCATGGTAAAGGCCGCGAACGTCACCCTCGTCAAATCCATCCCGATCGGCGGGGCCTTGATCACCACCATCGTCAAAGGCGATGTCGGCAGCGTCAAAGCCGCAGTCGAAGCCGGGAGGGAAGCGGCCAAGCGCGTCGGCAATCTCGTCGCATCTCACGTCATCGCCCGGCCTACGCCGGAGCTGTTGAAATTCTTCACCTCTTAACCTCGAAAGGACATAACATCATGGCTGGACAAGCAATTGGAATGATCGAAACAAAAGGTCTCGTAGCACAGTTCGAAGCAACTGACGCAATGACGAAGGCCGCAAACGTAGAACTCATCGGCTGGGAAAAAGTCGGTTCAGGCTTCGTCACCGTCTTTGTGCGGGGCGATGTCGCTGCGGTGAAAGCCGCAGTCGAAGCCGGCGCGACGGCCGCAAGCGCGGTCGGCGAAGTCGTCGCCGTTCACGTCATCCCACGCCCGCACGACGACCTCCACGTTCTCGGCAAATTCCTCGGCGGCAAACCCGCCGCCACCAAGTAGGCCGCGCGCTTTCCGTGCGCAAAAAACCATGACCGCCAACAAAATCCTCGTGGCAAACATCGGGAGCACCTCGTTCAAGTTCCGCTTGATCGAGATGCCCACCGAGCGCGTGCTTGCGAAGGGTGGCGTGGAGCGGATTGGCAGCGCGGAATCGCATTGGAAAGCGCAAGTCGGCAACGAACCGGAACAGAAAGGCACAGCGAACCTGCCCGAACACGGAGCGGCGATCGCTCTTGTGGAAAAGCAACTCGGCGGCTTCGGCGGTCTCGCCGCAGTCGGCTTCAAGCCGGTGATGGCGCGCGGCATTTCGGGCACGCAGGTGCTCGACGAACCCGTGCTGCGCGCGATGGAGGAAATCAACACACTCCTCCCCGCGCACAACCCGCCCTACGTCGCCGCCGTCCGCAGCTTCCACAAATCTCATCCGCAACTGCCGTGCATCGGCACGTTCGAGACCGCGTTTTACGACGACGTGCCGGTGGAAAATGTGCGCTACCCGGTGCCGCGCGAATGGGAGACAAAATACGGAATCCGCCGTCAGGGATTTCACGGCGCGAGCCATCGGTTCGTCACTCAGCGCTGCGCCGAACTACGCAGCACGGACAAACTCCGCATCATCTCCTGCCACCTCGGCGGCAGCAGTTCCATCGCGGCAGTGCGCGATGGAAAAGCCATCAATTCGAGCTGGGGCATGACACCGCAAAGCGGGCTGCCGCAGAACAACCGCGTAGGTGATTTCGATGTTTTCGCACTCATCTACCTCGCCCGCGATCTCGGCCTCGGTATTGATGCCGTTGAAAAAGCGCTCACTTCGCAGTCCGGCCTCAAAGGAATGTCCGGCCTCGCCACGGGCGACATCCGCGATCTTTGGGAGGCAGCGGGAAAAGGGAACGCCGATGCGAAAATCGCACTCGATGTTTTTGTCGCCGCGATTCGAAAATACATCGGCCAATTTCTCGTCGAACTCAACGGAGCCGACGTCCTGATTTTCACCGCAGGCATCGGCGAAAACGACTGGGAAATTCGCGAGAAAGTCTGCGCGAACCTCGACTTCGCCGGCCTCGAACTGGATCTCGAACTCAACCGCAAGACGCGCTCCAGCGAGACCATCATTTCCACACCGCGCTCGAAGATCGAAGTGCGCGTCATCCCCACGAACGAAGAACTCATCATCGCCCGCAACGCGTGGGCAAAACTTTCGTCACTCAACTAAGAACCAAACAAAACATATGGCACAACAAGCAATTGGAATGATCGAAACCCGCGGCCTCGTCGCACTCGTCGAAGCGACGGATGCGATGCTCAAATCCGCCAACGTAGAACTCGTCGGCCCCATCGTTCAGGTCGGCAACGCAATGGTGACCGTCTGCGTCACCGGCGACGTCGCCGCCGTCAAGGCCGCCACCGAAGCCGGTCGCACCGCAGCGCAGTCGCTCGGCGAAATCGTCAGCGTCAGCGTCATCGCCCGCCCACACAGCGACCTCGTCGCAGTGCTGCCAAAAGCGAAGTAAGCGTCACGCTTTCACACCATGATCCTTGCCCGCGTAGAAGGCAGCGTCGTCGCGACGAAAAAAAACACGAAGATGACGGGGAACAAATTTCTCCTCGTCCGTCCGCTCGTGATTGATTCGCCGACAGCGCGTGAATGGAAGCCCGGCCAGACGACGCTCGTCGTCGTGGATAGCCTCGGCGCGGGTGAAGGTGAAATCGTCCTCGTCGTCCAAGGCAGCTCCGCGCGGCTCGCCGCTACCGACAAGGATTCGCCCGTGGACGCCGTCGTAATCGGCATCGTGGACACGGTCGATCTCGCAAAAAACATCCTCTACAAAGCGCAATAAAAATCCCGCTAAATGGCAACTATCGACGAAACATTGGTAACGAAAGTGGTGAGCGAAGTGCTCGCCCGTCTGCGGATGCAGACCAAGGTCGCAAGCTCGGCGCAGAGCAACTTCGGCATTTACGAAAAAATGGAGGATGCCTGCGAGGCGGCGCATCGTTCGTTTGAAAAGCTGCGCGACATCGGCGTCTCGGCGCGTCGCAAGGCGATCAATGTCATCCGAAAGCTGGTCGTCGCGAAGGCGAACGAGTGGGGCGCGCTCGAATTTGCCGAGACGAAAATCGGCCGCCTCGATCACAAGATCGAGAAGCTGAAAATTTGCGGCGACCTCGTGCCCGGCGTCGAATTTCTCGAGCGCATGGCGTTCAGCGGCGACTTCGGGCTGACTGTCATTGATTACGCGCCATGGGGCGTGATCGGCGCGGTGACACCCTCGACGCACAGCGTGCCGACGCTCACCGGCAATGCGATCAACATGATCGCCGCTGGGAACGCCGCTGTTTTCAACACGCATCCCGCCGCCGCTGGTTGCGCGGCGGTCGCGATCCGCGCTTACAACGAAGCGATCTTTAAGGAGATCGGCATTTCCGATCTGCTCACGACGGTCGTGAAGCCAACGCTCGAAACCTTCGACACGATGTGCAGGCACCCGAAGGTAAAATTGCTCTGCGTCACCGGCGGCCCGGCGGTCGTCGCCGCCGCGATGAAGATCGGCAAGCGCGCCGTGTGCGCGGGCCCCGGAAATCCTCCCGTGGTCGTGGATGAAACCGCTGACCTCGATGTCGCAGCGAAATCCATCATCCAAGGCGCGAGCTACGACAACAATTTGCTCTGCATCGGCGAGAAGGAAGTGTTCGTGGTCGAAGCCGTCGCCGACAAACTCATCGCCGCGCTCAAGCGCGCAGGAGCCGTGCAACTCGACACCAAACAAGTCGAGGCACTCGCGGAAAAAGCGTTCGTTTTCCCGCAAGGAAAAGGCGCGGGGTGCCCGCATCCCGTAGTGAACCGCGACCTCGTGGGGCGCGATGCCGCAGTGCTTGCGAAAGCCATCGGCCTCAGCGTGCCGCCCGCGACGCAGCTTCTTTTTGGCGAGACGAAAGCCGATCACATTTTCGTGGACGAAGAACAAATGATGCCCTTCATCCCCATCGTGCGCGTGGCGAATGTGGACGTCGCCATCGAGGAAGCGATCAAGGCCGAGCACGGCTACAAGCACACCGCGATCATGCATTCGCAGAACATCCGCAACCTCACCAAAATGGCGCAGGTCGTGGACACCACGCTCTTCATCAAGAACGGCCCGTGCATGACCGGCCTCGGCCTCGGCGGCGAAGGATTTCTCAGCTTTTCCGTCGCGACGCCCACCGGCGAAGGCGTCACCACGCCGATGACATTCACCCGCTCACGCCGCTGCGTGATGGTGGAAAATCTCAACCTTTTCTAAATGCGAATCGCCACGATCAAAGGACACGTCACCGCGACGATGAAGCACAAAAGCCTCGAAGGCTGGCGGCTGCTCATCGCGATTCCTGACAGTCCCGATCTGGCACCGCAAATCGTGCTCGATTCGCTGGGCGCAGGCATCGGGCAGAAGGTGATGATTTCGAGCGACGGCAGCGAAGCGCGCAAGATGGTCGGCAACGAACGCAGCCCCGCGCGCTGGACAGTGCTCGGCATCATCGATCCGGAAGGGAGTCTCGCGCTATGAGAATGGGCACCGTCGTCGGTCGCGTCACACTTTCCGTGCGCTCGAATAAATATGTTGGCGAGCGTCTTTTGCTCACGCTGCCGTGGAAGACCGACACGTTTTCCGGCGCGGAAAAATTCGATCCAGCCATCGTTGTCTATGACCAGCTCGGCGCAGGCGTCGGACAGAATATCGCCATCAGCGAAGGACGCGAAGCCGCCTGCCCATTTCCGAAACCAACACCCGTGGACGCCTACTGCGCCGCGCTTGTGGATGAATTTTTTTACAAGGAATAATCTATGCAACTGATCGCCCAAAAAGAAGCCGCCGATTTTATTAAAACTGGCGCAAAGGAGTTTCGACAAAACAGCGAAATCCGGATCACTCCCGGCGCGAAGGACATCTTCACGGAAGCTGGAGTCAAAATCGTCTTTGACAACAAAACACCATCGTCCAGCGAAGGCTCTGCGAACTCGCAAGGCTATGCGCCCGTCGCATCGCCGGGCGCATACAAACCGGATGACGTGCGTCTTTTCGCCTCGAAGGAAGCGAATGAAATCAAAGAGCAAATCTGCGACATCGGTCGCCGCATCTGGGCGCGTGAATACTGCGACGGCAACGGCGGCAACATCTCCGCACGCCTCGGGCCGGATCGTTTCATCTGCACGCCGACGGGCGTGAGCAAGGGCTTCATGAAACCCGACATGATGTGCATGGTGGACGGCAAGGGCACGCAACTCGGCGGCACGTGGAAACGCTCCAGCGAAATCACGACGCACATGGCGATTTTCCACTCCACGCCCGAGGCCGTGAGCGTGTGCCACGCGCATCCGGTCCACGCGGGCGCCTTCGCAATCAAAGGAACGCAACCGCCACCGCGGCTCATCCCCGAGTTGGAAGTATTCGTCGGCACCGTCGCCTACACGCCTTACAAAACGCCCGGCAGCGCGGAGATCGCAGCGGAGATTTTCCCGCTCGCGCCGAAGCACCAGTCCATCCTGATGGGCAACCACGGCGTCATCTGCTGGGGCAAATCAGTCGAGGATGCGTATTTCAAAATGGAGATCACCGATGCGTATTGCCGCACCGTGATCCTCGCGCAGTCCATTCCCGGCAGCGCTTCGATCCCGTGCGACAAACTGCCCGAGTTGCTCGACATCAAAAAGAAACTCGGACTCCCCGACGACCGCTACGACCTCAAGCCCGCCGGGCTTTGCGAAGTGGATCCCTGGCAGCAGATGTGCGGCTCGCACGGCTGCTCGACGCCAGTCACGCCGTGGAATCCACTCACGCAGGACAACACCGCAAGCGACGCCGAAATCGAGGCACTCGTGCAAAAACTTACCAACGAGATCGTCGCGAATCTGCAAAAGTAATCACATCCCATGTCGCTCATTGATCAGGTCAGGCTCGCAGGTGTCGTCGGTGCAGGCGGCGGCGGATTTCCCGCGCATGTGAAGCTCGGCTCGAAAGCCGAGATCATCATCGCCAATGGCGCCGAGTGTGAACCTCTCCTGCACAAGGACGCGGCGGTGATGGAGCATTACGCAGCGGACGTCGTGCGCGGCGTCGAGCTGAGCATGGCCGCGACCGGCGCGAATGAAGGCGTCATCGGCATCAAGGCGAAAAAGAAAGGCGCAGTCGAAGCCATCGAGGCTGCGTGCAAGGGGACAAACGTGCGCGTGCAGTTGCTTGGCGACTTTTATCCAGCGGGCGACGAATACGATCTCGTCTATACCGTCACCGGCAAACTCATCCCGCCCGGCGGCCTGCCGATCCATGTCGGCGCGCTCGTGAACAACGTCGAGACCCTCGTGAACATCGCGCAGGCAGCGGATGGAAAAGCGGTCACGCATAAGACCATCACCATCGCCGGCGCAGTCGGTGAACCGGTGACACTCACCGTGCCGATCGGCATCAGCTTCCGCGAGTGCATCGCGGCGGCGGGCGGCGCGACGTGCGACGATCCCGTGATGGCCATCGGCGGGCTGATGATGGGCGAGACCACCGACAATCTCGACTCGCCCGTCGTGAAGACGAGCACTGGAGCAATCATTCTTTCGCGCGATCACCACATCATGCAGAAGAAATTCAAGCCCGCGAAATTGCAGGCCTCCATCGGCAAATCCGCGTGCGACCAATGCCGATACTGCACCGAATTTTGTCCGCGCTTTTTGCTCGGCTACCAAGTCGAGCCGCATCAAGTCATGCGCACGCTCGCCTTCACCGGCACTGGTGCCGAGCGCTTCAACGAATGGGCCGCGCTTTGCTGCTCGTGCGGACTTTGCACCCTCTACGCCTGCCCCGAGGAACTGTATCCAAAGGAAGCCTGCGACGACTCCAAAGCCATCCTGCGAAAACAGAATTTCAAGTGGACCGGCAAGACCGACATCAAAGTCCACCCGATGCGCGATGGCCGCCACGTGCCGATCAAGACGCTGATGAAAAAAATGCACGTCGAGCAATACGACAGCCCCGCCCCGTTGCGCGTCGGCATCGTCCAAACCAATCAGCTCATCCTTCCGCTGAAACAAAGCGCCGGCGCAGCGACCATCCCCCTCGTAAAAATCGGCGACATCGTAAAAGCAGGGCAGCCAATTTCCGAACCCGCACCGAACGCCCTCGGCGCAATCATCCACGCACCGTTCGCGGCGAAAGTCACCGCCATCGCCAACGACCGCATCACCTTGACCAAATAATGAACGAAAAATCCGTAGGCCTCATCGAACTCTCCAGCATCGCCGCCGGCTTCTCCGTCGCGGACGCCGCCCTCAAAGCGGGCAACGTGAAGCTCATGCTCTCGCGCTCCATCTGCTCCGGCAAATACATGATCCTCCTCGCGGGCGACACCGCCAGCGTCGAAGCCGCCATCGCCACCGGCACCGAGACCGCCGGCGGCTGCCTGATTGATAACATCGTCATAGCGAACCTGCACCCCGACGTGCTCACCGCGATAGGCCGCACAAGCCCCGTCGAGCCCAGCGGCGCACTCGGAATCTTCGAGTCGTTCAACGTCGCCACACTCATCAAAGCCGCCGACGCCGCAGCGAAAGCCGCCGACGTCCAGCTCCTCGAAGTCCGCCTCGCGATGGCACTCGGCGGAAAAGCATTCTGCACACTCACTGGCGACGTCTCGTCCGTTCAAGCCGCAGTCGCCGCAGGCCGCGCCGTCATCGCCGAAGCCGGCGTGCTCGTGAACGCCGTAGTCATCTCCCGCCCCCACCCCGACGTGTATCGCGAAGTGATCTAGCATTTCGCTTTTGGTAAAATGCCGCGGGAAATTTTTACTATTCCTCATTGTTGACGGCAGTTTGCACAAAGCGTTCTTGAGGTAGGCGTGATGTGCTAGTATCCGCTGATTATGATTACACGGCTCCAAATTGACGGTTTTAAAAACCTACGGAACGTGGACATCCGTTTTGACACTTTCACATGTGTCGCAGGCGGAAACGGAGTTGGAAAATCAAATCTTTTCGATGCCATTCGTTTCTTGAGCGCGTTGGCGGACGAAAAGAAGCTTGATGAAGCAGCCCGCACCGTGCGCGACGAGAACGGCAAAAGCGCGGATGCAAAAGCGATATTTTTTCAGGCACCGAGCGGAAAACTCAGCAACGCGAGCTTCAAGGTTGACATGATCATACCAGACGAAGCGAGCGACGATCTTGGTCAGGCCGCGAAAGGCAAAACCACATTTGTTCGCTACGAACTGGAAATCTGCCACCGCGATACCCTCGAAGAACGCCAACAATACGGGGAGATTCAGATCCTCCGCGAGTCGTTAACGCCCCTGCCGATCAGCAAGGCGTTTTCAGCACTCGGCTTCGAGCATTCGCCGGCATGGCGTAGTTCGGTAATATCCGGTCGTCGCACCGTTCCGTTCATTTCGACCGCGACCAAAGGTGGTGAAATCATCATCAAGGTCCATCAGGATGGCGAAGGCCCTCGCGGAAAAGGCCGCGCCTACGAGCGCCCTGCCCGCAAACTGCCACGCACAGTGCTCTCGTCTGCCGCTGCGGACAATCCGACGATGATGTGCGCGAAGGCAGAGATGCGTTCGTGGGAGCTTCTCCAACTTGAGCCTTCCGCGATGCGCCGTGCCGATTCGCGCAGTCAAGAGCCGCAAATGGACGCGAGCGGCGCGCATCTTCCAGCAACGCTGAACCGACTCGCGCGCGGCGGTGCGAAAGGAGAAAGCATTGCTGTGAATTTGTATCAGGAAATCGGTAACCGCCTTGCCGAACTGCTTGGCGACGTTCGCCAGATTGAAGTCGAGGAAAACGAACGCACCGACACACTCACCATCTTCGCGGTCGGAAAAGACGGAACCCGCATCCCTGCACGGTCGCTGTCGGATGGCACTCTGCGCTTCCTCGCATTGCTTGTGAAGGAACTCGACACGCAGAGTCGCGGAGTCATCTGCCTCGAAGAACCGGAAAATGGCATCCACCCGCAGCGAATCCCAGCAATGCTCAAGTTACTGCGCGACATCGCCGCCGACACGACATCGCCGAGTGACGACAACAACCCGCTGCGGCAGGTCATATTCAACACACACTCTCCCGCCATCGTGCAGCAATTGGAACAGGATGCTCTCCTAATCGCCGAGGGCGCACCGTTTCTCTCCGAGGGCAAGCAGGTGACGAAGGTTCGATTTGGATGTTTGCAAAACTCATGGAGAGAGAAATTGCCGGAGCGCCCGCACGTTGCTTCGCTGGCAAAACTGCTCGCCTATCTCCGACCTGCGCCTGCTGAGGTGAACGGTGGAAAACCCAGTAAACAGCGAATAATTGACAGTGAGGAGATGAAGCAAACCCTGCTCAAGCTCGCATAATCAGCTATGAGTCATATTCAATTCACGCTTTTTGCCGAAGGTCGAACTGACCGTGCCTTATTACCCATTCTCGCTTGGCTCATCACTGAAACGCACAAGCCGGATACCGTCGCGCATGAGTTTCTGTCGAAAGCGGAGTTGCGTTCGGATCTGACCTTTTCAGACCGGCTTCAAATCACACTTAAACTCGCTCCTTGCGACATCCTGTTCATTCATCGAGACGCCGACAAGCAACCCTCAACACTCCGTTACAATGAAATCGCTAACGCCGCGGCTGCGATCACTGCATCAAGTGCAAAGGTGCCTCATGTTTGCGTCGTGCCTGTTCGCATGACCGAGGCATGGTTGCTCACTGACGAAACAGCTATCCGGAAAGCAGCAGGCAGACCGAATGGTAGTGAACTGCTCGACCTGCCAAAACTGAATCGTATCGAAAACGTTCCTGATCCGAAAGCTACTCTGCATCAAATTCTGCGTGAAGCGTCTGGAAAGAAAGGACGCCGCTTGGCGTCGTTCGATGTCCGCGAAGCCGCAGCACTGGTTGCTGAATGCACCGTCTCATTTGCGCCTTTACGCCGATTGAGCGCCTTTGCGCGTTTGGAAGCAGACTTGCGAGAAATTTCGCTCTGAGAAGGGTTCGTTCAACTCGATATACCGCGTTGGCTCCAAGTAGATACCTATCTACGTCGTTTCGCCACAAATCTAGCGTTTCTCCAGCGAGCACCGCATCGTTTTCCTGTTTGATGTGCCTTGATGCTGGAATCTCGTTCTACACCGATTGTGAGATGAGCATTGAATGCGGAGAGTCTGTGCTTTATCTCACGCGGTATGGCTGACGAGACCAAGCCCCAGAATGATTCCGACACGCGCGATTCCACGGATCGCGGGATGTTTGATTTTCCGGATTTCCGGGCGATGGGGCGTAATTTTGCGGCGTGGGCGAAGGCGAATCCGGGGGCTTGCGCGCTGCTGGTGGTGCTGCTGGGGGTCGTCGGGTATTTTTACTTTGGGGTGAAAGCGTTTCAGAGTCTTTCGCAGACTTCGGCGCAGTGGATTGCGGCGAGTTGGAACGAGGAAAATGATCAGCAGCATTGTGTGGCGATCATTCCGGTGGTGCTCCTGCTGGTCTTGCTGCGGTGGCGGGATTTGCGCGCCGCGCCAAGGGAACCGTCGAATACCGGGCTGTGGTGGGTGGCTTATGGCGTGCTGCTTTTTGTAGT
The DNA here is from genome assembly GCA_043766295.1 of Spartobacteria bacterium. GTDB lineage: Bacteria > Verrucomicrobiota > Verrucomicrobiia > Chthoniobacterales > Chthoniobacteraceae > SXWH01. The sequence goes on along the minus strand of JAYUIF010000270.1, from coordinate 7,993 downwards.
GGGAGTGCGCTGCATCGAGGGGCGATACGCGATTTTTGCGCTGACGCCGCTCATCTATGGCGGGGTGATGTTTCTCTTCGGGAAAAAGGTCGCGCGCATCGTGCTTTTTCCGTGTGTGTTTTTGTTGTTCATGACTCCCATCGGCGGCGTGGTGCAGGGCACGGCGGGGCTTCAGTCGAAAACAGCGGCTGTCATTGAAACGCTGTCCTCGCTCTGCGGTATCCACATCCACGCGGAGGGGGCGAAAATCTTCTCGCTCGATGGGCGTTTCGAGCCGCTGGAAGTTGCGGGCGGATGCTCGGGCATCCGTTCGCTGATGGCGATGCTCACACTTTCCGCGCTCTACGCATACTTCGTAATGCGCACTCCGCTGCGCGGTCTGATGCTCTTTGGATGTTCGCTGCTGTTTGCGATTCTCGGCAATTTTGCGCGCGTGTTTTCCGTGGTGGTTTTTGCGCGGTTCTTTGATCCGAAAATTGCGACGGGGCTTTACCATGACTATTCGGGCTTCGTGTTTTTCCCGGTCGCAGTGCTGGCGATGATTGGCGCGGGGAATGTGATCAATCGCGATTGGAGTAGTTGGTGGAAGCGCGCTGCTGCTGTGGTAACGGCGGAAGCCGCGCCAGTTCAAAAAACTCCACCGGATTCTTCGTCAGCCGCTCCGTCGAGTGAGCCGCCAAAATCCGAAAAACCGCCCGGCTCGTATGACTACTAAACGACTCGCCATTCTGTTTGCGTTCGTGGGTTTCGGTTTGAGCGCCGTTTTCCTGCTGCCGAAATCCGCCGCACAGCCGACGGGTCTCAAGCTCACGGCGGAGGAAGAAGTGGCGATGCCAGAGGATGTCGCGGGCTGGTTCGGGCGCGATGGCGAGATTACGCAAAAGGAGCGCGATACGCTTGGCAAAGGCACCAAGTTTGGCCGGATGTTTTACAGCTACCCCGAGGCACGCAGCTACGAACTGCTCGTCTCGGTCGTCCTCTCCGGGCACGACATGAGCAACAGCATTCATCGCCCGGAGCGCTGTCTCGATGCGCAGGGCTGGGCCGTATTGGAGAGCGAGGAGGTGGCTGTGCATGTCGAAGGCAGCGGCTCTTTTCCCACCACGCGATTGCACAATCGTCGCTCGATCCAATTGAAGAACGGAACCGCCGTAAGTCAGGATGCTTTCACGTTCTATTGGTTCGTCGGAGAAAATGAGATCACTGCGAATCACTGGGGGCGTTTTTTCCAGGATAACCGCGATCGGTTGATGCGCGGCGTCAACCAGCGATGGGCGTTCATCACCGTGACTGCGATCATCCCATCGCGCGAAAAGCCGGAGGAGCAGGCGGATGCAAAACGCTGGGCGGATGCGACGGCGCGCAAATTCATCAAGGATTTCGCACCGCTGCTGCACAAGAGCACGCTGCACTACCAGTGAGCGGCACGAAAAAAGGCGCTCGGTTTCCCAAACGCCTTTTTGCGAAGTGATGATGAAACTTTAGCCGAGCTTCGAGGATACGAGGCTTTCGAGTTTCACGATGTCTGCTGCGAATTTGCGGATGCCTTCCGCTGTTTTTTCCGTCGCCATCGCGTCGTCGTTCAATTCGTAGCGGAAAGTTTTTTCGTCGTAGGTGCGCTTGGCGATGTCCATGCCCTGCGCTGCGGCTGCGTCGAGTTTCTTCACGAGCGGGTCGGTCGAGGCGGCGAGTTCGGCGAGGAGCGGCGGGCTGATCGTGAGCAGATCGCAGCCGGCCAACTCGGTGATTTCACCCTTGTTGCGGAAGGATGCGCCCATGACTTCCGTCTTGTAGCCGAATTTTTTGTAGTAGTTGTAAAGTTGCGTGACGGAGACAACGCCGGGATCTTCCGAGGGCGTGTAATCCTTCTTCGTGCTGGCCTTGAACCAATCGAGAATACGACCGACGAACGGCGAGATGAGTTGGATGCCGCCCTCGGCGCAAGCGACGGCCTGCGCGAGCGAGAAGAGGAGCGTGAGATTGCAGTGGATGCCTTCCTTCGCGACGATCTCGGCGGCTTTGATGCCTTCCCATGTGCTCGCGATTTTGATGAGCACGCGGTCGCGGCTGATGCCGGCATTTTCGTAAAGCGCGATGAGCTGGCGGGATTTCGCGACGGTGCCGGCGGTGTCGAAGGACAAGCGCGCATCGGTCTCCGTGCTCACGCGACCGGGGACGATTTTCAAAATTTCGAGACCGAAGTTCACGAGGATGTGATCCATCACATCGTCCACGCGTTTTGCGCCGGCGAGGCCGCTGCCTTTGCGGTCAGCGACGGCTTTTTCCACGAGGTGCGCGTATTCGGGTTTCGAGGCGGCGGCGAGGATGAGCGAGGGATTCGTGGTCGCGTCCTGCGGCTTGTATGCCTTCATGGACTCGAAGTCGCCGGTGTCTGCGACGACCTTGGTGAGTTGTTTGAGTTGGTCGAGTTGAGTGGTCATGGCTTTTTTGAAATGGGTCGTGAGACTATGCCCATCATCGCGTGGAGCAAACTATAACTCCGTGTAGCGAGGGAGAGGCGGGAGCGGGAGTCGAACCCGCTCGTAGAGGTTTTGCAGACCCCGGCCTTCCCACTTGGCTATCCCGCCGTTTTCGAGGACGCGCAGAACTAGCGGAGGTGAGCGCGGGCGTCAACGGACAATCCTATTGCGCGCTCAATACAACTCGACGGGCGAACGCTTGCCATCATCCGCGCTGCGCTGGGCTGCGCGCTCGGCGCCGAGCGTTGCGATGCGGAGGTCGAACACTTCGGCATCGCGGCGGCGGAATTCCGCTTCGTCCCATGATTCCGGCGGCGACATTTTTGCTTTGAAAGCGGCGACGTTCGCGAGGGCGCGATCCAGTGCGGGGCGGGCGATGTCGCTGAGCGAGGCGTGCGCTTTTTCCACCATCTCGACGCGGTGGCAGATCATCGCCAAGTCGTTGCCGGCAGTGATGGCGCGGTGGATGACTTCGGCGAGCCCGGCGTCGCCCGTGCCGTAGGGATTTAAAATCGCGCCCATGTCGAGGTCGTCCGTCATCACGAGGCCGCGGAAGCCGTGCTCGCCGCGAAGCAGATCGGTGATGATGCGCGGCGAGAGCGAAGTGGGCACGCCGCTGTCGTCGAGCGCGGGATAAAAGGCGTGGCCGATCATCATCGAATCCACGCGCTGCGAAAATGCGCGGAAGACGGCGAGTTCGTTCGCGTCGAGTTCCGCGCGTGTGAGCGCGACCGTGGGCAATTCGTGATGGGCGTCCGCCGGGCAGCGCGAATAGCCGGGGAAATGTTTGCCGCACGAGAGCACGCCCGCCGTTTGCAACGCGTCGTTGAACGCGCCGGCATTGCGCACGACTTGCGCGACATCGTTGCCGTAGCAGCGGCCCCGCAAACTGTTGTCGGCTTCGTCGTCGAAGGAAATATCGAGCACGGGGCAGAGGTCTAAATTAAACCCGAACATCCGCAGCAAGCGCGCGGTGATGCGGCCATGCGCGGCGATGAGCGAGAGGTCGTCGCGGTCGCGGAGTTGGTTGGCGTTCGGCGGTTCGTTGCCGATCAATTTCAGCCGCGAGACGCGCCCGCCCTCTTGATCGATCGTGATGATCGGCGGCGTGTCCGAGAGGTCGCGCAGGTCGTCGCAGAGTTTCCGAAGTTGCGTAGGTGTTTGGATGTTTCTCCCGAAGAGAATGAACGCGCCGGGTTGCAGACGGCGGAACGTGGCGGCGGTCGCTGCATCGAGCGCGAGGCCGGGGACGCCGGTCATGAGAAGTTGGCCGAGTGAGGACATGGGATGGTGATTGGTGTTCGGAAAATGCGGGCTACGCGAGACCGGCGAGTGCGCGCACTTCGTCGTGGAGATCGCGGGCGAGCGACTTGCGATCCAATTCACGAACGTGCGATGGGCCGAAGTGAATATCCACGGTGAGGCCGGTCTTGCGGAGAAGATTTCCCATGTGCGGCGCGAGGCTCATGTCGCCCCAATACGCGACTTCATCCGCGACGCTGCCGCCTGCGAGCGAGTAGCGGAGGCCGCACGCGGTGAGCGGGCAGGCGAGTTTCACGACGGGCTCAAAAAGCGAACTGCGAAACGGGAGAACGTGCGAGCCGTCGGTGCTCGTGCCTTCGGGGAAAAGAACGAGCGGCACGCCAGCGTCGAGGTGCGCGTGCATTTCGGCGACGACATTGGAGACGGCCCCGCGGCGCTCGCGATCCACGAAAATGGTCGCGCCCATTTTTGCCAGTGCGCCAAACAACGGCCAGTCGGCGACTTCTTTTTTGGAAACAAATGCGGACGTGGCGGCGGTGCTGAGCGCGAGGATGTCGAGGTAGCTGACGTGATTGGAAACGATGAGGCCGTTGCGCGGGATTTCGCCGTGGACGCGGATGTGAAAGCCGAGCCATTTCACGTGGCGTGCGGATGCGCGGCTGAGCCAATGCACGCGCTGGCGGATGCTGCTGCGGGCGCGCGAAAATGCGTAGTCCGCAAAGCAGGTGGCTGCGAGCGGAGGGTAAATGATGGTGCGAAGTGCTGCGCGCATCGCGCCTGCGAGGCCGCTCATATTTTAATAGCGGAAGCGATTTTGGAGGGCGGCGGGGACGTCCGCCAAATCAATGAGGGTGAGGAAATCAATGCTGCCAAACTCGCGATCCAGTGCGGGTGGGCCGCAAATTTTTGCGCCCGCATTTAAGTAAGAGCGAAGGAGACGCGGCGGCTCGGGGCAGTCGGCGAGTGGTTTGGCGTGAGGCATTGCGTAAGCGGGGAGGGGGACGGTGCGAAGCGGCTCGGGCGCGAGGCTGCGTGCCGCAATTTTTTCAAACATGGCCCAGCCAAGCGCGGGGTCTTGTGAAGTGAGTGAACTGCATCCGAGAAGGAGCCGCGCATTGCGCTCCCTGGCGTATTCGGCGATGCCGCGCCAGAGCATGTTGAGGACGTTCGCTTTTCGATGGTCAATGTGGACGCACGCGCGACCGAGTTCCACGATTTCGGCGCGGTAGGGTTCGAAGGGAGCGAAGTCGAATTCCTGCGCGCTGTAGTAGCCTTGACGCTCGGCGGCCATCACGCCGGTCTGCAAACGATAGGTGCCGACGACCGCGCCGGTGGAAGTGAGTTCGACGAGCAAATGGTCGCAGCTTTCATCGAAACGATCCGCATCAAGTTCAGTCGTCCAGCTTTCCTTGAGGCCCTCGTGAAGCTCGACGTTGAATATCTCAAAGCGCAGGTGCTGGGCGGCGCGAAGGTCTTCGGTGCTGGTGGCCAGTCTCATGCGATAGGCGGATGCTGGCTCGGCTTTGGGCGCATTATTGCTCATTCGATAGTCGCGATGAGGCTACGTGGTCGGCGCTCGGATGTGAAAGGAAGATTTAGTGACAAAACCGACGATCTCGACGTGTCGCCCGCGAGGCGGCGGGATAAAAGCGCGCGCAGATTATTCGTATCGCGGCACGCTTGGATCTATTTTCAGCGACCACGCATCTATGCCGCCGGCCACGTTGCGCACGTCCGTATGGCCTTGCTCTAAAAGCCACGCGACAGCGCGGGCGGAGCGTCCGCCGTGGTGGCAGTGAATGAGCAGCGCCTGCGAATTGTCGGTGAGTTTTTCCTGCGCGAGCGCGGGCCATTGCGAGAGCGGGAGAAGTTCCGCGCCGGGTATTTTGCAATGCTCCCATTCTTCCGTCTCGCGCACGTCAACGAGTCGCGGTGGATTCGCGCCATCGAGCAAGCGCTTCGTTTCCGTGATGCTGACCGCTGGGACTTGCGCGGACATTTTAGCGTTCGATGGACACGGGCGTGCCGACTTCCACATTGCGGAAAAAAGCCTCGGCCATGAAGGGGGGCATCCGGATGCAGCCGTGCGATGCGGGATAGCCGGGCAGGAAGCCCTCGTGCATCCCCACCCCGCCCTGAATCCTCATGAAGAACGGCATCCTCGCGCCGTCATACTTCGCCCCTTTGGGCATCGGGTCCTTGTCACGATCAATGTCCTTTTTCACCACCGCACCCGTCTGCGCATCCACGTAGTCTCCGAAGCGCGAGGACAGGTGATCCTTGTCCTTCTGCTGGATTTTAAAGTTACCGCTCGGCGTGCCGAAACCTTCGCGCCCCGTGGAAAGTATCGAGACGCCCACGAGCTGGCCGCCCTTGTAGAAAAACGCCTTTTGCTCGCTGATGTTGATGCGCACGCGGGGAGCGCCGACGACGTTATCGCCGTCCCAATGCGAGACGTTGTCGAAGTTCATCCGCTTGCCGTTGGCGGCGGGTGACTGCCTTCCATTGAGGTAAATGGTATCGCGGCCAAAACGCGCGTCGTTGGCGCAGCCGACGACGAACAGTGCGATCAATGCAAACGTGAATCCTTGTTTTTTCATCCTACTTTCGGGCGCGCAATAAAGGCCAATAGCTCACGCCGTCAAGCTTGTGCCACGATTCATCTTCAAGCTCCTGCCGTTATTGCCCGCGTCTGCCGCCTCCGCCACCGCCGAAGCCGCCGCGTCCGCCATCCTGCGCGGGAAAGCGATCCAGCACGGCGTTCACGGTGCGGGTCGCGGTGCTGCCCTCGGACGCCACGGTGAGGGCGACGGTGCTGCCGCGCTGGCCGCCGCGAAGGACGCCAATCGCTTCACGAAAATTTATCGTGCCTAGCGTCTGGCCGTCGGCGCGGGTGATGGCGACGATTCGGTCGTTGGGCTTGAGGCCGGTGGTGCTGCCATCGGGGACATCTTGCACGACGAGCCCGCCGTCGCGCGATGGGCGAACCTGCACGCCGATGCCGATGGGCGCAGCTTGATCCAGTGCGCGCTGGGCCGTCTTTTGATCCCCGGCATCTGCGAGCGTGCCGATGAATGCTTCGGCGGATGCGACATCTTTGCCCACCCATTTTTCCGTGATGCGCTCGATGGTGCGCGTGCGGTCGTCGCCCGGCGCGAGGCTGGCGAGGTGCGAAGCGGCGGCGGCGGGGTCATTCTCCGCGATGCCACGGATGGCGCTGGCGGTGATGCTGGTGCGAAGCTCGGGATCGGTTTCCTTTCCCGCCCACGCGAGGGCTTCATCGGGGTTTTTCTGCCCCCAGCCGCTGGCGACGCGGCGGAGAAAATCGGAGCGATCTTTGCCCGTGAGATCCTTGCCGTATTCGAGCGCGGCCTGCGGGTTTTGTTTGGCGATGTCCTGAATGGCGCGATTCATCAGCTCGCGGCTCGCGTCGCCGGTGAGGACTTGCTGCGCCCAATCGGCGGCGAGCGTGGGGTCCTTGTCCAGGAGCGCGTAGCCGAGGAAACCCTCGATGCGTCCATCGCGCTGGAAACGCGAGCGCGCTTCCGGCTGCCACGAATCAATCAGCGAAGTCGCCGCCGTCGCGCGGTCGCTGTCCTTGAGCTTGTTCAGCGCGGCCATCGCCGTCTTGCGGTCGCCCGTCGAGAGATGCTCGAAGAGCCCCCGGATAAAAGCCGCGCGCTCATTCGGCGCCGTGATCTCCGCGAGTTGCCCGAGTGCTTTATCGAGGTCATCCGCCGCATCGAAGCCCGCCCGCTCCACACTTTGCCGGCGCTCAAAGCTGAGCGGTCGCAGCTTCGTATCGCTGGCCGTCGCCGCGCTGGTGATGTTGAAAGGATTCGCAGCCGCGTTGCCCTGCGTCGTCGCGGTATGCGGGGCTGTCGTGCTTTTCGCCTCCTCCTTCTCCGGCGGCGGGACGATGGGCGAGCCCGTGAAAACGAAGACAGCGGCAGCCGCCACCACCGCGACTGCGGCACCGGCGACGAGAATGAACATGGGTTTTTGCATAGTAGGTAAGATGTGTGCTGAAGTGGTGAAGTCAAACACCATGCCTGCTCCTTCGTCGCAAAGAATGATCCCACGCCCCCGTCAGACTGCCCCTACTTCCAACCGGAATTCGACAGACCGTGGAAAAGGCGAGCAGTGTGTGCGGGGTAGGGTGGGCGTCCCGCCTGCCGGTTCGGGCGTCTCGCCTGAACCACTCGAACGCACGACAGGCGGGCCTCTCGCGAGAGTCATGTCCTACGACG
>JAYUIF010000269.1:0-3663 GCA_043766295.1 Spartobacteria bacterium | reverse complement strand
CGCCAAATGCGGAGTCGTTCGCGCATTTCATCCAACGTGCGAGCGATGCCATCGAGCGACTGGCGGCGCTGCGCGAACGGCGCGTCTTCGTGTTTTGCCACGGGCACTTTATGAACGCAGTCGCGTGGCTGATGCGGACGCGGCCCGTGGAGATGGATGCCGTGGCGATGCGGCACTATTTTGAATTCATCCACGATTTCAAAGTGATGAACTGCGCAGTGCTCCCGCTGCATTTCCACACCGACGGCGCGCGCGCGCTCGGCGAACTGTGGGTGCCGCCGGGCTTGGAAAGCGAACACGCGCCGCGCGAAGGAATCGCCGCAGCGGGAGTCTGAGCGATTTGGGGAGAAAATGGGGAGTAGTTCAATTTGGAAGCCATGAAACCATGAACGGAATTCGGATGCGCCAGCGAACGGGACGCAGGGGCTTTCTTTTCCTGGCTTCCTGGCTTCCAAATTCAAAACGGGGCACCACCAGAAAATGCGTGCTTTCTCTGGCGCGGAAGCTGCAACCCGCGTAGCTGTTTTTCCCAGCGTCATGTCACAGCCTGCATCAGCCCCTGAGCAATTGCCGGATGGCTCCATCGAGCCTTCCGGACCGATTGACGTAGTGACCGCAGCATCCAGCGCTCCGCAAAAACCAATCGCTGCACCTGCGCCGCAACCGCCGAAAAGCCGCATCGCGCGCATCGAAGAAAAGATCCAAGCGCGGTTCGGAAAATTCACGCTTCGGCGCAAGCTCACACACATCACCATGCTTGCGAGCAACACGGCGCTGGTGATTGCGGGCGTCCTTTTCTTCGCGTTCGATTTCGTCTCGCACTATCTCGCCCTACGCGACTCGCTCGTCACTTTCAGCCATGTCGCGGTGGAAAGCGCACGCATCCCGCTTCAACTCGGCACCGTCCAGCCGATGACTTCTGCGCTCAACGCCATCGCATCCCAGCCCGACATCACGGGAGCGGCGGTCTTCCTCGCGGATGGCCAGACTTTCGCGCGCTCGCAGCGAACGAGCGACAGCCTGCCTGCGCGACTCGACCCGGAGCAGCGTCAAAGAAACGAACTCGGCCTCACGCGACTCCGGCACTACGAGCCGATCTTCGATGGCGCCCGATTCATCGGCACGCTCGTCGTGGAAACCAGCCTCACGCCGTATTTCATGCGACTGCTTTATTTCGGCGTCATCGCCCTCGTCGTGCTCGGCATCTCATCGCTCGCGGCGCGAAAGCTCGCCAGCCGATTCCAGCCCGTCGTGTCCGAGCCCTTCGTGAAACTTGCGCACAGCGTGGATACCGCAGTGCAGGAGGGCAGCTTCACACTGCGCGCAGAAAAAATCGGCGACGAGGAAGCGGGGCATCTCGCGGAGGCTTTCAATCAATTGCTCGAAGAAATTCAAAAGCGCGACGCCACGATCAGCCATGCGCAAATAGATCTCGAAGCAAACGTGCTCGCGCGCACGAGCGTGCTGCATCAGCAAGTGCAGGATCGCAAACACGCGGAGGAAGCACTGCGCGACTCGGAGATGCGCTACCGGAATCTTTTCGAGAATAACCCGATGCCGATGTTTGTGGTGAATCTCGAATCGCTCGATTTCGTCGCCGTGAACAACGCGGCGATGCGCCATTACGGTTACGCGCCGGAGGAATTTTCCCACCTCTCGCTGCCTGCAATCACCCACGGGACCGACCCGATGCTGGTCACGCGCACCTTCCGCAGCGGCGCAAAATCGCTCGATGCCGGCGAGTGGAAGCACCGCAAAAAGAACGGCGAGATCATCGAGGTGCAACTCACCGCGCACGCCATCGTCTTTGCCGGGAAAGTGGCGAAGATCGTCCTCGCCAACGACGTGACCGAACGCAACCGCGCGCAGCAACAGCTCGATGAACTGCACGCAAAACTCGTGGATACCTCCCGGCAGGCCGGCATGGCCGAAGTCGCCACCGGCGTGCTGCACAACGTCGGCAACGTGCTCAACAGCGTGAACGTCTCCGCCACTCTGCTCGCGGAAAGTGCGCGCCAGACCAAGGCCGTCAGCGTCCGCAGAATCGCCGAGTTGCTGGATGCGAACAAAGGCGACCTGGCCGGTTTTTTCAGCAACGGCGGCAAGGGCAATGTGTTGCCCGGCTATATCACGTCTCTCGCGCAACAGCTCGAAGCGGAGCAAAGCACCCGGCTCGCCGAGGCCGAGCAGCTCATCAAAAACGTGTCGCACATCAAGGACATCGTCGCCATGCAGCAGGCGTATGCGAAGGTGAGCAGCGTTCTGGAAAACCAAACAGCCGCATCGCTCGTCGCCGAATCGCTGCGCATGGCCAGCGCAGAACTTCAGCGGGAAAGCATCGCCGTGAAAACCGAGTGCCCCGCCGCGCTGCCCGAAGTCCACACCGACCGGCACAAGGTGCTCCAAATCCTGATCAACTTGATCAGCAACGCCCGGCAGGCGATGGGCGAGAAACCCAGAAACGAACGGATGCTGCGAATCACGGCCACGCACGATGGCGGAAATCTCGTCCGCATCGCCGTGCGCGATAACGGCTGCGGAATCGCACCCGAAAATATGACGCGCATTTTCAACCACGGCTTCACCACCAAAAAGAGCGGTCACGGCTTCGGCTTGCACTCCTCGGCGAACGCCGCCAAGGAAGTCGGAGCGAACCTCGCCGCCGCCAGCGACGGGCTGGGCCTTGGCGCTGTTTTCACCTTGGAACTGCCGGTGAAAATCGCCGCGCAAGCACCGACCAAAAAAACCTGACTTCCATGAGCACCAACCGCCGCATCCTGATCATTGACGACAACCGTTCGATCCATGAGGACTTCCGAAAAATCCTCACCCCCGTCCAGTCGCTCAGCGCCGAGCTTTCCGCCTTCGAGGATCAGCTTTTCGGTGCCCACACGCCTGCTGCGGCGCACGAAGACTCCTTTGAAATCTGCTCCGCATTTCAAGGCCGCGAGGGCGTGGATGCGATCCAGCAGGCGGAAACGGACGGGCAGCCTTTTGCGGTCGCGTTTGTGGATGTGCGGATGCCTCCCGGCTGGGATGGCGTGGAAACCATCAGCCGCATCTGGCAGCTCGCGCCGAATCTCCAGGTCGTCATTTGCACCGCATACAGCGACTATTCGTGGGAGCAGATCGTGGAGAAACTCGGACACAGCGACCGCTTGCTGCTCCTTCGCAAACCATTCGATCCCGTCGAAGTCCACCAGCTCGCAAAAAGCCTGACCGAGAAGTGGACCAAGCTGAACGAAGTCCCACCCCTTGGTCATTGAACGCTCTGTCCGTGGCGGGAGTCAGATGGAAACGCCGCGCTGAGTGCGGTGTTTGAGTTTGCCTCTCATGCTATTTCATCCATTGCCAATTACGCCGCGACTTGGGTTGACCACCTCCGCGCACACCGCTACATCCCGCCGCGTGTTGCGCCTCTCCAAGGTTGTCTTTTTCGCTCTGCTCGCCGCCGTCACCGGCTTCGCGCAGACTCCACCCACGCCGCCAGCCAGCTCTGCTCCCGTGGTGCCGCCCGTGCCGGTGACGTCGCCTGAGCCGTCCGGTTTGCCCGTCCCACCGGTCGCGACCACAGCGGAGCCGATGGAAAAACTGCAATACATCAACACCGACATCCGCGACGTGCTCGCCCATTACGAACGCATCACGGGCAAGCGGCTCATC
>JAYUIF010000268.1:0-3665 GCA_043766295.1 Spartobacteria bacterium | reverse complement strand
TTCCGGCCCCGACAGCACAAGGATGCGTCAGCGCATCGCGGGCGCGGCGAAACGGGTCGCGTCGAGCGGGCGGTTGCGCGCGATTTCCTCGAAGCGATAGCTGAGCGTGCCGCTGTTCGGTAACTCGACGATCACCTCGCGCACTTCGAGCGACTCCACATCAATCGAGTTGGTGATGCGTTTCGGCATCCGGCTCGAAGCATCCGCCTTGCGCGTGAGCACGACGATGTAGCGCCCGTCCTCGCGCGAAACTTCCGACGTGTAAGCCTCCTCCTCGACCGGCTTGCCGCGCAGCAGTCCGAGCAACGATTGAAAAGGCTTCCCCGCGTTGTCGCCGCTCAGCGATTTGAGCGCGGGTTTCTTTCCCGCCTTTTGCACAAAAAGCTGATCGCCCAGCACGAGAACAAACTCATCCGCAGGCTTTGAAAAATCGAGGCGCAACTGCTCCGGCGCGCGATACGCGAGCGAGCCCGTGCTCACCACCGGTTCGCGCATCCCCGGCATCGCGACGGTCTGCGTGAACGTCGCCGACCACGTTCGCGTCTCGCGCTGGCGGGTTTGAAATTGATCGCGCAGCGCATTGGCGCGCACCTGTGGCAGAGGCGCGGCATCGGCGGTGAATGCGAAGGCGGCGGCGAGAAAGATCGTGCGCAACATGGAGACAGTCTTAGTCGTTCAGCGCGCCATCGGGCAACTCCCGTTCACTGCTTTGCCACGGGAAATGCCCACTTGTGATAGACAAGAAATTTCAACGGTCCGAAGCAGATCTGGAGAACCACGACATCGAGATCGAGCGGGAAGGATTGCAGTTTGAGAACGTTGAAACTTTTGAACGCCGCAAGAAGTCCGGTGGAGATGAGGCCCAGCACAATGACCGCTGTGAGATAGCGGGCGAAGGCGTCGCGCTTGCGTGCGTCCGTGCGGAAATTGACGAAGTAATTCCAAAAAAAGAAAAACGTCGTGCTTACTCCCACGCTGCACGCCGAAATCAAAAGTGTCGGCCAATCGGTGTGTGTGCGGAGGTATTTGAAAGGCGTCGCGATCAGCAGGTAGTTCATGCCTGCGCCTGCGAAGAACCACAGCAGACGATGGATCACAGGCTGTCGCTGTGCGGACGTTTCGCGGTTGTCTTCGTTTTCCATCGCACGCAGCATAGGGCATCGCGCATCGCTTGCCAACTTCCCGCTGAGCATCGCCCGCAGTTGCCTTGCGCGCACCAGCACGCATAACGTCTCCGCAGTGCCTCGAACATCCAGCCCACATTCCAATGCCCGCCGCGTCGTCGTGACGGCTGTCGGCATCGTCAGCCCGCTCGGGATTGGTGCGGCGGAAAATGAGGCCGCACTCCGCGAGGCGCGCGATTGCGTGACGGCGGTGACTACATTCGACACGACGAAGTGCCGCTCGAAATCGGCGGGGCAAGTGGGGCAAATGACAAATGACGAATTCGGAATGACGAAGGGGCTGCATCGTGCGAGCGGGATGATGATCGGAGCGACGCGCGAGGCGCTGCGGGCGGATGCGGCGTTTGCGCCGGAGTTCATTATCATCGGGACGACGAGCGGCGGGATGTCTTTTGGCGAACAGTTTTATCGTGCGCAGGTCGAACAGCGGCGTCCGAAGGAACGCGCGCGCTGGCTGTCGAATTACCAATCACAAAAGCCGGCGATGGATGCGATGGAGGCGGGCGGTTTTCGCGTGCCGGTGCAGGTGATCGCGAATGCGTGCGCGTCCGGCACGAACGCTGTCGGTCACGCATTTCGCCTCGTGCGCTCGGGAAAATACCGGCGCGTGTTGTGCGGCGGCTACGATGCGATTTCGGAACTGGTCTTTGTCGGCTTTGATTCCCTGCAAGCGGCGACGATGGACAAGGTGCGTCCTTTCGACAAAGCGCGCAGCGGACTCGTGCTGGGCGAAGGAGCGGCGGTGCTTGCGCTGGAGGATTTGGAAAGTGCGCAGCAGCGCGGCGCGACGATTCTCGCGGAGGTCACGGGCTACGGAATCTCGACGGACAATCACCATCTCACGCAGCCGCACCCGAGCGGCATCGGCCCCGAGATGGCGATGCGTCGTGCGCTCGAAGACGCCGCACTTTTGCCCAGCGAAGTGGACTACATCAACGCGCACGGCACGGCGACGCCGTTCAACGACGCGAGCGAGGGCGCGGCCATTGCGAAAATTTTTGGTGCGCGCGTGCCGGTGAGTTCGACGAAGGGAATGATGGGCCATTCGCTCGGCGCGGCGGGTGCCATCGAGGCGGTGTTCAGCGTGCTCGCGTTGCGCGGGCAATTTCTCCCGCCCAATATCAACTACCGCGAGCCCGACCCGGCGTGGGAACTGGACATCATCGCCAACGCTGCACGCGCCGCACGAGTCGGCTGCGTGGTGTCGAACTCGTTCGGCTTTGGCGGCACGAATGCGAGCGTAGTCATCGAGGAGGCGAGGGCATGAGCGCGCACATCGCTGGCATCGGCTGCGTCACTCCGCTCGGCGGCGACCTCGATACGATCTGGCGTCGCATCGAAGCGGGCGAACGCGCGGCAGTCGTCGAATTTACGAATCCCGAGACAGGTCGCAAACTTTGCGCAGCGCCGGTGCCTGCGGAATTTACCGCGCACCTCGGTCGCGAACCGCGCCTGCGACGTTCGAGCGCGATCAGTTTGCTGGCGGCTGCGGCGGGAAAGGCGGCGATGGCGGATAGCGGCGTCGAGTTTACTTCCGCTGAAAAATCGCGGCTCGCCATCGTATTTGGCGTATCGAGCGGCGGCGTGCAATACACGCGGCGGTTCTATGAGCAGATCGTGAAACAGGGCGCGAACACTGCGAGCCCGATGCTTTTTCCCGAGACGGTTTACAACGCCCCCGCCAGTCATCTCGCCGCGATGCTCGGCGTGGATGGCGCGACTTACACGCTCGTCGGCGACGGCACGGTTGGCTTGCAGGCGCTGCACTTCGGCACGCAACTCCTCGACCTCGGCGATGCGGATCACGTCCTCGTCGTCGCTGCCGAGGAACTCGACTGGGTGCTCATCCAGGCGCATCGCGACTGGCGGCTTGCGCGTCCGGGAAAAGGCGCGCTGCTCGCCGAAGGTGCCGCAGCCGTGTTGCTCGGCCACGAAGGGCGGCGTGGAAAAATCACGTCGCATCCCGGTGAAAGTTTCATCTCCCGCCGCGAAGCCGCCGCCGCGTTGGATCGCGTTTTCACCACTCTCACGCCCAGCGGTGGTGTGGATATTTTTGCCAGCGGCGCAAATGGAACGTGGGTGGACGATCTCCTGCGCGCCGCCGCCGCTCGTCATTTCCCATCGCCCGGCCCGCGCGAATTTGTGGCGAAGAATTTTCTTGGCGAAGCCATCGGCGCAGGAGCGTTGCTGCAAGTCGTCCTCGCTGCCGACGCCCTCGAACGCCAGTCCGCCACACGCGCGCTCGTGGCTGCGCTCGGCTGGAATCAGCAAGCCGCCGGTGCGCTCATCACACGGTGAGCGTGCGAAGCGCCGTTTCATCGTGCCCGCCTGTCATGCCGCGCGGCATCCGCGAACGTCGTGGGACATGATTCTCGCGAGAGGCACGGCTGTCGTGCGTTCGAGTGGTTCTGCACACACTGCTCGCTTTCGCATCACTCCTCTGCTGCGCAGGCTGCGATGCGGCGCGGGATGGCGACAGCG
>JAYUIF010000267.1:0-3679 GCA_043766295.1 Spartobacteria bacterium | reverse complement strand
AACATCCGTCACGTCCACGCGAACGGCGATGCGGCGAAGTATCTCGTGCCCGACGATGCGCTCGTCGCCGTCTTGCAACGCGCGAACGAAACGCTCGGTGCGGAGTATTTCAAAACACCGCGTGACGTGGTGCGTTCGTTCGTCGGTTTGCTGAATATCCTGGAGCAGAATCCCGGCAAGACGTGGCAGGAGCTTGTCGGCGCGAACTTCATCAAAAAGGCGGATGTACCTGCATCGGTGGAGGAAGAAGTCGCGCTCGGTGTCGCGGCTCCAGCCGATGACGACGGCGACCTCCAGACCTTCAAACTCTGATGAGCGCGGCAGCCTACTCGCTGCTCCATCCCGGCGTGCAAAAGGCCATATTCCGGCGGGGCTGGAAAGAGCTGCATCACATTCAAGTCGAAGCCATCAACGTGCTGCTGGGCGGCATCGGGCATCTGCTCATCTGTGCGCAGACGGCGGGCGGGAAAACGGAGGCGGCTTTTCTGCCCATCATTTCGCGGCTCGCGGAGAATCCGCGCCCGTCCGTTCAGGCACTTTACGTTGGCCCGCTTGTCGCGCTCATCAATGACCAGTTCTCGCGGCTGGAAACGCTCTGCGCGGACGTCGAGGTGCCGGTGCATCGCTGGCACGGTGCGGCATCGGCCGCAGAAAAGCGGAAGCTGCGCGACGCGCCCGGCGGCATCCTGCTCATCACGCCGGAATCGCTGGAATCCAATTTCATCAACTATGGCGTCCACCTGCAGCGCATCTACGCGGAACTGGATTTCATCGTCATCGACGAGCTGCATTCGTTCCTTTCCAACGTGCGCGGCGTGCATCTGCGCAGCCTGCTCGCACGCCTCTCCGCTGCGACGGGCCGCAAGCCGCGCATCGTCGGCCTTTCCGCCACGCTCGGCGACCCGGCAGGCGCGCGCACGTTCCTCGCGCCCGACGCGCCGGATACGGTGAGCATCATCACCGGCACTGGAGACCAGGCGGTGAAGTTTCGCATCAAGGCGTATCTGCGCGGCAAGGAAGTCGCGGGTGAAAAGGCTCGCTGCTGGCATCCGAGCGCCGCGCTCGACGCGGCTGCTGCACTCACGCCGGAGCAGGCGCGCGAGCCGCACCCGCTCGGCACGCTGCACGAACGCGACGATGGAATCCCCAAGTCGAAGACGGATGAAATCGACGACATCGCCACAGACATTCTCCACACCTGCGCGGACGGCACGAACCTCGTTTTCGGCAACTCGAAGCAGGGCTTGGAAATCCTCGCGGACAGACTCCACGCGCGGGTGAAGGCACTGCGTCTGCCACACGACCCGTTCCACGTTCACCACGGCTCGCTTTCCAAGGATGTGCGCGAGGAGACGGAGGCGATTTTGAAAAGCGGACAGCCGGCGACGGTGCTTTGTTCCAGCACGCTGGAAATGGGCATAGACATCGGCTCGGTGCGGCGCGTGGCGCAGCTTGACCCGCCATGGAGCGTGGCATCCATGCGGCAGCGGCTTGGGCGTTCTGGACGCCGCTCCGGCGAGGTTGCGGTGATGCGGATTTACTCGCGCGACGAATCGCCGTACGCGGCCAGCACGCTCACCGATTTGCTTTTCCCCAAGCTGCTCCGCGCCGTCGCGCTCTCGCGGCTGATGTTTGCGAAATGGCTGGAGCCGCACGACGCGGACCGGCTCGATCTCAGCACGCTCGTTCACCAAATCCTGAGCTGCCTCCGAGAGACGGGCGGGAGGCCCGCCGGGGCGCTGTTTGCGGTGCTCGTGAAAGACGGTGCATTTCGCAACCTGAGCGAAGCCATGTTTCGCGGCGCACTCCGCTCGCTCGGCGAAAAGAAGCTCATCGAGCAAATGCCGACGGGCGAACTCATCCTCGCGCCCGCAGGCGAGCGCATCACGTCGGAGCGCGATTTCTACGCGGCGTTTGCGTCGAGCGAGGAGTTTGTCGTGCGGCACGATGGGCGCGAAATCGGGAAGCTGCAAAGCAGCCTTGTTCCGCCCGTGGGCGAAAACCTCATCCTCGGCGGACGCCGGTGGCGCGTGGACGACATCATTGCCGTCGCCAAGAGCGTCCACGTCTCGCCCGCAAAAGGCGGCAAGGCGCCTGTCTTTCTCGGTTCGGCTGGCGAAATCCACACGCGTATCGTCGAGGAAATGGCTGCTACGCTCGCCGACATGGACGAACCGCTCTACCTCGACGGTGCTGCGCAGACACTCCTCAAAGCCGCGCGTGAAACCGCCGTGCGCGCCGGTGTGCTCGCGCCTGGCTACATCGTTCGCGCCGAGTCGGTGCAATGGTTCCCGTGGCTAGGCACACGCGGCTTGCTCACGCTGGAGCTTCACGCGCGATGCGACGGCCTCGCGACGGAGCGCGACGGACTTTCCATCACCTACAAGAAGACCGCCCCCGCCCGCTGGCGCGAGCATCTGGAATCCATCGCCCGCGGCGAACGCACCGCGCTCGATCTCGCCCGGCGAATGGACGTGAAAACCTTCGACAAGTTTGACGACACACTCGCTGAGGATTTGCTGGACGAGGCAAACGCGCACGACAGGCTCGACCTCCCCGGCGCGAAACTCCGCGCGGAACAAGCCATCCACATCCTCGCCACCACCCCGCAGCCATGAAGCCATGAAGCCATGAAGCCAACGCCCGACAACGAGACACCCGACGGAATACCGAGCTTTGGCTTTCTGGAAATCGCCGTGCTCATCCTCTCCGTGTATGTGCTCGGCGCGCTGCTCGCGCAGACCGTCTTTCACGTCTCGCCGGAAGTCAGCCTCCTCATCGACCGGATCGACACTTTCGTTTGCGTCGTCTTCCTCGCCGACTTCGCCGTGCGCTTTCGGCGCGCACCGTCGAAGCTGGTGTTTATGAAGTGGGGTTGGATTGACCTCGTTTCCAGCATTCCGGCCTACGACTTCCTCCGCTGGGGGCGCCTGCTGCGGCTCATCCGCCTCTTTCGCATCCTGCTCGCATTTCGCTCTGCCAGACATCTGCTCGCATTCCTTTATCGCAACCGCGCGCGGGGTCTCATCGGAACGGCGGTTCTGGCCGTCGTCGTCTTGCTCATCTTCTCGTGCATTGCGGTGCTCGTGTTTGAAGACAGCGCGGACTCCAATATCAAAACGCCGTTTGACGCCTTTTGGTGGGCGATCTCGACGATCACGACGGTGGGGTACGGCGACAAAGTTCCAGTCACCACCGAAGGCAAACTCGTCGCCATCGTTTTGATGGTCACGGGCGTTGGGTTCTTCGGCGTGCTCACCGGGCTTTTCGCCCGCCTATTCGTGGAATCCGAGTTTCAAAAGGAGGAGTCAGATATTCGCCATCTCGCCACAGAAATTCGGCTCCTGCGCGAGAGAATCGACCACATGGAGGAAGAGCGGCGTGGGGATCCAACTCGTCCACTGCTGTGAAACAAGAGGGCTGGAAACGGGATTTCGCTTGGACGGGCTGGGGAGTTGGCGCATTGGTTTTGCTGCTCGGGCGGCAGTTCACGCCGAACCGGGGCTGTAGCTCAATGGTTAGAGCAGGCGACTCATAATCGCTTGGTTGCGGGTTCGAATCCCGCCGGCCCCACGCGCGTCGCCCGCCATTCCTCATCATGAAATATCTCACCGTCCTTTTTCTCCTCCTCACGGCGGCCAGCGGCCTCGCGCTCAGCGACCGCGAGCTGGACTCGATC
>JAYUIF010000266.1:0-8718 GCA_043766295.1 Spartobacteria bacterium | reverse complement strand
GTGTGCTACCCCGCACACACTGCTCGCCATTTCCACGGTCTTTTTAATTTTGGGAGATGGTAATCACATCATCTCCCGCAATAAATCCGACCAAGGCGAGCGGTGTGTGCGGGGTAGCGCCTGCGCCCTCGCAGGCTGCGTCCCCGGTGCCCTCGCCGGGGCGGCGTTTTGCGGGCGCACCATTTTAGTGGGGGGCAGCGTCCAGTCTTTCGGGCGTGGGTTCGCAGGCTGGCAAGGTTCATTGTCGGCGAGGGCGCCGACAACAACACGCGAGGGCGCGTGTGCTACCCCGCACATACTGCTCGCCATTTCCACGGTCTTTTTAATTTTGGGAGATGGTATCATTCATCCAGCCGCGCCGCGCCGCGCGCAACCAAGGCCGCGTGCGCGGCTACGAGTTGATCTCTTTTTCCAGCCGCTCGCTGAGCCACTGTTTGATCATGCTTTGGTAATTCAAATAGCGTGCGCGGGCGACGCGCTTGATGCGGGCGAGCATCCGGGGATCGAAGCGCAGGGTGATGGTGGTGCTCTCGCGGTTGTCGGCTTTGAGGAGCGATTGATTCATCAGGCGCGTGTCCACGCGGGTCTGCTGCCAGTAGGTGGCTTCCTCTTCCTCGGTCTCAAATCGTGGCACTTCGGCCCAGGTGGTGATGAGTTTCATGGTTCAGTTCAGCTCCTGTTTTTTGCGGTCGTAAAAGGATGATTCTTCCGTGGTCATCTCGCGCGAGAGGAGGCAGCGGATGCGTTTTCCATCGGTCCAAAAAATCGAAAACAGCGGGAGTCCGCCGACGCTGCGCCCGAGATTAAAATAGCGTGCGCTGCCTTCGCCGGCGATCTCGACATCGGGCAGCAGGCGGAGGCCGAACGGGTCTTCGAAGGATTCTTCGATTTCCTTGGGCGTGATCGTGCGCAGATCAAATGGGGCGTCGAGCCAGTCAAATTCCATGGGTGGGTCGCTGGATGAGTTCGATTTCGTAGCCCTCGGGGGCGTCTATAAAAGCGATGACGCTGCCGTTGCTCGTGGGCGTGGGGCCGTCGGAGAGCGGGTAGCCTTTGGCGGCTGCGTGTTTTGCGAAGGCGGCGAGGTCATCCACCCCGAACGCAAGGTGCGTGAGATCCGGCCCGACGATAACGGGGCCGCTGGCGGGGTAGTGGCAAATTTCGATCAGCTCTTCGCTTTGCGGAGCTTTGAAAAAGACGAGTGTCGAGCCGCGCGAGCTGACTTTGCGATCCACTTCGGTGAGACCGAGCACGTCGCGATAAAAGACGACGGACTTTTCCAAATCGGCGACGCGATAGCGGGTGTGCAGGAGTTTTTTAACCATCGGACGTTGAGTTATATCGTCGCCCCGGCGCAGTGCGACAACGGAAATCTCCGTTACAATTTTGGCCATGCCTCGTGCGCGGCGATGCGGGCGAGTGCGCGGGTGAGCAGCGTTTTTCCCGGCTCCATGCGGTGCCATGTGCTCGCGCCGCTGGGGTGCGGGAGCGGGATGACGTCGAAGGTGTGGCCGAATTTCGTCACGCGAAACTGGCCGCCGATGACCTCGGTGAGTTTTTCAAATTTCACGAATTGCGCGATGGCGAGCTTGCCGATGGGCAGGACGAGCGCGGGCTGGAGGATTTCGATTTCCGCCGCGAGCCAGCGTCCGCAGGTGGCGACTTCGTTTTCATCCGGCACGCGGTCGCCGCCCGTCGTGGCCTTGCCGGGGAAGCAGCGCGCGACTGCTGCCATATAGATACGTGCGCGGAAATCCGCCTCGCTCCATCCGCACGCATCGGCGAACCAGCGGAAGAGCGTCTTGCCCGCCGTCCACGCAAACGGTCGCCCGAGCACGGGCTCCTTCACGCCGGGCGCCTGCCCCACGCTCATCACGCGCGAAACGACCGCGCCTCCGCTCACGGCGGGCCGGTGCATTCGCGGGCAAAGCGTGCAGGCGCGGAGCGAGATGACGAGTGCGTCGAGGCGTTCTTGCGCGCTCATGCGCCGAGTTTGGTTCCCGGCGCGACGGGGTGGCCGCGCAGCCATTCGCTGGCGGGCATCCGGCGTTTACCTTCGAGTTGCACATCGGTGGCGAGCACTGCGCCGTCGCCGGTGCCGATGAGCAGGCCGTCGGCGCTGGCGAGCACTTCACCCGCTGTGCCGATGGGATTGGTGAGTGGCGTGGCGGCGAAAATTTTCAGCCGTTTGCCATCGAGCGTCGTCGCAGCGGCGGGCCACGGATTCATCGCGCGCACTTTCCGCGCGACTGCGATGTGCCCGGCGGAAAAATCGAGTTCGCCGTGCTCGCGCGTGAGTTTACCTACGTAAGTCACGCCCTCCTCAGGTTGCGGCACGCGCGGGGCATCGCCGCGATGGAGCATGGCGAGCGCGACTGCGAGCGCGCCGGGCGCTTCCTCGGCGAGACGGTCGTGGAGCGAGCCGCCGGTTTCGTCCTGGCGGATGTTCACTTCGCGCATGAGCAGCATGTCGCCGGTATCGAGGCCCTCATCCATATACATCACGGTGATGCCGGTTTTTTCATCGCCCGCCTCGATGGCCGCCTGAATCGGTGCCGCCCCACGCCAGCGCGGGAGCAGCGAGGCGTGCAAATTGAGGCACGCGAGATTCGCGGCATCGAGCACGGTCTTTGGTAAAATCTGACCGTAGGCCATGACGACGATCACATCGGCGTCGAGCGCCTGCACCTGCGCGACTGCGTCCGGCGCGCGCAATTTCTCCGGCTGCAAAACGGGCACGCCATACGACAGCGCCTCGGTCTTGATCCGGGGCGGCGTGAGTGCGTGGTGGCGACCGACCGGTTTGTCCGGCTGGGTGATGAGCGCGACGACTTCAAAGTCGGGAACCATGAGCAGCCAGCGCAGCGTTGGCAGGGCGATGTCGCCAGTGGCGATGAGTGCGACTCTCATGTCAAAAAAGTGGCGAGAGGCGAGAGGCGTGTCGGCTCGATGTTCGGATGAGGCAAGTGCAGGACGCACCTTTCGCGCTACGCAAGCACGCCGGCTCCCGTCCGTCGGGCAGACACGTCACTCGCCTCTCGCCTCTCGCCACTTTCATCACCCTTCGACAATCGCGTTCACGATGTCGCGCACCACGTTCACCGGCGGCTGGAGCGCATCCACGGTGAGCACTTTTTTTGCGCCGTAAAAATCGAGCAGCGGTTTGCTTTCGTTATCGTAGGTGAAGAGGCGGAGGCGGATGGTTTCCTCGTTCGCATCGTCGAAGCGGTTTTCTTTCAGCGCGCGCTTGCGGATGCGCGTGATGAGCTGCTCTCGGTCGGATACGGACATGTGAAAAACTTTCCGCACATCAATCATGTCCTTCATGATTTTCGCCTGCGGCACATTGCGCGGCACGCCGTCGAGCACGAGCGCGTCAATGTCCGGCTTGAAGCTGTGGATGCCGACGAGATGGCCGATGTGTGCGCGGAGGAGATCCATCGTCACCTCATCCGGCACGAGTTGGCCGCGACTGGAAAACTCGATGAATTTTTTTCCGATGGGCGTGCGCGTATCGAGCGCGCGGAAGACATCGCCCATCGAGAGATGGAAGAGACGCGGGATGGCGCCGAGGATTTTGCCTTGGGTGCCCTTGCCGCTGCCGGGAGCGCCGAGGAGGAGATAGGTGCGATATTTCATGGAGAAAAGCGGCGCATCATCGGTTTTAAGCGCACTTTCGCAAGTTCGTAGTTCAGCACACTTGAGCCGCCGTGAACCCGCACGTAGTGTGCGCCCATGCCAGTCGCAGGTCTCGATCTCATCTCGGAAATCCAACAGCTCAAACGCGAGCGCAACGCTGTGATTCTCGCGCATAATTACCAGGCGAACGAAATCCAGGAGCTTGCTGATTTCGTCGGCGACTCGCTCGGGCTCGCGTATAAAGCGGCGGAGAGCACGGCGGATGTCATCGCGTTTTGCGGCGTTCATTTTATGGCAGAGACGGCGAAAATCGTGAACCCCGCGAAGACCGTCGTCCTTCCTGATCTGAATGCCGGATGCTCGCTCAGCGATTCGTGCCCGACGGAAAAGCTCGAAGCATTTCTGCGCGAGCACGCGGCGGAAAATTACTACGTCGTCGCCTACATCAATTGCTCCGCCGGTGTGAAGGCGCTGAGCGATGTCATCTGCACGAGCGGCAACGCCGTCCGCATCGTCCAGCGCGTGCCTGCCGACCGGCGCATCCTTTTTGTCCCCGACGCAAATCTCGGCCAGTGGGTCATCGAGCAGACGGGCCGCCCGATGGAATTGTGGAAGGGAAATTGTTACGTCCACGTCGAGTTCACGCGGAACTCCATCGAGCGCATCCGGCGCGAATACCCGGACGCGCCCGTCGTCGCGCATCCCGAATGCACGACCGCCGTGCGCCTGCTCGCCGACGAAGTTTGCAGCACGGAAAAAATGATCGGCTACTGCAAGAGCAGCTCCGCGCGGTCATTCATCATCGTCACGGAAAGCGGGATGCTCCACCGCTTGCGGCGCGAGGTGCCGGGAAAAAATTTCATCCCCGGCCCCACGGACAAATGCGCATGCGCCGACTGCCGCTACATGAAGATGAACACGCTCGAAAAACTCCACGCCTGCCTCCGCGATCTCGCGCCGCAGATCCTCATCCCCGAGCCCATCCGCGCCCGCGCCGAGTCGCCGCTGCGCCGGATGCTGGAATGGAGCCGCTGAGTGCTTTTTGTAGATTGGATAGTTGCGCCCAAGCTGAGAACGCCGCTAATTCACCTGACAACCATGCCTCCGTTTTTCACCCGCCTCCGTTTCACCATCGCCATGATCGTCTGTGCGATTCTAGTCGGCTGCGGTGGTAAAATGGACAGTCCCAGCGAAGCGGCGGATCGTTTTTTCGCACTCTGCGCGAATGGCAAAGGCGCGGAGGCATACGCATCTGCGAGCGGCATTTTTCAGATCGAGCGTTCGGCAAAATATTTTCAAGCACGCTTGCACGACACCGGTCTCGATAAATTTCAAAGCGTGACGTGGACTGCGCTCGATGCAACGGGGCGGGTGCGGAATGTGCGCGGGGACTTTCTGCTGGTGGATGACAGAACTATCCCGATCATCGTCTCGATGGTGCAGGATTCTGGTCGCTGGTGTTTGCTCGGAGCGAAGGTTGAAGCAGCCAATGGCGTCGTCAGCGGAGACATCTTCGCCGTGGTGGCGCGCTCGCAGGATTCGGAAGCCGAGAGCGGCAAAGCTTTTCTCGAACCCATTTCGACCACGCTGCCGACCGACCGGCAACTCCAGAAAATGGTTGAGAAGATCTTGTTGGAATTTGACGACGGTGTGAAACGAAACGACTTCTCGGAACTCTACGAGACGGCCTCGGACCGCTGGAAATTCCGAGGCAAAGACCCGCGTGTCCTCACCTATGCCGGCAAGGATCCGAGAATGCTGGAAAAGGCGGATCCCGAGAACAAATCAAGGCGACTCACCATCGCTGCATTGGATCACGCATTCCATACTTTCGTGGACGCCAAAGTGGACATCTCCCGAATCAAAGGGGAGAAAATGATCCTCGATGAACCTGCGTATTTAAACTCCGACGCGGTGCTCATCGTAAAGGGCCGCTACGATACATTTGTTTTTCAAGAAGGTTCTTCAAAGCCTTGTAAATTAAGCTTTCTCCTCGAATTCGTTTACGAAGGAAGTCAGTGGCTCTGCTTTGGCCTGACATTGAATTTCGCCGTGCCGGATCTCAAGTGACGCGGCGTCACGGCTAGCCTCGCAGCAGCTCTTTTACGGCGACGCCTTTTCGCTCGCGGGAAATTCCATTCCGCTATATCGCAACCCCTATCGCTTTGATCCAACTCCACCAACCCGCCGCCGACATTTTCATCCCCGATGGACAGCCCGCCGAAGCTGCGCTCGCCCGCATCACGCACCTCGGCATCGGCGCGCATCAGGACGATTTGGAGTTCATGGCGTTTCACGGAATTGCCGAATGTTTTCACAGCGAAGCCGAGCGTTTCGGCGGCGTCACCTGCACCGACGGCGGCGGCAGTTCGCGCACCGGCACCTACGCATCTTTTTCCGATGAGCAAATGAAGGCCGTCCGCCGCGAAGAGCAGCAAAAGGCCGCGACCATCGGACGCTACGCCGCGATGGTGCAGCTCGATTACCCGAGCGCGATCATCAAGAACTCCGCCGACTCGCGCCTTCGCGAAGACATCCACACTCTGCTGGTCGCGACACGGCCCCGCGTCATCTACACGCACAACCCCGCCGACAAACACGACACGCACATCGCCGTCGTCATCGCCGTCATCGAAGCGATTCGCGCACTGCCGCGCGGCGAGCGTCCCGAGGTCGTTCACGGCTGCGAAGTCTGGCGCGATCTCGACTGGCTCGGCGATGCCGAAAAAATCATCCACGACGTGAGCGGGCACGACAACCTCGCCACCGCGCTCAACGGAATCTTCGACAGCCAAATCGCCGGCGGCAAACGCTACGACCTCGCCGTGATGGGCCGCCGGCGCGCCAACGCCACCTTTTTCACCAGCCACGCGACCGACCAGTGCGACGCCCTCGCCTTTGCGATGGATCTCACGCCGCTCGCGCACCACGACTCGCTCGACATCGTGGAGTTCGTGACCGACGCCATCGAGCGTTTCAAAGCGGACGTGATCGAGAAACTCCAGCGTCAGCTCGGAAGGTAATTTTTCAAACCACATGGAAATCATCATCCAGCCAACAGCCAACGCCGCCAGCGTCATCGCGGCCCGTTTGATTGCGCGACAAGTCCGCGAAAAACCGGACTCCGTCCTCGGTTTCGCAACCGGCTCCACGCCGATTGCGACGTATCAGGAACTCATCCGCCTCCATCGCGAAGAGAGGCTCGATTTTTCGCGCGTGACCACTTTCAACCTCGACGAATACGTGGGCCTGCACGCGGCGCACCCGGCGAGCTACCATGCGTTCATGCACGCGCAGCTTTTCTCCCACATCAATGTCTCTCGCGAACGCATCCACATTCCCGATGGCATGGCTGCGGACGTGCCAGCGGAATGTGCGCGCTACGAGACGGCGATCCGCGCGGCGGGCGGGATAGATTTGCAACTCCTCGGCATCGGCTCGGATGGACACATCGGTTTTAATGAGCCGTCGTCCTCGCTCGCCTCGCGCACACGCATCAAGACGCTCACCGAGCTGACGCGCGCGAACAATGCGCGGTTTTTCGACGGCGACCTCACGAAGGTGCCGCTGCACTGCATCACGATGGGCGTCGGCACGATCATGGAAACGCGGGCCGTCCTCCTGCTCGCATTCGGCGCAGGCAAAGCGCAGGCCGTCGCCGAGGCCGTCGAGGGGCCGATCACGGCGATGAATCCCGCCAGCATCCTGCAAATGCACCCCGTCGCCAAATGCCTCATGGACGAACCCGCCGCCACGCGACTGACGAAGCGCGATTATTACCGCTGGGTCTTCGACAACAAACCGGCGTGGCAGCGAGTCTGATCACACGCGGCTTGAGCACGAGCGTCACGCCTCGAACACAGCTTGGAAACCGGCCAACTGCATCCGCTTCACGACCCGAGAAAAGACGCCCTCACCCACGCAAAATGCAAATAATCTGCCCGCCCTTTGTTCCGCCACACCCGCACTTTTTTCAGGTGCAACCAGTGCGCCGTGTGAGGTAGCGAATGCACGTTCCTGAGAGTTAGGGCTTTTGGATCGCTTTCATAAGACGCCTCATAGCGGCTATGGGATCGGCTTCCAAAATTCGCAGGTAGTCAATGAACTGGCAGACATCCAACTTCCTCTCACCCGCTTCGATCTTGGACACCGTTGACTGTGGCCTTCCCAATTTTCCGGCGAGTTGCTCCTGAGTCCATCCCTTCGCTTCACGCAAATTCCGCAGAAGCTCCAATAGAACTTCCCACTCTTGTGTGTAGAGCGATTTGGTCAGGCGTTTTTTCAACGCATGGCATCTAACCTCAAAATAGGATTATCCGATTTTCTGGATTTTTTACTTGGTGGCGGCGGTGTCACACACTTTAAATCCCGCACACGCCAGCCGTCTAATCCTCCAAGAATATGCAAATCTATCTTCTGAAAAACGGACAGCAAGTAGGGCCATACACGGTGGAGGTCATTCGCGGGATGCTCTCGACTCGCTACGTCGCTCCCACGGATCAAGGCTGGCACGAAGGATTGCCCGGCTGGCAGCCATTGAATACGTTTCTCCCATCACCGCCAAAGCCGACTGCTCCTTCTCCTGCCTATGCTCCCGTGAGAGCAGTTCAAATGAATGTGAATCAAGGACCGAGGATTGTCGCCCGAGGAAGCACATCGGCGGGGAGCAACAATTCGTCACCAATCGCCCAGAATATGCCATCATTTATAGCCGCCGTTTTAATGTGCATCGCGTTCTTTATGCCTTGGGCTAGCTTTGGGCCCCTTGGAGTTTCAGCAAGCAGTTTAGCCAGCATCGGAGGGAGATTAATGGTTCTGTGGACTATTTTAATTATGTCCGTAATCAGCGTCATCACCCATTTCGTTAATCCCAAAAAAGTATTGAATGTCGTCACCGGTATTATCCCTTTGGTGATTTTTTTGTTTGCGGCGTTAGACAAGGGGGAGAAAATTTTTAACGGTCTTGGTGTGGGTGCCTGGCTCACCTTGGGATGTGGCATTGCGTTGATCTTCGCACCAGTGAAGCCGCTGCAAATCGCCTGATCGTGAATCACAGACTTGCCCGCCATATCCTCTTCT
>JAYUIF010000265.1:0-8738 GCA_043766295.1 Spartobacteria bacterium | reverse complement strand
ACACCCGCTGCCAGTGCCGCCATGAGCAGCAGCACGCTCGTGCGCGATACGCCGAACGGCAGCGTCCATGCGCTCTGCACGAGGTAAAATGCGGGCGGCCAGACGCCGAGCGCGACTTTCGGATAATGCGCGTAGAAACCGTCAGGCGCGTCGGGCTTGAAGTCTGCGAGTGCGGATTTTCCGCGAGGGAGCGCAGCGATGGCATCACGCACGAAGAGGCCGGTGACGTAGTGCGCGGCTTCGTCGGGATGCGCGCCGAATTCGCTGTCGTAGGCACCGCCAAGTTTTTGCAGGAGAAAGGCGGCGTCAAACGCGATGGCAAAAACGATGAGCCATTGGGTGAGGTTGCGGAGTTTTGTTTTCATTGCACGGGATCAAAGCGGGCTAACACTGCGCTGTGTTGAGAGACGGTGTCTTTTCCTACACGGCAGTCCACAGGCTTCCAGCCGTGTCCGGCAAACCAATAATCAAGCCGCAGCCACCGGCCAAGAAGAGCGGGGATGCGGCCATCGTGCGTGCCTGGGAAGGTCATACCCCATCCGCGACCGGCGGCGGCAAATGCGTCCGTGAGGCGATTCGCGAAGGTGTGATAAACGATGCCGTGATCCGGCATATTGAAATCGCCACCGACGATGAAGGGGAGCGTCTCCTTGTCGAACACGCTGACGAGCGAGCGTGCAAGAGCGATACGCGCATCCAGCCATTCGCGGTAGCTCGAAAATCCATCGGTCGGAGCTTTGGAGAGCCAGAGCATTTCGAGAGCGACACGCGGGCTGAAAACATGCGCAAGCGAACTACGCGGCGTTGGAAGATGGACGCTGTAAATCGCCACCGATCGGTCTCCAACTTTGATGACAAAGCGTGCGGCGACCGGCTTGCCGCGCCACAAAGCCCCGCCCACCGGTTCAGCGCTCTCGATTTCATGTGGGGTGAGGAGGATGAATTGCGCCACGCCTCGGCTGCGGTAAGTCGGATAGCGGCTGCGATACTCCGTTTCGCGATAGTCGGCCCGCGTAACGTCTTGAAGAAGCACTGCGTCCGGTTTTTCAGCGGGAAATGAATCCGCAAAAGCGGCGCGATTTCCCTGCCCCACGTTGTGCGTGATGACCGTGAGTGCCGCACTGGTCTTTGGCGCGTGCATACGACACGTCATGAAAACAAACATGAGCACAGCCAGACAGACCACTTGGATACCGCACAGAAACCAACGCTTCGCACAGATGGCGAATGGCGCGAGAATCGCCAACGGCAGTGCAAAAAAAATCGGCGGCGCAAAGCTGAGAAGCCCGAGCGGGAGCCACGCCTCCGCCTTCCATTCGATGGCCATGAGCAAAACGAGCAGTATGCCTGCGTAAGCAAAAACAAGACGACGCAAAACAGAAACGCGAGCAGCACCAGCGTCACTCATTCGCTACCACGTCATGCACGCCGAGTTGTTCATCCGCCGGGGTTACTGTCTCGGTATCCATACTTTCGAGTGGGTCACCGTTCAGTTCGACATACTCAACATTCCGAGCAAGTGCCCGGATGTGCTGAACATCCTTCATGCCCTCCCCTGCGAGATCGTTGGAGGGATCGAGTTCCAGTGCTTTCCGATAATAGGCTTCGGCACGATTGATTTTCCGCTGCAACCAAAGGTGATAGCCAAAACCGGCGTAGGTATTTCCAAAATTCGGATCAAAGCGCATCGCTTCCATAAAGACCTCCCCCGCCTTGTCGAAGAGACCAAGATCGTCATAGGCGCGCGCAAGCTTTAGCTGCAAACGAGCATCGTTCGGAAATAACGCAAGCCCCTGCGCGTAGGCCGTTGCGGCAGCCTCGTGAGCAATACGCTTCTTTTCAGGCGCTTCCTCGAAGACAGCGCTGAAATGTTGCGCCTCACCCAGATAATAGTAGAGATTCGGGTTTTTGCTTTCCTGCTCGATGCCGCGCTCGGCAAGTGAAATGGCGTTGGCGAGCATATGCTGCCGCCGATAGTCCGCAGCCCAACTTGATTCACCACCTGACGCCGGCAGCGGCTGACCAATCCCCACACTCGGGGCACTGAACGCAACCGCCGTATTCGTGTTCGCGATCGAATCCACATAAATCAAATTGCGAAGATTGATACGTGCCCATTCCGCAGAATACTCGCCTCGAAGCAACGGAAACGCGAGCAACGCAAGTGCGACGCCGATCATGGGCAGCGCAAATCTTGCCAGACGCATCTGGAGAGTTGGCTCGGATGTCGTCAGTTCAGAATCCGAGGTCGGGTTGGCCAATATTCCAAATAAAAACGCGAAGAAGAGGGTATTGGAAGGGATATGAAAATTGAAATCCACCACCGAATGAATCACCAGCGCAGCCAGTGCAGCAAGAGCACCAACGAGGAGCGCCAGTTCGTCGTTCGTAGTGTGTCCAGTGAGTAGCAAGCGTCGGTTCACGATGCTGCTAATCGCACGCCAGCCGGAGTGAATATGCAGGATCAAAAAGATCGCGAACAAACCCGCACCAACGAACCCGTATTCGCAAAGCAACTCAAGGTAGTCGTTATGCACATGCACGGGGTCATTTTGCACACTCGCGTCACGGAAATGACGACCGTAATAGAGATACGACCCGCTGCCTGTTCCAAAAGCTGGGTTGAGCGCGTATTGCTTTAGTGCTGCCTGCCACATCAGCAGGCGCATATTTCCTGTATCCACTACCTGCCCCATTCGATTCTCAAGCACAGTGCTTTGCGACATACCCCAAATCGCTCCCCCTATCAAAACTACACTGAGTGAGGTCGCTACCAAAAACGCACTCGAAAAACGACCTGGACGCAGTTTTTTAATCACCCACAGGAACAGCAGGAGCAGGGCAACTACGCCACCTATCGTGCTGATATAGCCACCGCGACTGCCAGTAAGCGAGACGCCAACCATGCAGCTCAACGTGACGTAACCCAAAATCACACGATGCTTCACTTTGAAATCACCAAGACAGCAAGCACCGAGGGCTAACAGGCCGAGTGTTTCCAGCAAACCCGCGAGGTGATTCGGACAAATATAGAAACCGCTCGCCCGCCAGCCGTAATCCGGGCGAAAAAACTTTGGCACTGGCGATCCATCCGGCAGCAAGGAAAGCAGCATGAAGTTGTCGTCCCTCGTAAATTGTAAAATACCACCCACCGTATGAGCGAGTGCCATGGCGAACAAAACATAGAGCACGAGCAATCGCTGGCGCGGGCGCGTGAGATAAAATGCGGTGAGCAGATAGACTGCAAACGCAGCCAGAACCATGAAAAAATCGGTCCACGCAAGGTAGTCCACAGCCGAAAGACGGCTGCGAATGAGCACGTAAGCCGCAAGAACCAGCCCAAAAACAACTGGCAAGAAACGCGCACCCGTTCCCTGTTTGCGGGAGGAGATTGCAATAGGGATCACCGCCGCCAATGCAATCGCGAGATATGCAGGGATGCTAAATAGCAAATTTACTCCGCCAATCAGGATCTGAGAGACACAGAGTCCAATAAGAAGTAGCGCGGTAATCAGGAAATACACGGAATTCGTAAGGAGGTTGTGCGAGTAGAAAGTGTGTTTTTACGCTTCCTCGCATCATGCGGCAAGTCATCAATGCGCAGTTTTCAAAACATCGCATCAGTGCGAAATCTTCGTGGCTCATTCCAGCGCAAAGCAAAACGCCCCTGCGACCTATTGGATCGCAGGGGCGTTTGTAGATTTGCTAGGAATTAGAAACCGCTAAGTGCAGTTACTTGTGATCCCGTTCCGCTGTGATGCGCATAATTTGATATACCAGCGGCACCCGCTCCATAGGTGGCGACATCGAATTGAGCCGCACCAACCTTCGCTGCGTTCGTAAGAGACGGAATCGAAACTCCTGTTGAAGATAGAGCCGCAGCTATAGCTGCAAAGCCCGCAAACATATTTCCGCCAGCAACTGCTACAGCTTGCGCTGCTGCGCCTGCTGCTTGCGCAATGGCCAACG
The DNA here is from genome assembly GCA_043766295.1 of Spartobacteria bacterium. Lineage (GTDB taxonomy): Bacteria > Verrucomicrobiota > Verrucomicrobiia > Chthoniobacterales > Chthoniobacteraceae > SXWH01. Next base: position 4,769 of record JAYUIF010000265.1, on the reverse strand, counting down.
CGTGTGTTTTGGCAACTTTACCAGCGGCTGTGATTGCTGTGATTGAGAGAGCACTCAGGGTGGTAGCACCTTGGGCTTGCAGTTGAGCAATAAAACCAGTGACGACACCTGCTGATCCTTTTGAGCGCTTGTTCGTTACATCTGTGAGCGCAAAACCTGCACCTGTTGCTTCAGGGAAGGTCGCACTGTTTCCTTGGAGTCCGTTCTTGTCATCTTTACCAGCATTGTTGGTGTTGCTGAAGGACATGGTTCCTTTTACAAGACCTGTAATTGCAGCAGTCATTAGTGCCGTGGTCTTGGCAGTAGACTGCTTCGAGTCAATTAGCCCAAGCACAACTCCTGCGGATATCGCTGCAACCGCCGCTGGGTCATCAGCAGCGTTGGTGCGCATATGCGCAAACTGTATTGCGGCAGTTGCAATCTTGCCCACCAGTGCAGGGGCGCGAAATGCTGCGGCCCTCGCTGCATAGTGAGTATACTCTGGACGGGCTGCAACAGCCGCCGACAGGATCTCAGCAGCCGCTTTCGGGTTGGTGAGGATTTGGTGATCGACCACATCGAATGTGTTATCCGGGTGAGCAATAACATCCTGCGCAGTATAGAAGGCGAGTGTCGTTGCTGTTTCCGCCAATTTATTTAGAGAAATGGCGTAGTTTAGCAGAACGGCATCAGTATCACCGCCGGTCTTTAGACGCATAGCGGCAGCCATGAGTGGCACAACCAATTTTGCATTTGCCTCACCGATACCAAACAGAACTGCACGCGGCTTCATCGCGCCCGAGACTGTGGTTCCAGGAACAAGCCCGACCGCCGGCAATATGCCTGAGAACGAGGCCACTGCGTCGTCAAATTGAGTTTTCGGAGAAGCCTTCGCACGGAGAACAAGCTCAGTAGCTAGTTTAACACCGTTCGCATCCGCACCAACCTTAAGTCCTGCAGCAGTGAACGCGGCGGCTTTATTGCCGTCCAAGTCCTTCGGGTTGTTGCCGACAATGGCTGCGGCAACTGCTTCCTCCCATCCATTAGGCACCGCTCCCACCGCCGTAGTTACAAGTTGGTTGTCAATATCTTTACGGGCCTTTGCAGCACTCAGCGCCATATCAGGCAGCGCTCTTTGATAACCGGCAGTGACCGCCGCGCCAATTGCATCCGACAGAACGCTTTGAGCGGTCGGGGTAGATAATAGAACCAAATTATTCTTTATCGCAGCAAGAACCGCAAGGCCACTCTGTCTATCTGTGGCTGCCGGGATGGCCGCTGTCACCGCCTCTGAGGCCGAGGCCCCTCCTGCGATGGCCGCTGTAACGATCTTGGATACTGAACCCATGTTGCCCGTCACAGCAGCGGATACGATGTCCTGTTTCATATTTACCGTAAAGGCAATACCGACAGGTTTCATGCCGCTCGTGAAAGCTGTTGTAACATAATCCGATACCTTTCCTTTACTGCCCTGCACTGCACCACTGATAGCGGCGTAAATATGAGCATAGTCAGCGGTCATCAATGCATTATTAAAAGCCAACACCTTATCGAGATTATTACGAGTCGCGAAATTGAATCTTGCTCCGACTGCGACTGCATCCGCCAAGGCGCCAGCGCCCAATGCGGTTACAATTGCATCCTTGACGAGATCGGCAGGGCTACCAGCGCCGCCAACAGCGAGAGCGCCCTGCATGGCTCCCATCGAAAGGTTCACAACATTCTGCTCGGTTTTCAACGCGGCGTGCGGAGCCAAGCTGATCACGGCAATCAACTCCGCAGCAATTTGCGCTTTCGTTACCTCAGTAAAGCCACTTGCGCCCAAAACAGCACCGCGCGCAATGTCGTCAATGTAGAGCTCGGCATTGCTACCGGCAGCCTGTGTAAGGAATGTGTCCAGCATCGAGTGCGCAACGGCTTTGGCGGTGATTAACTGCTGCCCCACCCCAGCTCCGGTCGCCTTTTTAGTGGAGGATACGGCCGCCTTAGCGACGCCCTCAATCATAGTGCGAGTGCTCGCGATGATGGCTTCCTGCGCCGCATCGTCGGCGAGTGCGTTATTCGGAATCGTGTTGAGTGAAATCAGTCCCAGGATGGCACCCGTAGCCGCTGAACCAGCCTTGAGCGGGTAAACTGACGCAGCGGAGCCAACGGCAATAGCAGCCTTATCGGGTTTCGCTACTGCAATGGCCGTGAGGATAGCCTGCGTCTTGGCTGGCTTGTATAGCACCGCCGCCGCGACAATTCCGGCTGTGTCGCTTGGACTGGCAACCACTGCGGCAGCGACTGCGGCCACGAAATTAAGATCCGTCACGGCTACGCCGCCCGCGCCCAACGTAGGCGTGCGCAGAGTGTCGCCTACTACGGCATTCAAATCCAATTTAGCCTGAATGGCCGCAAGGTAGGTGTTGAAATTATTCAAATCCGTAGAGACGGAACCTCCCGCAGTTGTAATTGTCGTTGCGTCAATCGGACTATTGGCTGGGGTGACGTAAACTGGCGTTGCGTATGCGCCGACGATACTGAGACCAGCGAGCGCGGCTGCTGCGACGAACTTAGTGATGCGATTGGTGATGTGTGTTTTCATTGAGTTTTAGGGTGATGGTTACTTTGAGGAGATGGTTATAGAGGTGATTTGAATTTTCTGGGATCTGCTTTGTGCAGACTCGTGACACTTTTATCAAAATACGTGTGGTGTCAATTAATTTTTGATTTTTTTTTGGCAGGCAACTTTTTGAGGCGAGCCATGTGACTGCGACGAGGGCTTTTTATATGCCAGCACGAACGCAAAGTGTGCGGTAGCCTGCAATGCTGTTTGTTGTGTTTCCGTGGTTGTCAGGAGGCGACTTTGACATACTGTCGCCGCCCTTGTGAATTCATTGATCGCTGCGGTATTTGCGTCCGCGTTTGTTTTTATCCAGTGCTATATCAGCGGAACGCGGATGGCATTCAGCCTTCCTGCTTACGGACTGATCGCGCTTGCTGGCATTCTGTCGTTTTGGGGGCGTCCAGAACGTCGGGCTTCACGTATTGGTTCGTGCTTCGCGGCCACTGCGGTATTTTTTTCCTACGTCCTCGTGCGCTCGGCGACATCGCCGGTGGAGTATCTGGCGCGCACGGATATGTTCATGGTTCTCGGCTGCTTGATCGTTTATTTCCTGACCGTGAGACATCTCGCCGACGGGCGTTTGCGGGTGGCGATTTTGCTGGTGATGTTTGCGCTGGTGGTGGCGGAGGTGGTGATCGGAGCGCAGCAATTTGCCTACGGAAATGAATGGATGCCTTTTGGTTTAGTCCGCCCGCCTAGCGGGGAGCGGGCGAGCGGGATGTTTATCAGCTCGATTCATTTGGCGGGATTTCTGGAGGCGATGGGGCCTTTTGCGTTGGCGCTGGCGCTGTGGGGCACGAAAAAAACGTGGCTGCGTCTCATGGCGGGTTACGTGGCAATTGTGTGCTATTTCGGCGTGGGAATCACCGGCAGTCGCGGCGGGTGGTTGAGTGCGATTTTTTCGCTCGTCATTTTTACTTTGTTCGGTCTCGACGTTATACGGAGGACAAATCGCGCGCACTTCGCGGGGGCGGTCTATCTCACGCTACTCATGGCGCCGCTGCTGATGACGGGTGCATTTTTGCTCGGCGCACGAAGTAAGATGATCAGTGAGCGAATGGAACTGCTGGGACGCATCACGGAGGTGCGCAAAGAAGGTGTTTACGATGTGCGCGTCTATAATTGGCAGGCGGCGCTGGATCAATGGCGTGCGGCGAAATGGGAGGGGACCGGCGCGGGGACTCATCTCTATTACGGGCGACTCTACCGGCGGCCACAACTACAGGCGGATCCGGAGCACGCGCACGGCGATTACCTCGAATTGCTTGCGGAGTATGGAGCCATCGGTGCGGCGGGCATGGCCGTATTTTTGTTTGCGCATCTGCGCCGTGGTTTTCGGAGCTACAAAGAGCTTGTGACACGACATGCGGAAGAGCCGCACCGCTCATCCCTCGAACTTGCGTTACAAATAGGCGCGCTGACGGCGGTGAGTTCCTACCTCGCGCACTCCGTGGTGGATTTTAATCTGCACCTGCCGGGGAACGCACTGCTCTTCGGGTTTATTTTCGGCATCCTCGCCAATCCCGGCCAAGCCCGCGACACGCCCGAGGAATCCGAATCAAAGCAACCCATCAAACTACTCCCGCGCCTGCTGCTGCCATCGCTCGGGCTCTGGCTGGCCATCGCTGGACTGCCGAAATTGCGCGGTGAGATTTTCTGCGAAAAAACCCGCGTTGCAGTGCGTGAGGGACTTTACAGCGAGGCGATTGATTTCGCGCACCGAGGATTGCAGACGGAAAAGAAAAATCCGTTTTTATACTATCACCTCGGCCAAGCGCATCGGCTGGATGCGATGAAAGCACCGAAGAGCGTGCGCAAGGCGCGACTTGAGCAGGCGGAAAAAGCCTTCCGGGCAGGACTCGATCTTTTTCCCCAAGACGAAGATTTGTGGATTCGCCTCGGGCAGACGCTCGATGCGCTTGGCGACTACAAAAATGCGCGCACAGCCTACGAGACCGCCCTGCAACTGGATCCAAATATGGGCCTCCTCCACGCCTACTATGCAAAACACCTCATGGCTGCGGGCCGCGAGGACGAAGCCGAAAAAGCACTCGCCAAGGGCGAGCAATTGTCATCACGAAATCTTTCCATCATTTTCAACGGCCCCCTGCAAGCACCGGACGCCCCCGACGAACAGCCGAGATAGTTTAAAAAACGGATTGCGTTCTGCTATATATTCGGC
>JAYUIF010000264.1:0-3703 GCA_043766295.1 Spartobacteria bacterium | reverse complement strand
CCACGCAGCACACACCATCGGTCTTGCCCGCGTGAGCGGCGACAGGGCCAAACCCAAGGCAGCAAAATAAGAATGATCCCACGCGAAATCGTAGTTGAAAAAACAGACGCCGGCGAACGGCTGGATCATTTCCTCATGGAAAAAGTGCCGGAACTTTCGCGCTCGCGTATGCAATCGCTCATCAAGGGCGGCCACCTCACCGTGAACGGCGCGCAGGCAAAACAGAGCGACAAGTTGCGCGGCGACGAACGCATCGTGCTCATCGAACCGGCAGTCACGCCCAGCACCACCGAGGCCGAGGACATCGCACTCGATGTGCTTTTTGAAGACAGCGACCTCATCGTGATCAACAAACCCGCCGGCCTCGTCGTGCATCCCGCAGTCGGCCACCTCACCGGCACGCTCGTGAACGCGCTGCTGCACCACTGCAAAGAGCTGAGCGGCATCGGCGGAGTCGAGCGCCCCGGCATCGTCCATCGGCTCGACAAAGAAACGAGCGGCTGCATCGTCGCCGCCAAGAACGACCTCGCGCATCAATCGCTCGCGGAGCAATTCGCCGAGCGCCACGTCTCTAAAATCTACCTCGCGCTCGCCAGTGGACGCTTCAAGAAAAAGGACGGCGTCGTGGAAAATCATCTCGGTCGCCATCCCGCGCATCGGCAGAAAATGGCCGTCGTGGAACCGCTCAAGGGACGCAACGCAAAGACGACATGGCGCGTGCTCGCCGAGCTGCCGTGCGGCACACTCGTGGAATGCACGTTGCACACGGGCCGCACGCATCAAGTGCGCGTCCACCTCAAGCACCTCGTCCATCCCATCCTCGGCGACGAAGTTTATGGCAAGCGCGGCAACTTCCAGCGCCAGATGCTCCACGCGTGGAAGCTCGGCTTCGCGCATCCCCGCGATGGACGGCGTCTGGATTTCACCGCACCCATCCCCGCAGACTTCCGCGCTGCGGGCGTGGAGTTGTGAGCCGCTTGCGCTGAAGCCACCCACCCCGCTAGCCTCCGCACATGAGCGACAGCCAGCACGCGACCGACATCGTCCATTCGGCCCTGCAAATTCTCCACGAGCAGGGCGTGCATTTCCATGCGTCGAACGACGCACTCGCGCATCTCGCCGAAACCGCCAGCCGCAAACCCGCGCCAGCCGCAACCAGCGCAGTGCCGCAGCACGACGACACGCGACCGAAGTATGACCTCCAAGCCGCGTTGCTCGCGCAAATGAACGCCGTTCCCGCTGCGACTCCCGCACATGCGAGCCATCCGCCAGCGCGCACCGCGTCCCCTTTCACCGCCATCGCAAACGCCACCACACTCGCGCCCGCAACCGGCACGAAAGCCGAGCGCCTCGCCGCCATGCGCGGGCCGGTGCTCGCCTGCACGAAATGCCCGCACCTCGTGCAATCGCGCACGCAAGTCGTCTTCGGCGTCGGCAATCCCGATGCGGAATTGATGTTCGTCGGCGAAGCGCCCGGCGAAGATGAAGATCTCGTCGGCGAGCCGTTCGTCGGCATAGCGGGCCAGCTCCTCACGAAAATCATCGATGCGATGGGCCTGAGCCGCCGCGACGTGTATATCGCCAATATCCTCAAATGCCGTCCCAACATCACGCCGGACACAACCGACAATCGCAAACCGGAGACGCAGGAAATATTAACGTGCAAGCCCTACCTGCTTGAGCAAATCAACATCATCCAACCACGCGTGATCGTCGCGCTCGGAGCCACCGCCGTCGAGGGACTGCTCAATTTGGAAAAAGCAGGCATCACCAAAATGCGCGGACAGTGGCAGGACTTCCACGGCATCCCGCTCATGCCCACCTTCCACCCCTCCTACCTGCTGCATACTCAATCGATCCCGATTAGACGCCAAGTATGGGAAGACCTGCTCGCCGTGCTGGAAAAACTCGGCCACCCCATCAGCGCCAAACAACGCGCCCACTTCCTCCCTCGCGGCTGAGCCGCGTAAATTGAATGCGATTTCAAACGAGCGCAGCGAACGCGCAGCGTCTGAAATCGAAACCAATTTACTTCAGCGTCTGCTCCATCGCCGGGTCGGGTTCCGCGCCGAGTTCAATGGATTTCTTGTAGGCCTTGCGGCCATCTTCTTTGTTCGGCGGCGTCTTGAGCGTCTGCGTCACAGCGAGATTAAACCACGCATCAGCGTATTTCGGATCGAGCTGAATCGCAGTTTCCAATTCCTTCTGCGCGGCTTCGAGCCAGCCCTTTTGCGCGGCGGTGATGCCAAGGTAATTGTGCGCCGTCGAGTTCTTCGGATTGATCGCGAGCGACTTCGTCAGCGCGTTCACAGCCTCGTCGTATTTGCCCTGACTGTATTCGACAATGCCAAGCGTGCACCAACTGAAATGATCCTCCGGCGCGATGGCGATGGCTTTACGAAAGCTCTCCTCCGACTGCTTGTATTTTCCCGCGCGAAACTGAACGACGCCGCGATTGGAAAGCAGGTAGAGATTGTTCGGCGCGAGTTGCAGCGCCTTGTCGTAGAGCTTCTCGGCATCCGCATATTTATCGCGCTCGAAAGCCTGCTTCGCCTGCTCGGCGAGCGGCTTCACGTCCTCGGGCAATCCACGAACGCCACCCACGCTTTTCGTATGCACGGCAGGAGCCTCCACGGTCTCCGGAGTCTTCATCTCGGCTGGGTCACGCGTAGGAAGCGCAGGCTTGTCGAGTTTCACCTGATCGCCGGGAGGCGTTGGTTTCGCGGGTGCTGGTTTTTCGACAGCGGGTTTCTGCACAGGCTTTTCAACCGCCGGTTTTTCCACGGGTTTTTCAACAGCGGGCTTTTCGATGTCAGGAAGCGGCGGGAGCGGTTTTTCAGTCGGGTTCGCCTCGGGTGTCTGGACGAGCGGGGGCTTCTCGACTGGCGGTGCTGGCTTCACCGGTGCGGTCGCCGTTTCTGCCGGGAGATTGTTGCCGTCCGTCTTGATGGCTACGAGCGTGTTCGGGTCCTGCACTTCGATCACGGGTTTCTTAAATAGCCGGCGCTCTTCGCCGCTCAATTTCACCACGGGCTGCGTGAGATAATTGATCTGTTTCAGCATCACGTCGGACTGGACTTGCAGACGATCCATTTCCTTCTGCAGCATCTTCTTTCGCTGCGCGCGATTTGCGTCCTCCTGCAACACGCGCATCACGATTCCCTGCAAAAGTTTGTTCTCCGCCTCCATCTTGATGCGGTCTTCGGCGCTCGCATTTTTGTCCGCTTTATACTGGGTAATCTCCTTCGTGTATTCGCTGACTTTCTTTTGAAGGCTGCCAATTTCGTTTTGGAGCGTCGCGTTTTTTTCCTGCGAAACAGCGAGCGCCTTTTGCACATCCATCACCTGCTGTTTGAGCGCCACGACTTCCTCGTTCTTCCTCGGAGCGTCGGATTTGAAACTGATGATTTGTTTCTCCGCCTCGCCGAGTTTTTTCAAAAGCGTCGCGTTGTCCGCGATGAGTTTGTCGGTCTGTTTGTTGAGTTCCTTCATCTGCGTGATCTCGACCCGCGCTTCGTCGCGATCCTTCGTGAGTGACACGATCTCGCCCTTCAACTCAGCTTCGCGTTTTTGGAATTGCTCCGTTTGCGCTGCCTCCCGCTTTTGGAATTGCTCCGTTTGTTCAGACTGACGCTTCTTGAATTGCTCCGCTTGCTCGGCCTCACGTTTTTGAAACTGCTCCGTCAGCACCGTCTTCGATTTT
>JAYUIF010000263.1:0-3706 GCA_043766295.1 Spartobacteria bacterium | reverse complement strand
TCGACGGCGTGCTGCGCATCCTGCCGCCCATCGGAAAACTCCGCCGCTCTTTCGCGCTGAGCCGGTTTTGCGCCGCCTACGATATGCAGCTCGAAGCCGGCGTGAATGTCTTCGCCAGCCTCGAAGCCGCCGCCGCCGCGAGCGCGAGCGCCACCATCGCCAACGCGATCACCCGTGCGCTGCCGGATGTGCGCGCCGGTTCTCAAGTCGGCGCGGCCCTCGCCAAGACCGGTGCTTTTCCCGAGCCAATGCTGCGCGGCCTCCTCGTCGGCGAAGAAAGCGGCCAGCTCGATCAACAGCTCCGCCGTCTCGCCGAAGAATACCGCACCACCGCGATGAAGCGCCTCGACACCATCGCCGACTGGATTCCGAAACTCGTCTATCTCGGCATCCTGATTTACATCGGGCGCGAGATCGTCGGCTACTACAGCGGCTACTTGCAGCAGGTGGAAAGCCTCACGTCACCGGGGCTGTAGAGTTTCGATTACCGCTCGCTCGTCCTCACGTCGTGAATTGAGATCTGCGGCTCCACGCGACCGTTCCACTCGTTGCGTTCTAAAGTGAACACAATATCCCACGGCAGCGCGGGCAGCGGGATTTCCGCAGAGTTCCACCACACGGCGCGGCACTGCGCGCGGCCCTGGCGGAAATTGAACGCGTGGTGTTTGTCCTTCATCAGCCGCGGCTCGCCGACGTAGGTGACTTTGCGCGCAAAGAAAACCGGCTGCCGATTATCCGTGCCGAAAGGTTGCAGCGCGGCGTGTTCGTCGAGCAGCGCGAGCGTCACATCGGCGAGCTGCAACTCGGCATCGAGCCGGATGCGCGGCGCGAGTTGCTCCGCAGTGAGCATCGTGCGCGCGGCCTGCGTGAATGAAGCGCGGAAGTCCTCAAAGAATTCGTGCCGCATCGTCAGCCCCGCCGCCATTTCGTGTCCGCCGAATTTTTCCAAATGCTCCGCACAATTTCCGAGCGCGGCGACGAGCGACAGCCCCTCGATGCTCCGCCCGCTCCCCTTCCCAACGCCCATCGGATCAAAACCCACCACGACCGCAGGCCGGTGATACTTTCGCGCCAGTCGCGAAGCCACGATACCCACGACGCCCTGGTGCCAGCCCAGCCCGCCCACGACAATCGCCGCGTCGCCCGCCGGATCGTAGTGATTGAGCACCTGCGCCTCCGCTTTCACATGCACATCGTTCTCCACTTCGCGCCGCTCGCGGTTTTGTAAATCGAGCGACTTCGCCAGTTCCTGCGCGCGCGCCGGGTCGTCGGTCATCAGCAGTTCCAGCGAAGCCTCCGCCGAAGCAAGACGGCCCGATGCATTCAAGCGCGGGCCGAGCCCGAAGCCCACATCGCGCGCGGTGAATGGCGCGCGGATTCCCGCGACCTCGATCAATGCGCGCACGCCGGGCCACTTCGATTGCGCGAGCCGCTCAAGACCCGCACGCACCAGCACGCGATTCTCGCCTACGAGCGGCACGATGTCCGCGACTGTGCCGATGGCTACGAGGTCGAGCACGTCCTTTAAATCAAACGCCGCGACCGGTCGCCGTTTCAGCAGCGCGTGCGCGACTTTGAACGCGATGCCCGCGCTGCACAGATAGGAAAAATCCCCGCCAAGTTTTGGATTCACCAACGCATTTGCGGGCGGCAATTCGTCCTTCGGCTCATGGTGATCGAGCACCACGACCTCCACGCCCGCCGCACGCAGCTCCGTGATTTCCGCGATGGAGGACGTCCCGCAATCCACCGCGACGAGCAACTCCGGCGCGTGCTGCTCCACGCATCGCGCCACACCTTCTGCCGAAAGCCCGTAGCCCTCATCCACACGATGCGGCAGAAACGTGGCCACCTCCGCGCCGAGCACGCGCAACACCCGCGCAAGCAGCGTGAGCGAAGTCACGCCATCCACATCGTAGTCGCCGTAGAGCGCGATGCGCCGACGCCCATCCACCGCCGCGAGGATGCAATCCACCGCCGCATCCATCGCCGGGAGTTGGAAAGGATCGCCGAGCGACTTCAGCCGGGGTTCGAGAAAACGCCGCGCATTTTCCGGCTCCGCCATCCCTCGCCGCGCGAGCAGTTCCGCCATCCACGGCACCACGCCCACTGCCTCCACGAGGCTGCGGACGATCAAAGTTTCAACGGGCTCAGGGAGTATCCAGCGCACCCCGCGCTTCTACGCTGAAACAATGCAGATGGAACCACAAAGACACGAAGAGCACGAAGGTAGAAAAAGACTGCACATCAATCCCGTTCCCTTCTCGTTCCGGGAAAACACCGATGATTTTTAACTACAGAGGACACGGAGCACACGGAGGAAGCCGAACAAGTCACCCACTCCTTTCCTGCCTTCCTGCCTTCCAAATTAAAAAATCCTCGTGGTCCCCGCCTACGCACTTTTGCGCCGCGCGCACACGCCGGTGCTTTGGAAAATGTCGCACTTCGCCTCGATGCGGACGATTTTTCCCACGGGCGAAAATCCCAGCCGCTTGCTGATGCAATTTTCCAGCGTGTCAATGTGGACATCCTCGAATTCCACAATCTTCGTGCAATCGAGGCAGATGAGATGGTTGTGATTCGGATGATCCACGTAGTTCGGATCGTAAAATTTGTGGTCGCGACCGAAATCCATCTCGCGCAACAGCCCGCTCTCCACGAGCAGCGGCAGCGTGCGATACACCGTCGCGCGGGAGACGGAAGCATCCAGCGCCCGCGCCATCGCGAGCAAATCCTCCGCCGTGTAATGCTCCGTCGTGCTGAACGCCGCCTCGATGATCGCATCGCGTTGCGAAGTCTTTCGGAGACCCTTCGATTCGAGGTATTCGTAAATGCGCTTGCTGACGCTGGGGCTCATGTCGCGCGACTATGCCCAGCAGAAAGCGGGAGTCAAACACAGCGGAGACAGTGACACCCGCGTGCAACAATGCGGGTGCAGATTCGCACGAAAACTGATTTCGATTCGACAGCTCTTAAAGCAGCACTACCGTATCTATTTTATGCGCTCCAAACAACTCGCGAAACCTCGTCATCTCAGTATCGAATTTCTGGAGTCCCGCATTGCGCCGGCAAATCTCGCCTTCGCGATCAGCGTCGGCAATTCCAAGCAGCAGACGATCACGGACATCGGCGTCGATGCGGCGGGGAACACCTATGTCGCGGGCACGTTCGAGGGGACGGTGGATTTCGATCCGGGGCCGGGTGTGGCAAACCGATCTGCGGTCAACGTCGATGCGTTCGTCGCGAAATACACGGGAACCGGCGAGTTCGCGTGGGCGGATGTGATCGGCGCGCAGAATGTCTCGGGCGACGAGGAGGCGGGCAACATTCATCTCACGGTGTCCGATGCCGGCGACGTTTTCGTTTTCAATGAGTTCGGATTCAAGCCGGGGACGATCATGCAGTTCTTCGAGGCCGGCAGCACGACGCCAGCCCTGCCGAGTGTCGCAAAGATCGGCGGTCCGCCGGATGTGTATGTCGCGAAGATCGACACGCTGGGCCATTTCGCGTGGGCCGTGCCTTTTGGAAGCAGCGACGCTGGCACGGAAAGCAGTGCCATCGCGACTGATGGGAGCGGCGGCATCTATCTCTTGGGGAGGTTCTATGCGGTCAGCGGAGCCGCTTCGCTGACGTTCGGCGGGATCACGCTGAATGTGGATGCGAGCGAGGACAATCTCTTCGTGGTGAAATTGCAGGACGGTATCCC
>JAYUIF010000262.1:0-8769 GCA_043766295.1 Spartobacteria bacterium | reverse complement strand
GTTTCAGCGAGGCGCATCTCGCCATCAAGCGGCTGTTCTTTGGATTGCTTCGCGAAGAATTCCTGAATACTTTGCACCCGCGTTACGCATGACCAGCTCCATCCCTGCCGGGCACTTCTCCTCCTACCGTGTCAGCGACGATCTTCGCGAAGACCGCCTCGGCCCCGCCGTGCATCTGCCTGCGCCGGGCGAGGCTGACCGCGAAGAACTGCTGCTCAAAAAGCTCGGGCCGCGTGGCTGGGGGCGGCTCATTCATTTCCGTTCCTATTACCAACCTGGCTGGGGCGAGGGACATGGACGCCAGCTTTCACCGCGCGCGCTGGAGGGGTTCTTCCGCTTCCTCGCTGCCGCTGAGTTTCCCGCAGGCAAAGTGCCGAGTGTCTTTTTGACCGACCGCGGCGGACTTGAGCTTGCGTGGGAGGATGCCGCCGGCAAGGCGGTGCAGGTGGAGTTCACGCCACAGGGCGCGGAGTTCTACACCGCCGCCAAGGATGCCGAGGGTCAAGTGCCGGTCGAAGCCTTGGAGCAACTCGCTGCCCAACTCGCCGCCTGATGCCGGTCGGGCCGGAGGAGGACATCGTGCGTGCGATTTGCACGGACAAATGGGACGGCGAGCGCCTGTCGCCGAGCCTCTTTGTCGGCGAAGGAACATCGGTCAGCCGGCTCGCCCTGATTCCGCTCGCGGATCATTGGGATTTGTTTCGCAGCTACGTGGAGCAGCCGCCGGAGCGCCGACTGGAGTTGATCGGCGAAATCAACGTCGGGCGCTTGCAGGAAATCGGGCGCACCTATGCGACGCCCGCCGAGCTGACCGTCGAGCCAAAGCCGGAGGACTGGAATCGCGCGCACGCCGAGATTCCGCAACGCATCACGCGCGGGCTCGCGAACAAGATTCTCCCCGAGTTGAAACTACATCGACCGCCGGGCGACTGATCGGGAGAATCGCCCGTGGAGACGGACTGGTGACGAACCGTGCCCGTATTGCTCGTCGCGGTAGCCGACCTGCAACCCATTCCCACCACCGCACGTATCGCGCCCGCGCAGCGTGCCGCCCATGAACCCGCCGGCACCCTCCACCGTCACGCTACCTGCTCACCGGCCGCCCGCCCGCACACCGCCACCCGCTCCGCGATGCGTGCCGGTGTCCCGCCGGGCGATGTCTCGAATTCCAACCCGCAGCATGCGCTACGCATCCTGCCCCAAAAGTCAGGCGCGATGCGCGAGCGGTTGCGAACCACGCTCATCCTTCGCTTGCCCGCGGCTGTCCACGTCGCCAATCCAGCCTTGCCCGCCTCCGCGCGCTATGTGGCTCCGCGCCGCCGTGGGGGTGCGGCGCTCCGCGCCCTTCGCTTCGCTTCAGGCACGCGCCAGCGCCACCGCCTCCCCGCGCGCAGGCCGTGCGCAGGCCGCGCACCGCTGCTGGGCAGCTCCCCCGCGCGCGGAGCGCGTGGCTGCCCTTCGGGCCAGCGTGGGCGTGAGAACCGCCATCCCGCCGCGAGCGCGTTCTACGAGCGGGAGCGTCTTTGCGCGCGCCCGCTTGCGTGCGTGGCGCTCCGCGCGAAGTCACCGCGGCCCCGCCTCGCTGCGCTCGCACCCCGCCGCGTCCGGCTTCGGCTAACGCCTTCGCCTCGCTCACGCCGCCGCGCGATCCTCCCGCTCCATTTGCCTTCCCATCGCGCGCAGCGGCGTTCCGATTCTGCCGCCATCCTGCCACTCCAGCCGCCTTGCCCTCACCACGTCGCCCGCCGCGCGCCTCCGGCGTCGAATGGCTCGCGCTGCTCGCGGCGTGTTTCGAGCAAGGGCGCTCGCCGGCGCTCCCTCGCAACTCCCCGCCTCGGGAGGAACTTCACTGCGCGCTTCGCTTGCCCGCTGGCGCGGATTTGGCCGGATCGCTGCTTCCCTGGCGTCCAAATGCACCTCCCAAACCGAATACACTGCGCCCGATGAATTGCTTGCACCCACGTCTTCGTCGCACTACACGTTGCGCCGTGATTTCAGTTCCAGAAGGAAATTTATGGCTGCGCAAATCCGTCTGACCAGAGCTCAGGTCACCGACCTGACCGCTCTTCGCGACCTAAATTTGGAGGTCTGGAACGCGCTAGTTAGGAAAGTGGACGGCCTGCCCCCTCACCCGATGCTACCGCAAGAATTGCGTGAGATTTTGAGCGCTGCCGCGCGATCTGAGGTCGTGGACATTCTTCTCCGACAGACGCTGTCGTTGATCGGTATGATGCTCCAGATCAATCTCACCACCGACGAGATTTTCGCTGCGTTGAACACCGCACTTCAAGAAGCACCTACGCGATGGGACGAAGCCGCCCTCAAAGAGTGGGCGGAAAGAGAACCTTTATTCCGAAGAATTTTGGGTGCCGAAGCCGTAATCGGAACTGCGAAGGCTGTGGATCTCTCCTACGACCACGCGCAGCTTCTCCGAAGGGCGCGACTCCTCACAGATATTCGCCCTATTTTTAATCGTGAAGCAACCAGCATCACCGGGGCCGTCATATCCCACACCCTTCGTTTGCGATATGACGATCTCGACGGTGAGCACAGCATGAGTCTTGCTCTTGATCGGAGCGATGTTGAACACCTACTTGCCGAATGCAAGCGGGCGCTCTTGAAATGCGATGTTGCGCTCCAATTCGTCAAGAAAACCGGACTTCCCCCACTTGTTCCCGGAGACAATGCCTAGCATCAACTTAATTCCAATTTCTGGCTCTGAAGAAGGCGATTTCGCCCTCGATCCGGACACTCCGGGCTCTTTTCATGTCGTGCGGGCGGGCCTCAAAGATGAGTGGCGTGAGTATTTTTCAACGAACTGCGCACCGGCGGTAGTTCAAGTCAATTTAGGGCGGGTGCAAAAGAGCGGGGCCGAAGCCTACGCCGAGGGTTTCGAGCCGAGTGTGAAAGAAGCGTTCAAATGGTGCGGTTATCACAATCTACGTGAGAGGCTGTTCACTTATGGCCGAATGACCCTTTCCACGGCGATTCGACACTCTCCGAGTGATTATGACATTGATGTGATTATCGCTTCAATCGAAGAGCAATTCCCCGACGACATCGAACGCAAGATTTCGGCGGCCGTTAGGCGCGCTCTATTATCGCTCATGCGCTCACCCGCCTCAGTTGCCCGATTAGAGCCGGACAAACTGACGCCACAAAAAGAAGCTCCATTCTTGAATTTGGCGCGACGTCTTGAGGGGCTTGGCCATGTCGATCGCGCTCTCGACATTATCTACGGACATTTCGATTCTCTGCTCTCCGCTCACGATTACTTGCGTGCCGATGCGATACTCGCCTCAATCGAACCAAAGGATTTTGGGACTGACCTTCTTCTTGGCTTTCTAACCGTAACCCTGCCAGCTAAACAACGGCTGAAGTTGCGACAGGAACTCTTCCGCAAGGTAGAAGCAGAACTTCGCACCCGCGCCGATTGGCAAAACAATTTGCTCGCTGGCTTGGAGTCATAATTTGAGGAATGAAGGCGCACCGAGGAACAGATATGCCTTTTGTGAATGCGCCTCGCGCCGTCGTCGCGATTAAAGAGACGCAACCGCGTTTTTTTCATGTCGGAATCGTTCACCGGTCGGATGACGATCCCGAGCCACGAATGCTGCATTTAGCGTGGCATTTCAATCTTCAGAATGAACCAGCGGACCCCGATTACTATTGGGTAGAGCCTGGCTGCGCCTCATTTCGTGCCCGTCAAGTGGCATCAATTTGCAGATTAGTTGCGAGGCGACATCCCAAAGGCTTGCCATATGCTTTCAGTGACCCTGACCGCGCAATTGACCCAATGACAGGGGATCTCTTATTAGGACCAACACGACTTGGACTCACCTGTGCAAGTTTCGTTCTCAGCGTATTTCAAGCGGCAGGCCTTCCGCTCGTTGTTTTAAGTTCGTGGCCAGCGGGCCGTGACGGCGATGCAGAATCGCAAACATTGATTCTTGAACGGTTAGAGCACGGGAACGCTACGCCGGAGCATATCGCCGCCGTTCGCGGCGAAATTGGCTGCGTCCGCTATCGGCCAACGGAGATCGCGGCGGCGTCTTCGATCGCGCCACCACCGGCAACACTAGACCAAGTGGCACAGATCGAAGAAGTTCTGCGCGTTTTGATCACCGCCCAAAAGGCCGCTTAGAATAGCTCGCTTGCACGTATTCTTCGCCGACAATCGGCTCCGTGTTGAACAGCGGTAGCTCGATTGAGGCATCCCGGATATTTTCAGGAGCTCGTGCCGACACATAGACCGCTCTCCCCAGCCTCGGGGTAGCTTAGCTGCGCGCTGCGCTTGCCCGCTGTCGCGGATTTGCAAACACCCTCCTGCCCCTAGAACGGCTCATCTGCGCCGACCCGCGGCAGCCAGCGAAAGCGAGCTGCGCACCGATTGACAACGGCTGGCGCCGTTTTTTCGAGGATGCAGTAATCGACGAAGCGGATGCGGAGCTTCCCAACGGCCTGATAGCTGACACCCAGCCGCGCGCCGACATGCTCGACGGGAAACGGGAAGTCGCGAACATCATCCAACTCGGCCTTGCGGGCAAAGCTGCGGACGATCCTAAACGTGTCGCGTTCCGTTTCCGTGCGGAGTGCGTCGAACAATGCCCGCTCCGCGTCCGCAAGTTGCGCACGCCATCTATCGACCGTCCACGCCCAAAGTGTGTCGCACTCCGCCAAGTGCTCCGCCAGCGTCGCGCGCGGCGCTGGGCTTGCTTCCCTATGCTGCGCTTCCGCGTTCTGACGGGCGACTTCGCGGCCCACTTGCCGAAAGATGTGGTGAACCAATGCCTTGAGCTGATTGCGACGGGTGCCGGATTGGGTGATCGCGAATTGCGTCTGCCATTCATCGTTGTGTCCGCGATACAACGCCGTTTGCTTGCTATCATGCAACTGCGGGTCTTTTACTCTGTTGGTTGCATGACATAGAAAAGGACTTTCTTTTCTTTCTCTTTTTGCTTCCGCGAGCAGCGGTGCCAGCGATTGGAATGCGATCAAACCAAGCGTGTCGGTCTTGGGATTCCAAGTCCCTGGAACACGGATGCCGAATGGAAGCGACCCCGGCTTGGTCTCATTCGGGAAAAGCTCGCAGATCGCCGGCCGTACTTCCGCCCCGATCATGCCAGCCACCTGCTTGAGCAGGAGAATCCAATCAGCCACCGGATGAAAGTCGCGAGTGAAGGCAAACAAGTGCCAGCCTTCACTCCCCGACGTGCCGAGAACGACGTGGAGCTGTGGTTGCCGATGGAGAATCTCGAAAGCAGCGAAAGCAAAACCGCGCGCACGCAGAGCGTTGCCGTCGTGAGCGTCGAAGTCCATTGCACCCCAGCGCGAGTTTCCCTCCCGGTTTGAGGGATAGAAGCCGATGCCAACCTTGCACTTCGCCCGGTCCGTGATGGTGTCCCAAGACCAACTCGCGCGGCGTCCGGCCTTTGCGGTCTTTGCTTTCGCAAACTTGGGCCGGTTCTCTTTGTCGCGATAGACCAACAGGAAATCCGTCGGCGGGTTCCCGTTCAGCATGTGCTCGCAGATGGTCAGAAACTCCGCGCGCGTCCATACGCAATCCGCCTTGCTGCAATGCCCGATCAAGACGCAATTCGTCGCGAGCGCCGGAGCGCTGGTATCGAGAGCAAGAAGGCTCACTCGCAGTTTGCCGTTAGCGGACTTCCTGCACTTCCAGACGCCGGAGGGCCGCTAGGACGCTAGGAAGATGGAAACGCACGCAGCGCGGACTTAAGCGCACGACTGGAATCAGCCGCCGCTTCATCCATAGCTCCACGCAGCGCGGAGAAACCGACACCGCCCGCGCGACGACTTTCTTGGTAACGAGTCCCGAATCTCCCGCTGCCGATTCTTTGGCAGGCAGGGATGCACCCTGCGCTTCTTGGTTGGTCGTATTGCTCATGCGTGCCAACCTTCGCAAACCCGCACCCTCTCCGGTATGGCGTCTAAGAGGAACTCTTAGAAATCTGCGGAGCGATCTCCGCGAACATCTTCGCAATCCGTGCTGCCCTCGCCTCATCTTGTCGCTCCCTTTCCTTTGCAAACTCGCCAAACTCCCACGGAAACAATTCTCCGAGATAGATTTCCGCTTTGGCTTTGGCCTTTTGAAACGCTGATTCTTCGCTGTAGAGCGGCATCTCATGGAGCGGCAGCTTGTTCGTCGGGTCTTTCCTTTGATCGTGGAAGCGGCGCGGTCGTCCGCCTTTGTCAGACAAGCGATTATCCGCGGCGAATTTCAGCGCCTTAACATTGCCCAGCTCGCGGTAAAGCCGCCATGCAGCCATGTCTTTCAGGCGGTCACGAAATAGCCCCGTCTTGCCTGTGGTGTCTCGTTTATGGGCGGCGAAGCGCGCCGCATTTTCCCGTAACTGCAACCACATATCAAACTCATGCAGCAGCCTGTTCTTGGTCTTGGTGAAATCCAGATTGAAGAGCGCATGAACCCACTGAGAGCTTTTCTGCTTCATCTTAGGCCAGCCTTCAATGATCGGATAGACTGCCTTTGCCGGGCTAGCGCCCGATTTCCGCTTTTCTTGCCACTGCCTTTCCGCCATCGCATTGAACTCCTCGAATATGCCATTCGCCTGAAGGTTCCAAACTTCATTCATTCGCAACGGCTGGACTTCGATTGAGGGGAATAGCCCCATTCGGAGGAGCGTCGCGCGCTCATTCGGACTTAGTTGATTCCAGCTTTTCGCTGGGAACGATGGACACGCGGAAATTGCACCCCACGGGATTTGAATGAACCAATGCCCGCATTGAAACTGCTCCTCGACTTTGAACGCCATTTCCGCGTCGTCCATCCCGCTCGCCAACAACCCCGCCGCCTCATTCAAGACGACCGATTCACGCGAATACTCATAGCAGCAGGCCGCTTCAAACTCGCCATCGACCACGTCGCCATGCAGATAGTCCATGCAGGCCGACAAGTCCGCATGACTGGCTGCCGCTTTCGTTTTTTTCGGACCTTTCTTGATTGGTTTTTTCATCGGAAAATCTCAGTGGCTATCTACGAATCGAAGCCGCCCCGGCATGGGCAAACGCAAGTCGGGGGCGGTAGGGGGGCGAGCCGGAAAAAGAGAGCCTAGTCTGCCGCGAAGTTTCGATTTCATGGAAAAATTGCGAGAGGCTTTCTGCGCGAAGACCGGCCCCGATTGGGGGGTTGCCCGGTGCCCGGTGGTGGCGGTGTCGCGAGCGAAAAAGGAGGCTCCATTTCCCTTTCGGATTGCCGGGGTTAGAGAGCCATTCGCAAACGCAGTTCCCACCATTCCCCCTCCCCCGCCGGGGGAGGTTGCTACCCCTGCCAAAAAGAACAGGTTCCTTCACCCTCACGCACCGCTTACGGCCACACGCCACGCGCCCCGCCAACGCGCTACGCGCCCCGCCAGCGTGTCCCCGCCGCATTGGTGCCCCGTCGTCCCTCATGCGGCGAACGCCACCACGTTGCGCGTCTGTTGCGGCTTCACCGCGAACCACGCGGCGGCATCGTCGGGCGTCGCGAGTTCCTTGTAATGCGCCTGCAAAACCGTGGGCGAGTTGCCGAGTTCCAACGCCGTCTGCGCGGCGTTCTGCGTCTCGGCGAGGCGATAGCTGGCGTAGGAGTGGCGGAGTTCGTTGCCCTCCCACTCGCCGAGCAGCCCCGCATCCTTGCGCACCGCATGAAACCGCCGCCGGAAGTTGATCATGGGCGCAAGCGGCCCGGCGGTCTTCGCGACAGGCGCGAGCCATGCGCGGAGTGCGGCGCACACCGGCACGAGCCGCCGCTTGCCCGTCTTAGCGTTCTGCGCGCCCACCGTCACGAAGCCGCGGGTGAGGTTCACATCCTCCCACCGCAGCCGCTCGATCTCCGCGCTGCGCAGGCCCGCAAATGCTCCCACCGCCACAAACGCGAGCATTTCGGCATCGTCTGCGCACCATGTCAGAAGCTCCGCCAATTGAGCGGGAGTCAGGATGGACGGCGCAGGCCGCACCACCTTGCGCGAGTCAATGCCCGCCACAGGATTCGCCGTACACGCTCCGATTTTCACCCCATAGGCGAAAAGCGAATGCAGCGCCGCCTTGTAGTGATTCGCGGTCTGCGCACTCACCGGCAGCGCGTTGATCCACCGCTCGACATCGCGCAACGTGAAACTCGCGAGCGAACGCTCCGCATGGTTGCCGGCAAATCGGTCGAGCCGATTGCGGAGCGTGTAAAGGTGCCGCTCCGACAGCCCCACCGCGCGCTTGCTTTCGAGCAGCCGCTTCACTGCATCCGCCACCGAAAGCCCGTGCTCGCGCGCTTTCAATTGCGGAAGCAGCGTCTCCACCGCCTTTCGCACCGAGAGCCCGTAGGGCTGCAACTGCTCTTCGCACCAAAGATAATCCGCCCGCGCCTGTTGCCCCAAGCTCAACGCCTTCAAGCCGTGCCGCTCGATCTCCCGCTTCTTCAAGTCGAGATGCGTCTCCGCTTCTTTCTTGTCCGCGAAAAAACGGCGCTCGCGCCCCGGCCCATCCGCGCGCGGAGTCGTGACACAATAACGGGTGACCCCGTGAACCTTGCACTTGCTGATTGCGAAAGTTGTTTTCTTCATGGCGCACGGTAGCGCAACGAAGCGCAATCCGTCAACCATTTGCCAACAAAAAGATTGATACTAGGTAAAACAGCGGTTTTCTAAACCGCCGGTCGTTGGTTCGAGTCCCGCCGGGCGCGCTTCTTTAATCGCTCTGCAATCAGCCTCCACAAAGGATTCGCAGGCGATTCAGTGAAAATCGCGTTGCGCACCGTCG
>JAYUIF010000261.1:0-8775 GCA_043766295.1 Spartobacteria bacterium | reverse complement strand
CGGCAGATACTCCGCATTGCCCGTCGAGAGCAAAGCCAGCGCGCTGATCGAGCCCATGACTCCATCCTTCAGCGGCTCCTGCGCGAGCACCTTGCACGCGTCGTCAAAGATGAGTTTCGACTTCGGGCAATTGAAAGGTGCCGTCGCGCTATATGCCCCGAGCACGCGCATCTTCATCTCCACATCCTGCGTCTTCCCATCCCGCCAGATCGTCATTTTCAAAACACCCGACTGCTCCGCCTTCTGGATCGCTACCGCGAAACTCTTCCGCGCATCCACGCTGAAAAGTATGCCGTCCGTGCCGAGAATCACATCATCCACTTTCACCACTCCATCCGCCGGAGATTTCGCACCGACATGCGTCACAAGAATCTGCCGGCTCGCCGCCGTCGTCCGCCCTTGCAGACCATCGAAATGAGTCGCCGGATGCGAATAAATCCACCCGCGCAGCCCCGTCGCTCCGAGATTGAAAGTCAACTGCCGATCCACCGTGGTGCCCCGCGTGAGATCCGGCAGTGTCTTCGACCGATCCGCTGCGGGCAAATTCACATCGAGAGCAAAAATGCAAAGTGCAGCGAGAAAAGCACGGTGGCAGAGTGAGCGTGAAAATTTCATGGGATGTTAGGTTTTAGTGACTCTTAGGAAATTGAAGTAAAAAATGAGCGTAGGTGAACGAAGTGCAATTTGTGTCGGCTTGCCTCCTTGAACTTACGCTCAATCCGCAGTAAGTGCCAACGAGTCATCCCTATTTAGTAGGATTAGTAGGAGCAAGTGGTTTCGGCGACTGGGGTGCCGTCGGTGCTGGAGCCGGTGGAACTGCGGGCACTTTGATTTTCACTGCATCAGGTTTCTTCTCAGCCTCGGCTGGCTCCGGCTGGACGGGGCGCGGGTTGCCGCCATTGATGCGTCCATTGGGGTTTTTGATTTCCGCTGTCAGAGCCCGAACATCGTCGAGATAAAATGGGCTTTTCGCCTGCTGTTCGAGCGCGGAAAGAATGCGCAGCGCCTCATCGTTTTTACCCTTCGCCTTCAAAATCCGGGCCTGGCGAACTTGCGCATCGGTAGCGGCTGAACTGGCGGGGTGGCCGGAAACAACGCTCTGGTAAGTTGCAAAAGCTTCGTCTGTTTTACCTGCATATTCCTGAGTGATGCCGAGGCTGATGAGCGCGCGATCCTGCAACTCATGCTGGGGATATTTCACCGCAAAATCCTGAAGTGCTTTTGCCGACTCGTCGAATTTACCTGCGCGGCGCAATTCATCACCGAGACGCAACTGCGCACTGGCAGCCGCCGGTGTGCCCGCCCATTCCGTGGTCACTTTGCTCAATTCATCGGCACTTTTCGCGGAAGCAAGAGCCTTGGCGGAGTCGGCCATCTTGCGCTGCTTCACAAACTCGAAGCCGAAAAATACCGCCACTCCGACGAGGACAAGGACGAGGGAACGCGTGATCGTTTTGCGATACTGAATCCAGAATGCGAGCAGATCGAACTCGTGCTCCTCCACTGGCTCTGGCGCAGCGGCTGGCACGGGTTTCAGTTCATTTGATTCCGACTCGGGTTCCGACATAGGGCGCGGAAAGTTTCAAACCAGCGGCGAAAACGCAAGCGCGCCGTGCAGTGTCGCACACTCGACACTGGAAGACTCTCCGCCAAACTGCGTGGCAGATGCGCATCGAAGTCCTCAATACCGGCACCGAGTTGATGCTCGGCAATGTCGTCAACACCCACCTCGCCGCCATTGCGCAGGCTGTGTTTTCGCTTGGGCTGCGCATCGAGAAGCAGACGACGGTTCCCGATGGCGAGGCTATCCGCGATGCGCTGCGCGAAACTTTCGGGCGTGCCGACATCGTGATCGTCACCGGCGGCCTCGGCCCGACGACGGACGACATCACGCGCGACATCACCGCCGAATTGCTCGTTCTGAAACTCGAACACGACGAGGAAATCATGCGTCGCATCACCGAGCGTTTTGCGCGTCGTGGTCTGCGCATGAGCGAGCGGGTGAAATTGCAAGCGCTCCGTCCGCTCGAAGCCACGGTGCTGCACAATGAAAACGGCACCGCGCCGGGACTCTACTTTCCCGCGATGCCGGACAAAAATTCTCCGCACATCTTTTTGCTGCCGGGGCCGCCGCGCGAGTTGCTGCCGATGATGCGCGAGCAAGTCGTGCCGATTCTTGCAAAGCTCGCGCCACGTCATTCGACATTTGAAATGCGCACCTTTCGTGTCGTCGGTCTTGGTGAATCTGTGGTCGAGGAAATGGTCGGCGCGGACTTGCTGGCGATGGGCATCGAGGTCGGCTACTGCGCGCGGCCCGGCGAAGTGGATGTCCGCCTCATCGCGTCGCCAGCCTTCCTTGATCGCGCCGAAGTGCTGGTGAAAGAACGTCTCGGCGCATCCATTTTCACCACCGATGCACGCTCGCTGGAGCAAGTCGTCATCGAAGCGCTGACCTCGCGAAATGCGAGCATCGTCACGGCGGAAAGTTGCACGGGCGGCTTCATCGCAAACAAACTTACCAACGTCGCAGGCGCATCGCGTGTTTTCCTCGCGGGATACGTGACCTACGCAAACGAGGCGAAGTCCGCCGCGCTCGGCGTGGACAGCGCACTCATCGAAAAGCACGGTGCGGTGAGTGAACCCGTTGCCCGTGCGATGGCAGACGGCGCGCTGCGTGCGAGTGGAGCGGATTACGCAATCGCGACCACGGGCATCGCCGGCCCCGATGGTGGCAGCGTGGAAAAACCTGTCGGCACCGTTTTCATCGCACTCGCAAAACGCGATGCGAAGACCGTCGTGCAAAGGCACTGCTTCCCGACGGATCGCGAAACCTTCAAGCAACTCGTCGCACAGTCCGCCCTCGATCTTTTACTACGCACACTCGATGGACGCGCGATGCCTCCTGATCAATTTTCCGAAGGCGACGGCGGCTGCGGCGGCTCCGCTGGATAGCCCGATTAAACGGCGCGCTGGAGAGTTCCCATCCAGCCTTGGAGTTTTGCAGTGAGATCGCCGTCCCCTTCCTCGTCGGCAATATGCAGGAGGTTGTTCAGCATCCGTGCGAGCATCACGCGCGGCTTGCAGGGCATGAGGTGATGCGGCTGCAACTCGTAGCCCTGCCCTTCCAGCAATCGCTGGCAATCGTCGAGATACAGCCGTCGTCCGTTGTGAAATGGATCGAGGAAAGCGTTGCCGAGACGCACCACAAAATGTCCCGGCAAACCGACGCCATGCAGCACCAGTCCCGCACGCCGCGCGACTGCCATATAGACGATGGATAGTGAAAGTGGGATGCCCTGCCTGTTTTCCACGACGCTGGGTAAAATGGAATTCTCCATCGTGTAATAGTCGTCTTCGTCACCGCAAAAATTAAGTTCTTCGCCGAGAAATTCCGCGAGCGCCGTTGCTTGATGCGCCGCACTCTCGATGCCGACGATGCGCAAACGAAGTTCCATTCCCCATGCGTCGAGTTGCTCCTTCGCCCGTGTGAAATCCTCGCCCGGCTGCAACACAGCAGCCAGCAACCACGCCGCTTCCTCGATGTCGCTCGTGTCGCCGATGCGCCCGCAAAGCTCGCCAAATTTCCTCTCAGCAATCCGGCTCTCCATCTGCCCCATCAACTCACGCAAGCGCCGCTCGGCACGTCCATTTGCCTCGGGCAAAAGCTCGCGCAAATCGCCAAGCACATCGCCGCCTCGGGCGAGCAGTTGCTCCTGCACGAGATCCGCAGTTTCGCTGTCTTCGTCGGCGAGGAGGTGGAGGATGGAATCGCGCTGGGTTAGCATGGCAGACTATATTCAGCACACCCCGTGCGCGCAAGTGGGAGACAGGTTTTTTGCGTCATTCATGTGAAATTTCGCAGCCAGCCCGACTGTCGCTGGACGTGAATCTGCGAAGTCGCTAGACACACCAGTGATGAAAAAACTCCTCGCTGAATTTCTCGGCACGTTCGCACTCGTGTTCGCCGGCACGGGCGCAATGGTGATCAATGACGCCACCGGCGCGATCACGCATCCGGGGATCGCGCTTACTTTTGGCCTCGTTGTGATGGCGATGATCTATTGCTTCGGCGACGTGAGCGGCGCGCACTTGAACCCCGCCGTCACAATTGCATTTGCCGCCGCACGCAGGATGCCGTGGAGCGAAGTGCCCGGCTACCTCGGCGCGCAAATACTCGGCGCATTCACGGCGAGCGGACTGCTGAGTTTTCTTTTTCCATCCAGCGAAAAACTCGGCGCCACGCTGCCGACTGGATTGCCGATGCAAAGCTTCATTCTCGAAGTGGTGCTCACTTTTCTCCTCATGCTCGTCGTGCTCAGCGTGAGCACTGGCGCGAAGGAGAAAGGCATCACGGCAGGCATCGCCATCGGCGGCGTGATCGCGCTGGAGGCGATGTTTGCCGGGCCGATTTGCGGAGCCTCGATGAATCCCGCTCGCTCGCTGGCTCCGGCAATTATCAGCGGACACATCGAGCATCTCTGGCTGTATCTGGCCGCCCCCGTGGTCGGCGCGCTGCTCGCCATCCCGGCCTGCTGCGGTGTGCGCGAAGCAGGCTGCTGCTGCGCGGCACGTTCGTAAAACTTCGCCATGCCTCCGCTCGTTCTCATTCTCTGCACGGGAAATTCCTGCCGCTCCCACATGGCCGAGGGCATCCTGCGCGCTGCTGTTGGTGACAAATTTCGCGTGGCCAGCGCGGGATCAAAACCAGCGGGCTACGTGCATCCACTCGCCATTCGCGCGCTCGCGGAAATCGGCATTGATATTTCCTCCCACCACTCGAAACACCTCGGCGAATTTCTCGCGCAGGACGTGGAGACGGTGATCACTGTCTGCGGAAATGCAGACCAAGTTTGCCCGATGTTTCCCGGTCAGGTGAACCGCCATCACTGGGGCTTCGACGACCCCGCTCACGCGACCGGCAGCGAAGACGAACAGTTCGCCGTCTTCCGTCGCGTGCGGGATGAAATCGCCCGCGTCTTCCGCGCGTATGCCGCAGGTCGTCTCGATGCGCTGAAGTGACCACTGCGAGCGAACGCTATTTTCCCCGGCCCTTCGGATCGAGATTCGCCTCCAAATCCTCCTGCGTGACCTTGCTCTCTACGCCGCCTGCGGGGACTTCGGCTTTTGCCGTCCACAGGATCGCATTGAGCACAAGTCTGCGCTGTTCTTCATTCGCCCAGCCCTTGTGAAAATGGCCGCCGGTGAAACCAAAACCGCGACCGCCGTCCTCGCGCTGCACAGCCCATGCGACGTGCTGCGGCTTCTTCAATTCGATCACCTCGTTGCGCACTTCGGGGTTGCCACTGTGCGGACCATCCTTACCCGCCGTGTCGGCTGGCGGAATGTCACTGAGGATGGGCGTCACCCCCTTCATGCCTTCGGGAAAACGCATATGGTAATACCATTCGTCACTCGTGCTGAACGGCTTCACGCCATTGCAAATCGGGTGCTTCGGCAGTTCTTTGAAATTCGCCAGCCAATGCGGATTCACCGACCAGAATTGCTCGAAGTATCCACCAAGCCAGTTGAGAAATTCGGGAGCCGCCTTCCCTTTTGAACCACGTCCCACCGGTGGTGTTTGCTTCGCCGGCTTGCCATCCGCGCCGATCTCCGGCGCAGGCCAGTTGGCTTTTTCGTAAGCAGGCTCGACGGCGTAGTGCAGGCAAAGAAAACCACAGCCGCGTTTCATCTGCTCGCCGAGCTGGCGCAAATGCTCATCCGTCGCAGCGGGATGCTCGCCGCCACCGTCGGAATAAATGAGAACCATGTCCGCCTTTGCGAGTTCCTCGGCTGCGGGCCACTCGCCATTGAGGTGAATTTTTACATCCACTTTTTCAGCCGCGCCCTGCGCGAGACATTTGGCGAGGAGTTGCACGCCCGCATTGTGCTCGTGCTCGCCCGGCCCGTGCGAAGGAACTCCCGCGATGAAGACGAGTTGTTTTTTATCCGCCGCGAAGACGGAAGCGGTGAGAGCGGCAAGTGTGAGGAGGATGGTTTTCATGATGTAGTTTTGGTTGAAATGAAAAAGCCGCGAAGGGTGCGCCGTGTTTGCGTCCTTCGCGGCTTCATCGTGTGATGGTTTATTTGTCGGTCTTGAGAACGATATTTTTGAACTGCACCGTCATCGGATCGCCCGCGTGAAGTTGCAGAGCGAGGACGCCAGCCTTCGCGCCAACTGCGGTTTCGTCGGTCACGTCCACTGTGAGATTGCCGTTGATGAAATGCTGAAGATGTCCGCCCTTCGCGACCACTTTGTAGTCATTCCATTCGGCGGGTTTGATGGCCGCTTGGATTTCGTCGCTCTTGCCGACTTCGCCAGTGACTTCGATCCTTGGTTTATTCGGCGCGTCACCTTCGTGAATGACGACCTTTTCTCCGCGCTTAGCGAGAATGCCGCGACCCTTTTCCTCGTAGAGGATTCCGCTGTAGCTCTTGCCCACTTCAAAGTCCGCCTGATACCCGGCAACGACCGAGTAATCCGCTTTCACGACCTTGCTGCGATACTGGATACCGCTGTTGCCAAAACCCTTCGCGCCGCCCGCAGCGTCCACGATTTTATATTGAAGAGTGAGTTCAAAGTCGGCGACTTCGCCTTCCCAAATCAGGAAAGTATTTTCCTTCGCGGGAGTTTCCTTCGTGGTCTGGCCGGTGATGGCACCGTCATTCACGCTCCAAAATTCGGGCTGCCCTTTCCAGCCCGTGAGATCCTTGCCGTTGAAGAGCTGCTTTTCGTCGGCGGAAGCGAGAGAGCAGAGCGCGAGGAGCGCAGCGAGTGTGGTGATGAGTTTCATGGTG
Organism: Spartobacteria bacterium; assembly: GCA_043766295.1. Classification (GTDB taxonomy): domain Bacteria; phylum Verrucomicrobiota; class Verrucomicrobiia; order Chthoniobacterales; family Chthoniobacteraceae; genus SXWH01. Next base: position 1,980 of record JAYUIF010000261.1, on the reverse strand, counting down.
TGATGATTTGCAAACGAGACGACTACTTTTTGCCAAAGAGCTTGTGCATATTCTTCAAGCCTTTCACCGCGATGTCGGTGCGGTTCGGCTCGATCTTGCGCCAGATGGCGGCTGCGCGTGCGATGACTTTTACGTCGGTGGTGAAGGATTCGATCACCACGTCGCCTTTGTATTTAATTTTGCGCAGCGCCTTCACAATGGGTGCCCAATCAATGTGATCGTTGCCCGGCGTGCCACGGTCGCTGCCGCACGCGTGGAAGTGCGCGAGGTGTTTGCCGGCCTTGATGATTGCAGCGGCTTGGTTCTTTTCCTCGATGTTCATGTGGAACGTATCGAGGTGCAATTTTACCGCCTTGCTGCCCACGGCTTTCACAAGTTTGAGCCCCTGGTCGCAGGTGTTGAGGAAGTCGGTCTCGAAGCGGTTCAGCGGCTCGATGCAAAGGAGCACGCCTTTTTTCTCGGCATATTTTGCGAGCGCTTTGAGGTTTTTCAGCACGAGCGCGAACTCCACTTTTTGCTGCGAAGGCTCCACGGCGTCGGCCTTGCCCACGACCGAGTAAATCGGCCCGATCACACTCGGGCAGCCCATCACCGCCGCTTGATCAATCAACGTGCGAATGTATTCGCTGCCCGCTTTTTGTTCTGCGGCAGTGCCGCGAAAATCACGACCGGGCCCCATGCACGCGCAGATGCTGCCGATGGCGATGCCCGCTTTTTTCGCTGCGGCCTTCACGGCGACAGGATCAATGTGTGATGGATCTTCGACAGGAATTTCGACGGTATCGAAGCCCCATTTTTTGAATTGTGAAAACAGCTTGGTGCTCGCGGTGACGAACGGGCTGACGAAGAGGAATGAGTTAATACCGAAACGCATGGGTGTGGATTTATTGAGTGTTGATTTGCTGAAAACGGACGCGCTTTTTGCGCGCGAGAGCAAACAGAGTCAAGCGCGCGCGACGGCGCTCACCAACCAAAACTCAAGGCTCCCCGATGCCCGCCATGAGACACCGGACGATTGCCTCGCCGTTCGCACCTTCGTGCATGGCGGCGTCATTGCCGAAAACACGATGAGCGAGCGCACAGTGCGCCGCTTTCCGAATATCCGCCGCTGTGACACGCGTCCGCCCGGCGATGATTGCGCGCGCCTTCGCGCCGAGCACGAGTGCATGAGCAGCACGAGGCCCGGCACCGTTGCTCACATATTTCGTGATAAAGTCGGGCGCGTTCGCATCGGCAGGATGCGTAGCCCGCACGATGCGGATGGCGTATTCCACCAAATGATCGCTCACCGGCAAATCACCGACTGCCTTTTGCAATTCCGCCATTTCGTGGATGTAGAGGATTTTTTTTAACGCAGAGCCGGGCACTTCACTCGCGCCGGGCGTGGTGACGCTGAGCATGAAGCGATCAAGCTGCTCGGGAGAAAAAGCGCAGGAACTTTCCTTGCCGATTCCACCCTGCGTCGCGACGACAAAAAACAACGGATCCAGCGCAAACCTCATCTCCTCCGCAACAACGCTGCGCTCCTCCATCGCCTCGTTCATGGCCGCCTGCGTTTCGTTCGTCGCGCGGTTGAATTCCTCCGCCAAAAACATCTGCGTAAAAATAGGCCCCTCCACAAAACGCCCCGCGTTTCCATGCGCCGTATCGCCTTCGAAGCCGATCCATTCACGCTCCGTGACTGCGGGCGTGAAACGCAGACGCTCAAATTTCAAATCGAACATCACCGACAGCGCACGCACGAACGCAACATCTGCGGCGCCACCCTTGCCGCTGAGCACGACGTGTCCGCGCGCAAGAAACGCCGACAGCACATCGCCGACAGCACCGCCATCCTCCGCAAAAGCCCCGCCCCACTCCCGCCCGAGCGCCGCCACACGTTCGCTCAATTGCACCACGAGTTCCCTCACCCCCGGACGATGCACGACGCCGCGCGACTCGGCTGGCAGCGCACGGCTCGCAGCCTCGGTGATGGCTGAG
>JAYUIF010000260.1:0-3733 GCA_043766295.1 Spartobacteria bacterium | reverse complement strand
GCATCTTCATGCTCATGGGGGAACTCATCGAGCACGCCCGCACCGAGGATCTTTTCCTCACGCCGAAAAACCCCAAGACCGCCGAATATATCGAAGGCCGTTACGGCTAAGGCAACGCGCATCCGAAGCGCAAAGCCGGGGTGGGTAGGCGCGTTTTCACCGACTGTTTTTCTCTGTAGAAGGCGGAAGGAATGGCATGAATCATGTTTAGTATAATGGCTGGAATGACACCCTTCCTACGCCACTTTTGGTTCATTGTTACTTTGCTTGTCTCGCTGACTGCGGTTCAGGCGGTTACTTTGACGCCAGAGGAACAGCAGCTTGCGACTTTGCTGACGACTGCGAGCGGGCAGCAGCGGGATAAGGGGGCGATGCACCTCGATGAGCGTCTGGTGTTGGTGGCTCGCGCAAGGGCGATGGACTTGGCGAAACGCGATTACTTTAACCATGTGAACCCGGACGGGAATGGGCCGAATTATCTCGTCCGTGTGGCGGGTTATGCGCTGCCTGCTTCGTATCCTACGGATCGGAAGGCCAACAACATTGAGTCCATCGGCGGCGGCTATATGGATGCGAAGGAGTGCTGGGCGGAGCTTTTGAAGTCGCCGGCACATCGGACGCACTTGCTGGCGATGGAGCCATTTTTCAAAGACCAGACGAGCTACGGAATCGGGCACTACTACGATCCGCACAGCACTTACTGGCACTACTGGGTCATCATCACCGCGCCGCCTGCGCCGGTTTCCGCGCTGAGCATCGCATCGCCCGTGGCCGGGGCGAAAGTGACCACGGACACGCTTTCGGTGCATGGCAGTGTGAGCGGTGGCGGGATTTTTTCCGCACTGCAACTACGCCTCGACACGCCAGCAGGCGAGGGGACATGGACGAACTTGTCGCTTCCCACTGCGAGCGGCGTGGGGCAGTGGACGGCGACGGTTTCCGGCCTGCAACCGGGGATGAATACGATTCGTGTGCGCACGCTGAATGCAACGGGAGCGGTCGTGCGTGTGCGTGCCTGCGAGGTGCGGTTGGTTGTTTTGAAACCGCTCACTGTGAGCGTGGATGGCGCGGGCAAAGTGACGGCGGGTTTTGTCGGCACGACGAATCGCGAACTCGGTGTGAGCTGCAAGATTTTCGCGATACCCAATGCGGGCTTTCTCTTTGATCATTGGGGCGGTCTGCCTGAAACGCTCGGTCGCGATATTCACCGCGCGACGCAATCATTCGTGATGGCTGAGGGGCTTGTGCTCACGGCGCACTTCATCGCAAATCCCTTTCCGGATCTCGCGGCAAATTACGCTGGATTGGTCGGTGCCGACGGAGCTGCGCTTGGCGAAAGTGGCGGGATATTTTTGAAAGTAACGGCAGAGGGTGTTTTCAGCAGCCGACTAGTATTCGCTGGGAAAAGATACCCGGTGACAGGCAGATTCAATAGCATCGGCGAAGCGACGGTGAGCATTCTGCGCGATGGTGCTTCGCCGCTGAGTCTGGCGCTGCATCTCGATGTGAGCGGAGCGGTGCAGGGTATTACCGGCACTTTGAGCGACGGCACGGCGACTTTCGATTTCCGCGCAGACCGCAGCGCACCCACGGAGGCTGTGCGATTCACTACACGCATCGCGCCCGATGCTGCGAGCGCCACCGCGCCGCAGGGCTATGGCTATGCGATGGTGACGATCAAGTCGGATGGTGTTGCGCGTTTATCGGGCGTGCTGGCGAACGGACATTCGTTCGCCGGTGGCACATATTTGACGGGCGAGGGGATGCTGCCGCTGCACATCCGGTTCGTTGACGGCGGGAGCGCGCTGCATGGCACGCTGCAAATCACGGGGGAAAATATGGATGGCACTTTGCACTACGACACGCCCGAAGGTGGAACCGTCCATCAAGCCACCGGTGCGCGCTACGTGCCGCCAGTTGCCGGCGCGCCATGTGTGGAATTTGCGGGGACGAGTGGAGCGGAGTTGACGCTTGCCGGTGGTGATTTGGAAAACGACGTGAGTCACACGCTGGCCATGGGTGCCGAAAGTCGCATCACTCTCGCCGCGCCAGTTCCAGCGGGGTGGACGCTGAAGATCAATCCACTCAACGGGCGCTTTCGCGGAAAATTCATCCATCCAATCGGTGGCGTGCGGAATTTCAGCGGCGTGGTGAATCAAAAAGACGGTGAGGGCTGGGGCTTTTTCCGCACAGCCGATCAAAGCGGCATCGCCACGCTCGGCGCGCGGTGAGAGTTTTTTTTATGGCCCCGGATTTGCTTAGTCAGGCGTGATGCCGCCAGTCCTTTCAAGTCACAAGCGCGTGGAGCCCGAGCCTGTTTTTCCTGCTGCTTCAGATGAAGCTGAAGCGAGCCGTTGCTGGGCTGTCGTGAGCTTTGTTTTCGAGGACGCCTGCTGGTGTGACTGGCTTTATCGTGAGTTCGATGGAGAACGTGTGCCGCGGGCGTTGCACGGCAGGCCCAGCCGCGACGGGTTGCCGTATCCCGAGCGGTTTTCTATTTCGCCCGATCCCGCAGATCCCATCCAACTCGAAAACTACATCGAGACACTTCAAAATGCCCAGCATCTCATCATCGTCGTCTCGCCGAGTTCTGCGCGTGCGGATGTGATTAAAGAGCACATGCGCATGTTCAAGGCGAAGGGAGGCGAGGAGCGGATCATCGCGCTCGTGGTGAAAGGAGAGCCCGCCTCGCCCGCTGCGGAACCGGGGAACGAGAAGGATCGCGAGTGGCTGCCAAAGTGGCTCGACTGGCGTTTTGAAAACAATGCTTTTGCAACCGCCGGGCGCGACGAGCCGATAGTGGTGGATGCCCGGCTCGGTGTTTCCAGTCTCGCGGAAGTTCGCGCCCGGCTTTTCGCCTCGATGCTCGAAGTGCAGATCGCCGAACTCGCGGAACTCGGCGTCGTCATCCGCGCTTCGCCAAGCGAGCGAGTTTTGCATGGCGCGCAGCAGCACGCATCAGTGCCGCAGCCAAAGCCCACGCCCATGCCGAGGATTGCAATCACACCTTCCGAACCAGCGCCGACACATTCGCGCTGGCCCGTTGTGATCTGCGGGCTCGCGGCGCTCACAGCGCTTGGTTGTCTTGCGTTCTGGCCCACGCCCGTTTCGCATCCGTTGTCGCTGCCGGTTTCCACGTCTGCCCCACCGGCGCAATCTCCCACGCAGGATGCAGTCGTGGTAGCAGTCGAGCAAAAGGTAACGCCAGTTGTGGCATCCACTGCGCCTGCCGAACCCATCGCTCTACCCACTCCGCCCGAGGAGTCCGCGCCGCCCGCTCCGGCGGAGGCTGCTGCCCCCGTGCAGATGAACATTCCAATCGAAGACCCCGCAATTGCGCGCAAGCGATTTGAACTCTCCAGCAAACGGGATCGGCTGATTCGTCTTGCGGAAACCAAGGCGACCGCTGGCGACCACTCGGAGGCGCTGGAGGTTTTTGAATTGGCCATCGAGGCCGCCAAGGAACTCGTCCGGCTTGGCAGTAATGACCACGATTCAGTGGTCGAACTCGCCATCCTTTACCGCCGGATGGGCACGCTCGCATCCAGCGTCAACTCGAGCGCAGAGGCGCGCGGGCATTTTGAATCCGGACGCAAGACATTGCAGGCGCTGCGTGCGAGCGGGCGTTTACCAATGGAGGGTGCGAAAGTGCTCGCCGAACTGGACAGTGCGATTCGTCGGCTGCCGAAGGATTAACGGCGCGAGTTTTACGAACGTGTGTCGGATGCGTTTG
>JAYUIF010000259.1:0-8824 GCA_043766295.1 Spartobacteria bacterium | reverse complement strand
TATAGCGGACGGGTTTGAGTGGCGAGTTTTTTCCTCAGGAGGTTCATTCCTCACGCCCGCTCTCTTAACCACGCGGCGGCGACTGGCAGGCCGGGAGGCGGAGGGTGAATGGCGGGAGGCGGCATTCCGAAGGAGAGAATCCGCTCCCGGAAACGTGCTCTTCCCGCTGCAAATCGGTCGCTGACACACTGCACTTGGTTGCTGACACGCTGCAATCGGTCGCTGACACGGCGCAAATCGGACGGCGCAACGCGCATTGCGGCGATGACACGGCGCACGCGGCGTCTCGCAGTCTGCACGACGAGGCGCGCAGTCTGCACGGCGAGGCGCGCAGTCTGCACGGCGGGGCGCGCAGTCTGCACGGCGGGGCGCGCAGTCTGCACGGCGGGGCGCGCAGTCTGCACGGCGAGGTGCGCAGTCTGCACGGCGAGGCGCGCAGTCTGCACGGCGGGGCGCGCAGTCCGCACGCGGCAGCGACGCAGCCCACGGAGCGCCGGTGCAATCCATGCACCGCGTATGCGGTGCGACCAACTCGCGTTCGGAGTTCCGCTTTCAAGCGGCAAGGGTCGTCAACCGCCTGAAGGCGGAACTCCAAACTCGTCGCGCCGGCTACGCGGCGCTGGCCGTTTCTGCTGGCATCCGTGGGTTTCGCTGCGCTTCACCCACGGCTACCGTAGTGGCTGGCGCCACGCGCCAAATGACGACCGCTCACAGATCACCGTTCACGGATCGCGGTGGTTCCATCTGCATCGTTCCGGCTGAGTGAGGCAACGCTCTCCATTGGGCGGAACAATCGTCGGGCATGGGATTTTTGCTGGCGACATCACCGGCGCTAGGCGCGGAGGCGCGTGTCTGCTTATGTGGTTGGAAATGACTCTACGTCTCCACGCTCGCTGCACATCTCGCGAACATACTTTGCGCTTTAATAACGAACACCGTCAGCGGGTGCGGCTATGAATCACGGGCGATTGAAATTTCGGCTCGAAGCGACGGCCACGGGTTCGCGGGCGCGGGCGGCGACTTTCCACACGGCGCACAACGAGGTGCGCACGCCGCTCTTCATGCCGGTGGGCACGCAGGCGACGGTGAAGGGGCAGCTCACGCAATCGCTCGAGGATGCGGGGTCGCAGATTCTGCTCGCGAATACTTATCACTTGCTGCTGCGACCGGGGCCGGAGGTGTTTCGGCGCACGGGCGGCATCCACGGTTTCATGAGTTGGAAAAAGTCCGTGCTCACGGATTCCGGCGGGTTTCAGATTTTCTCGCTGCCAAACGAACGCTCGATGACGGAGGAGGGCGCGGCATTTCAGAGCTATCTCGATGGACGCACGATCCTGCTCAGCCCGGAGCTGAGCATCGAGACGCAGAAGGCCATCGGCAGCGACATCATGATGGCGCTCGATCAGTGCATCCCCTCGACTGCGGATGAAGCGACGGCGCGGGCGGCGCTCGGCATCACCCATCGCTGGGCGGCGCGGAGTCTTGCGGCGCGCGGGGATTCGCAGCAGGCGCTTTTCGCCATCGTGCAGGGCGCGCTTTTTCCCGAGCTACGTCGTGAAAGTGCGGCGGGGCTGTGCGAAATGCCGTTCGATGGATTTGCCATCGGCGGGCTCGCGGTCGGCGAGAGTCGCAGCGAGCGGCAGGACACTTGCGAACTCACCGCGCAACTCCTCCCGCAGGATCGCCCCCGCTACCTCATGGGCGTCGGCACGCCGCTGGATCTCCTCGAAGCGGTGCATCGCGGCGTGGATATGTTCGACTGCATCATCCCCACGCAAGTCGCGCAGCGCGGCGGCGCGTTCACCTCGCGCGGCTTTCTGCAATTGCGGCGCGGCGTGTATAAATTCTCCGAGGACAAACTGGATCCGCTCTGCAATTGCCCCACGTGTGCGCGCTATTCCCGCGCATATCTGCATCACCTCACGAAGACCAATGAGCATCTCGGCTGGCAGCTCCTCGGTCAGCACAATCTCTATTTTTACCATCAGCTCATGCGCGAAATCCGGCAGAGTATTTTCGAGGATCGCTTCATGAATCTCTACCGGGAAAAGCGCGCCTTCCTCCACGAATCGGACGCGGATAATCCGATCCACATCCAAAAGCCCGGACGGAAAATGGCCTTTCATCGCGGGAACTACGAAGTGCATCGCGCGCCCGAGGGCTTCGCCAGCATCCGGCAGATTTCCTCCGGCGAAGTCATGCACTCGCGCACGCCGCCGATGGTGGAAGCGCACCAACTCTACATCGAGCAGTCCGACCTCGCCGAACGCCTGCGCCTTTCTGCGGATGAAAATGCGCAGGCCGCATCGCCGCTGGTGATCTGGGATGTGGGCCTCGGCGCAGCGGCGAACGCCATGTCTGCGATCCTCTGCTACGAAGCGCAGGCCGCAGCCGGGCCCGTGCGTCCGATGCACGTCATCAGTTTTGAAAACGACCTCGATCCGCTGAAGCTCGCGTATCAGCACAATCGTGAATTCACCTACCTACGCCACGGCGCAATCGGCGGCATTCTCGACGCTGGCCGCTGGCAATCGCCGCGCCACACGGACCTGCGCTGGACGCTCATGCAGGGCGATTTTCTGACCAAAATGCCCACGGCCACCGCACCGCCGGATCTGATTTTCTTCGATATGTTTTCGAGCAAGACCGACGCCGGCCAATGGACGCTCGCCGCATTCCGAAAAATCTTCGCCGCATGTCAGGGTCGCGCCGTGGAGTTGTTCACCTACACGTGCTCCACGCCCATCCGCGCCGCGCTCCTCGTTGCGGGATTCACCATCGCGAAAGGACGCGCCACCGTGGACAAAGTGGACACGACCATCGCGCTCACGCCCGCCGCCGCGCTCATCGCCAAACAACGCGGCTACGAATTTCTCGGCGCTGAGTGGTTCGGAAAATGGAGCCGCTCCAGCGCAAAATTCCCGTCCGATGTGTCGGCGGAGTTGCAGCCATCATTCGTGGAAAGCATCCGCTCACACCCGCAGTTCCAAAGTGAGTCCGCGTAAGTATCCGCGAGAAACAGCCCGCTCACCGCACTAGTATTTGCGATTCGGCAATTCGGCGGCGGCGCTGCTTTGATCGAATACGTGATCGGCGACGATGGTTTTCTTGGCGAGCTTGTCGCCCTTGAGTGCTTTGTCCATCGCATCGAAGGCGGCGGGGCCGAGCAGTGGGTTGCACTCGACGGTGCTGTTGAGTTCGCCTTTTACCATCGCCTGGAACGCGGATTTCACGCCGTCAATCGAGAGGACGATGATGTCCTGACCGGGCTTTTTACCAGCGGCCTTGATGGCTTCGATGGCGCCGAGGGCCATGTTGTCGTTGTGCGCGTAGATGGCCGTCACGTCCTTGCCGTGTTGCTGGAGCAACGTCTCGGTGACTTCCTTGCCCTTGCCGGTTTCAAAGTCCCCGCTCTGCGCGGCGATGATTTTCATTTCAGGAAAAGCGGCGATGCCAGCGGCGAATCCTTTCTTGCGATCAATCGCGGGCGCTGCGCCGGGCGAGCCTTCGAGTTCGATGATCTTCGCCTTGCCGCCGGTTTTTTTCGCGAGCCATTCGGCGGCCATTTTTCCTTCGGCCACAAAGTCCGACGCGATGAGTGTGGCGAAGAGTGATTCGTCCGTAACGGTGATGCCGCGATCCACGAGGATGACGGGAATTTTCGCGGCCTTCGCTTCTTTCAACACGGGCTCCCATCCGGTTTCTACTTTCGGCGCGAGGATGATGGCGTCCACGCCCTGCGCGATGAAGGAGCGGATGGCGGTGAGTTGATTTTCCACCTTGCCCTCGGCGTCGTTGAATTTCATTTCGACGCCACGCTTGGCTGCTTCGTCTTTGATGGATTTGGTTTCCGCCACACGCCAGTCGCTCTCCGCGCCGACTTGTGAAAAGCCGACGGTGAGTTTTTTACCGCTGCTCTGCGTGTCCGCCTTTTTGTCGCAGCCGGTGAAAGTGGTGATCGCTGCGGCGAGCATGGTGAATGCGATCCAGCGAAGTGATGATGGTGTGAGTGTGTGTTTCATAGAGGTGATGTGAATTTTCAATGTGAAGACTCGCGAGCCGGTGTGCGAGTGAGAAGTCTTTGAATGATGATGAAGACGAGCAGCAGCCCGCCAATGGCGATGCGCTGCCACGAGGAATCGAGTTTTCCGTAAAAGCTGATGCCGGTGAGAATGGTGCCGTAAATCAAAACGCCCATCAGCGTTCCCGCGACGTAGCCGACGCCGCCGCTGAGCAGCGTTCCGCCGATGACGACGGCGGCGATGGCGTCGAGTTCGAGGCCGAGGCCGTTGGTGGCGTTGCCGGATTGCGTCTGGAAAGTGAAGACGATGCCGCCAAGTGCCGCGCAAAATCCGCTGAGTGTGTAGATCCAAATCCGCGTGCGCGCGACGGGCAGTCCCATCAACAGCGCGGAGGGCGCATTTCCGCCGACGGCATAAACATTCCGCCCGAAGCGGCTGAAGTGCGCGAGCAGGAGCGCAACGATAAACACCATCGCAAAGATGCACGCCGGCGCGCGCAGTGTGACTTTGTCCGTGAGCGTTATGCCGGCGTTGATCACCGAATCGTAAAAGCCGTGTTTGATTTCAAACGACTGCGCGCTGACGACGAAAGCCAGCCCGCGCGCAAGGAACATCCCGGCCAGTGTGACGAGGAAAGGCGGGAGCTGATAGACTTGGATCACCGCGCCCATTCCTGCGCCGAACAAACTCCCAACCATCAGCGCGAGCACGATGGCCAGCGCGGGGTGCATCTCGTATTTTCCGATGAGCGTGGCGACGAAGATCGTGGTGAAGCCGAGCACCGAGCCAACACTGAGATCGATGCCGCCCGACAAAATGACAAACGTCATTCCCATCGCGACCACGCCGACGTGGGCGTTGTTGGTGAAGAGATTCACGATGACGCGCAGTGTGAGGAAATGATCGAACAGAAACGAGAACGTGCCGAAGAGCAGGACGAGCACAGCCGCCGTGGCGAGGATGGGGAGATTTTTGCGGGTGAAGAGCTGTTTCACGAGGCGTGCTTTTTGGAAGAAGTGAAGAGCCGCGCGATCTGCGCGCGGAGTTTTTGCGACTGCAAAAGGCAGACGATGAGAATGACGAGCGCCTTCGGAACGGGCGCGACATCCGAGGGCATCCCCTGCCGGGTGAGCGTGGTTGTCAGCGTCTGGATGAGCAGCGCGCCGATGAGCGAGCCGAGCAGCGTGAAGCGTCCGCCCGTGAGCACGGTGCCGCCAACGACCACGGCGGTGATGGCGTCGAGTTCGAGCATTTGCCCAAGGCGATCCGGCTCCACGCGGCCCACGTCGCCGATGGATACCAACGCAGCGAGCGCCGCGCAGATGGCGCTGAAAATATACACGAGCAGCTTGATGCCGCGCGCATTCACACCGCTCAGACGGCTCGCAGTTTCGTTGTCGCCGACGGCTTCCACAAACAGACCGATGGCAGTTTTCCGGCACACCACCGCAGTGATCGCGAAGACAGCGAGCACGAGGAGAATTTGCACCGGCACTCCCGCGATGAAACTGCGCCCGAGAAAAAGCACGCCCGCGTCTTCGATGCGCAGCGGCATCCCGCCCGTGATGTTCAGAGCCACGCCGCGCCCGAGCACCATCATGATGAGCGTGGCCACAATCGGCTGGATGCCGACGTAGGAAACGAGCACGCCGTTGAAAGCGCCAACCACGAGCGATGCGCTGAGCGCCACAGCGAGCAATCCCGGAAAACCCATGTGCGATTTCTCCGCCAGAAATGCGACGAGCGCGCCGACGACAGCCATCATTGAGCCGACGGATAAATCCACGCCGCCCGTCGCGATGACGAGCGTCATGCCCGTCGCGAGCAGCATCACTTTCACCGAGAGCCGCAGCACCGTGACCATCGGCCCGTAAAGATTCCCGTCGAGCGTTGTGAGATCGAAGAACGTGCGGTCGAAGGCGAAATTGAAAAGCAGCAGCAGCGCGAGTCCGGCCAGCGGCCATACAATGCGGCTCTGCAAAAAGCGGGAGACGAACGTGGAGGGTGCGCTATTCATGCGAGGCAATCATCTTCATGATCTGGTCTTCGTTGATTTGTTCGACGGACAACTCGCCGACTTTCCGGCGGTCGCGCAGCACCACGACGCGCTGCGATGCGCGCACGACTTCTTCGAGTTCGGACGAGATGAAAAGAACCGACATCCCCTCGCGGCGCAGGGAGTCCACGAGCTTTTCGATTTCCGCCTTTGCGCCGACATCAATGCCGCGCGTCGGCTCGTCGAGGATGATCAATTTCGGCTGAAGACAAAGCCAGCGTGCGAGCAAAACTTTCTGCTGATTGCCGCCGGAGAGATTTTGAATCGGCGTCTCGGGCGAAGGGGTCTTGATGCGGAGCGCCTGGATGTAATGCGCCGCCAGCTCCTCCTGTTTGCGACGCGGCAGCAGGCGCACAAATCCGCGACCCGCCTGCATGGCGAGGATGATGTTTTCGCGCACGGAAAGCGAAGGCACGATGCCCTCGCTCTTGCGATCCTCGGAACAAAACGCGATGCCCGCGCCGATGGCTTTCGCCGGCGATGAGAGCGCAGCAGTGCGGCCATCGAGTGTGATGGAGCCGGATGTCTTGCGATCCGCGCCGAAGAGCAACCGCGCGGTTTCCGTGCGACCGGAACCAAGCAACCCCGCGAGGCCAACGACTTCGCCTTTGCGGATTTCAAAATCAAGCGGCTCCACCCCGCCCTTTCGCCCCAACTGACGCGCGGTGAGAAACGCATCGCCCGATGATTTCCCATCGGCGCTCATCGCCATCGTGTCGCCGACTTTTTCCACGGCAGCGAGTTCGCGACCGAGCATCTTGCCGACGAGTTGGAGCTTCGGCAGTTCGGCGGTTTTAAATTCGCCGACCAGTTCGCCGTTGCGCAGCACGGTGATGCTGTCGGAAACGGCATACACTTGATCCATGAAGTGCGTGACGAAAACGAGGCCGAGCCCTTGCTCGCGCAGACGGCGCATCACTTTGAACAACTCAGCGACCTCGTGCTCATCGAGGCTCGATGTGGGTTCGTCGAGAATGAGCAATTTCGCGTTCACATCGAGCGCGCGTGCGATGGCCACCATTTGCTGAAGCGCGAGCGAGCACGACGACACGGAGCGATGGAGATCGATTTCAATTTCCAGCCGTTGCAATGCACGACGCGCGCGGGCGTGCATCGCTTTCCAATCAATGAAACCAAAGCGGCGCGGCTGGCGTCCGAGCATGATATTCTCTGCGACGGAAAGTTCGGGGATGAGATTGATTTCCTGATACACCGTCGAGATTCCAAGCTCCTCCGCCTCGCGTGGTGCCTGCGGCGAAACGGATTTTCCCGCCAGCAAAACGTCGCCGGTATCGCGCGGATGCACGCCGGTGAGCACTTTGATCAGCGTGGATTTTCCCGCGCCGTTCTCGCCCATCAGCGCGTGAATCTCGCCCGCGCGCACCGTGAAATCCACGCCCTTGAGCGCCTGCACGCCACGGAACGCCTTGCTGATTCCGCGCATTTGTAAAAGTGGAGTGCTCACGTTGATTCAGTCGCGCGCCAGCTTCGTGACCTCCGCACCGGCGACAGCCCGGCAGACATGAGCGGCGGGAACCAGCCCTGTCTGCGCTTGGTAGGCACGCGTCACGTTCGTGGCGAAAACTTGCACCGCCTCCGTCTCGACGAGCGCCACCGCGCAACCGCCGAATCCAGCGCCTGTCATGCGTGCGCCGAGGCAGCCGGGCTGCTTGCGTGCGCACTCCACCATCACATCCAGTTCGTTGCACGAAACCTCGAAGTCGTGACGCAGACTTTCGTGGCTTTGATTCATCAGCGTTCCGAGCGCCACGAGATCGCCACGCGTCATCGCGGCGAACGCTTCCTCGGTGCGCGCATTTTCAGAAATCACATGATGCGCCCGACGGTAGCTGAGTGCGTCCATCGTAGCGCGATGTTTTTCGAGACTCGCCGTCGTCACATCGCGCAGAAATTCAACACCGCACGCCTTGGCAGCGGCGGCGCACTGCGAGCGACGTTCATTGTAAGCCGAGTCCACAAGTCCGCGTTTTTTCGCCGTATCGAGCACGACGATTTTCACCCGCGCATCGAGCGGCGCAGGACGGATTTTCAAGCTGCGGCAATCCATCAGCAGCGCGTGCCCGCCGACACCGCACGCGCTCGCAAGTTGATCCATGATTCCGCAATTCACGCCCGCCCAACGATTCTCCGCGCGCTGGCAAACCCGCGCCATCTTCGCGCCATCCCATGCAAAATCACCCATCGCAAAAAACGCCCGCGCCACCGCCAGCTCGAACGCCGCCGACGACGACAGCCCTGCGCCCATCGGCACATCGCTCGCCACCACGCCCTCCCATCCGCGCAACACCACGCCAGTTTCCGCCAGCGCACCCGCGACGCCGTGCGCGTAGCTCAGCCAGCCGTCCACTTTCCCCGGCGAAAGCTCCCGCAGCGAAAACGATCCGCTGCTCCCGACATCCAGCGAATGCAGCACCACTTGCTCGTCCGCCCTTGGGCGCAGCGCGATGGCCGTCCATCGGTCAATCGCCATCGGCAGCACGTAGCCGTCGTTGTAATCCGTATGCTCGCCGATCAAATTCACCCGCCCAGGTGCAAACGCCGCGTGCGTGGCATCGGCGGCGAATTTTTCCGCAAACCCCGCGATGGCGCGCGCCGCCGGAGCCGGAAGATTTTCACGGCGCGTGGTCGTCATTTCTGAATCACTCGAGGTCATGTGTCGGCGAAGGATACTTCCGGCCACTGTGCAATTGCGTAGGCGCAACGGTCAATCTTTCCGCTGCATTGT
>JAYUIF010000258.1:0-3743 GCA_043766295.1 Spartobacteria bacterium | reverse complement strand
TCAACGTCCTCGAACACATCGAAGACGACCGCGCGGTGTTGAAAAATCTTTTCGACCACGTCCCTGCCGGCTGCCGAATCGTCATCCTCGTTCCATTTGGAATGAAGCTCTACAGCGACTTCGACAAGGAACTGGGCCACTTCCGCCGCTACGAAAATGGCGAACTCGAAACCAAAATGCGCGAGGCCGGCTTCGAGGTGGAGACGCAGTTTTATTTCAACAAAGCCGGAAAGGTCGCGTGGTATCTCGTCAATACTCTCGGCAAGCAGCGCAAGATCACCACGGCGAAAATGCGCATCTACAATTTCCTCACGCCCGCTTTTCGCCTTTGGGATAAAATAATGCCCGGCACCGGCCTCTCCACCGTAGCCGTCTGCCGCAAGCCGTGATGCGGCTCCTGTGGCTCAAGTCCGGCCCGCTCCATCCGCTCGATACCGGCGGAAAACTGCGCACCTACCACATGCTCCGCGAGCTTTCGCGCAGGCATGAAGTGACCTTTCTCGCGCTCTGCCCGCCGGAGACTCCGCGCGAGATTTTGGAAAGCGCCCGCGAATATTCCGCGCAACAAATCTGGGTGCCGTGGCGTGAAACAAAAAAGTTTTCGCCCGGATTTTTCACCGAACTGGGTGG
Source organism: Spartobacteria bacterium (assembly GCA_043766295.1). Lineage (GTDB taxonomy): Bacteria > Verrucomicrobiota > Verrucomicrobiia > Chthoniobacterales > Chthoniobacteraceae > SXWH01. The sequence continues at coordinate 3,113 of JAYUIF010000258.1, read as the reverse complement.
AAATCTTTTCTCCCCGTTGCCCTACGTAATTTCCAAATATCGCTCGCGCGAAATGACCACGCGCCTCGCCGAACTCGACGGCAAGTGCGACGCTGTCGTGTGCGATTTCCTCACGCCCGCTGTGAACTGGCAGCCAGCGCGCGCGCCCTCGCTTCTTTTTCAACACAACGTCGAAGCGCGCATCTGGCAGCGCACGGCGGAGAACGAAACGCGTCCGCTGCATCGCTGGTTTTTTCGCAAGCAATGGCAGCGGCTCCGGCGTTTCGAGGCGGAGTCGTGCGCGCGGTTCGACGGCGTGGTGACGGTGAGCGAGGAGGACGCCGCTGCGCATCGCCGTGAATACGCGCTCACCAACGTCCTCGGCGCAGTGCCCACGGGTGTTGACATCGAGCACTTCCGCAACGACGCACGCTCGCCGCGCCCACGCTCGCTCGTCTTTCTCGGCAGCATGGATTGGATGGCGAATCAAGACAGCGTCCTGTGGTTTTCCGCAGAAATGTGGCCCGCGCTTCGTGCGCAATTTCCCGATCTCACCATCACCATCGTCGGTCGCAAGCCGCCCGCAAACATCCGCGCCCTCGCGCAGCAGCCCGGCTGGACAGTCACCGGCACCGTGCCGGATGTGCGTCCGCATTTGGCGGAAAGTGAAATCCTCATCGTCCCGCTGCGCATCGGCGGCGGCACGCGCATCAAAATCTACGAAGGCATCGCAGCCGGTCTGCCCGTGGTGAGCACGAGCATCGGTGCCGAGGGCCTGCCGTTGCGCGACGGCGAACACATCGCTCTCGCCGATACGCCCGCCGATTTCATCGCAGCCATCGCCACGCTCCTTCGCGACGACACGCGCCGCGCCACCCTCGCTGCGCAAGGCCGCGACTACGTGCGCGCACATTTCGGCTGGCCCGCCGTGGCGGATGTTTTTGATCACTACCTCTCCGCCGTTGCGGATAAACGAGCCGCTTGACTCTGCATGGCTGACCATTGAGCACTGAGATCGCATGAACCTTTCCATCTTCGGCCTCGGCTACGTCGGCACCGTCATCGCGGGTTGCTTCGCGAAAGCGGGGCATCGCGTGCTTGGCGTGGATACCGAGCAGACGAAAGTTGATCTCATCAACAGCGGGCGCTCGCCCATCATCGAGGCCGAGATCGAAGACATCCTGCGCGACGCAGCGGCGAACGGCAGTCTGCGTGCGAGCACCGATGCGTGCGCGGCAGTCGCGGAGACGGAATTGAGCCTGCTTTGCGTCGGCACACCTTCGCAGCCGAGCGGCGAACTCGGACTCACCTACATCCGCCGCGTGTGCGAGGACATCGGTGTTGCGCTGCGCGAAAAGGTGGCGCGTCACGTCATCGTCGTCCGCTCGACTGTGTTGCCCGGCACCATCGAGAGCGTGGTGATTCCGGCACTGGAGAGTTCGTCTGGCAAAAAGTTCGACCGCGATTTCGGTGTTGTGATGAACCCGGAGTTCATGCGCGAAAGCACGGCGGTGCGCGATTTCTACGCCCCGCCAAAGACCGTCATCGGCAGTGCGAATGCTGCCGACGGCGCGCTCGTGGCGAAGCTCTACGACGGATTGCCCGGCCCGATGATCCACACGGCCATTCGCGTCGCCGAGATGGTGAAATACTGCGACAATATCTTTCACGCGCTGAAGATCACCTTTGGCAACGAAGTGGGCCAGCTCTGCAAGGCGCTCGGCGTGGACGCGCACGAAGTCATGCGCATTTTCTGTCAGGACACGAAGCTCAACCTCTCGCCCGCTTACTTGAAGCCCGGTTTTGCCTACGGCGGCTCGTGTCTGCCGAAAGATCTGCGGGCGATGACATGGGCCGCACGCTCGCGCGATGTGGAAATCCCGATGCTCGCCAGCATCACCACGAGCAACGACGCGCAGATCAAAAACGCCGTCCGCATCATCACCACGGACGGGCGCAAGCGCATCGGCGTGCTCGGATTTGCATTCAAGGGCGGCACCGACGATCTGCGCGAAAGTCCCGTCGTCACCGTCATCGAAACGCTGCTCGGCAAAGGCTGCGAGCTGCGTCTTTTCGATCCGCACGTGAATACCGCACGCCTCGTTGGCGCGAACCGCCGCTACATCGAGCAACACATCCCGCACCTCGCCCGCCTCATGGTGGAAAGCGCCGCCGCCGCCGTGCGCGACACCGACATCGTGCTCCTCGGCAACATCAACGACGCCTATCTCCCCGTATTGAAAACACTGACCGCCGAGCAGCGCGTGATCGATCTCACCAGCGCCGGCCGCGCCCCCGAGACCGCCGCGCACTACGAGCGACTCTGCGGGTAGCGCGCTCACGTATTTCATCCCTCGCTTCCAATGTGGGATCAACTGCTCGCCAGCTTCCTCTCGCCGGGAAAAAAGAGCGATTACGCCGCGCTGCCCGTAAGGCATACCATGTGTCAGGTCGCTTCGATCCCGCCCGGTGGAAACCCGAGTCGCGTGCAAAGCGCAATAATGTCCTGCCGCTTCTCGTTGGTAGAGGTGTTAGTGAACAAAGACAGCGAGGTTCCAGGAACGGGCTTGTAGCTGTATGTCTCTCCGGTGTTTTGGTTGATGAAATCTTGAGCGGGGTTTGGCGAAAGTGGGTAAGAGCGAGCTACGGCAATCCGCTGCAATTTTTCGCTCATGTCTCGGCCGAACTGTGCAACCAACCGACCAACGAAAGCAGCGTGAGTCAGTGCGGCCTTCGGTTCACAGATTGATTCGTCCGGCGCACTGACGCCGAGAACTGACCAATGAATGATGACGCGCAGGTTGCCATGCGTGTGGGGTTGCTGCTGCCGAGGTTGCCCCGGCTGCTCGAATGTCTCCTCAAAGAATTCCTCCGGATCGGATGCTCGCGGGACATACGGTTCGCCATCAGGTCGTGGCCAGATGCTTGCGATGCCACGGCCAAGCGCGACCCCGCGGTTTTTGATTTCAATTCCATTCCAGCGCCCGATGTCGGCGAAGTATGCGTTCAACGAGACATTGCTATGCGCGAACATCCCCTGCTTCACCGCGAAGGTATTGTTGCCAAGTTGGGGATTGATGCCGGTGAGTGTGAGATTACCGAGCGTATGAACCCACTTTTCGTGGTCTTGAGAC